>NZ_JAUKPK010000010.1:0-324 GCF_030499455.1 Enterococcus sp. B2E4
CCTGTCACGCAGGAGGTCGCGGGTTCGAGTCCCGTCCAGACCGTTTCATTATTTTTGTAAAACTTATATTTTCTTATATGGCTCGGTAGCTCAGTTGGTAGAGCAATGGATTGAAGCTCCATGTGTCGGCAGTTCGATTCTGTCCCGCGCCACCATGGAGGAGTAGCGAAGTGGCTAAACGCGACGGACTGTAAATCCGTTCCTTAGGGTTCAGTGGTTCGAATCCACTCTCCTCCATTTATAGGGGCATAGTTTAAAGGTAGAACAGCGGTCTCCAAAACCGTTAGTGTGGGTTCAATTCCTGCTGCCCCTGCCATTATATAT
>NZ_JAUKPK010000011.1:0-260535 GCF_030499455.1 Enterococcus sp. B2E4
TTTATAGGGGCATAGTTTAAAGGTAGAACAGCGGTCTCCAAAACCGTTAGTGTGGGTTCAATTCCTGCTGCCCCTGCCATTATATATTTCAACAGTTTCTTATCACGGCGGGTGTGGCGAAGTGGTTAACGCACCGGATTGTGGCTCCGGCATTCGTGGGTTCGATTCCCATCACTCGCCCTTTCATTTTTGGGGTATAGCCAAGCGGTAAGGCAACGGACTTTGACTCCGTCATGCGTTGGTTCGAATCCAGCTACCCCAGTACAATCTTCACTTGATTGTAGATTGCAACAATAGTATAATGGCGGTATAGCCAAGTGGTAAGGCAGAGGTCTGCAAAACCTTCATCACCGGTTCAAATCCGGTTACCGCCTTAGTACTAAATACTAACCTTTCAACATGCCGGCGTGGCGGAATTGGCAGACGCGCTGGACTCAAAATCCAGTGCCCGTTGAGGGCGTGCCGGTTCGACCCCGGCCGCCGGTATCATTGATGTATCAGTCTTTTATAAGATTGATACATTTTTTTTGTTTATAAAAGTCTACAAATACGATTTTGAAGGACCACTCATATAGCAAAGATTTTTTTGTTTTGTTACTATTGAAAGCCTTTCCTTAATCTTGTATAGTTTTTACATGAATAGCTGCAAGGAACAGGAAAGAGGGGGGATCAAATTGAAATGGTATGAGAATAGAATCAAATCAGCGATAGATGGGACAAATCCAATGGTGATCAAAGAATTGTCTGGCAGTTTTGCTGTTTATGGCGATGTCCAATTTCTTCCCGGATATTGTGTATTATTACCTAAAAGAGAGGTGGCTTCTTTAAATGATCTAGATTTAAGCGAGCGACAGATTTTCTTAACTGATATGACTCTTTTAGGAGATGCTATAATACAAGATTGTTCTCCATTGAGAATCAATTATGAACTATTGGGAAATACTGATAACTTTCTTCATGCACATTTGTTCCTCCGTTATGAATGGGAAACCGACGAAGCGAAAAAAATGCCTGTTTGGTTGTACGACAAATCCCATTGGACTAATCCAGAGTATCACTATTCAGAAAAAAGAGATGGAGAGCGAAGACAAAAGATAGCCTCTTATTTAGAAAATGCCTATCGCTAGTCTAATGACTCTCCCTGAATCTAGTAACGTCTATTAAAGAACCTCCATGAAGCGATCGCTTCATGGAGGTTCTTTTTCCTTAGATCAATCAACATACTTAAGAACTGCGACTTCTTTTGGTTTCAGAACTACCAACTGTCTGGTTTCTTTGGTTAGAAGGTCTGCTCCAGGGGCTTTCAGCTTCACTTTGGTTGTCTGCTCCGTATGGTTTAAGAAAAAGACGAGTGTATAGCCAGCACCTTTGCGACAGGTAACGGAGACCTCAGTAGGAGCAGCCAAGAAGTGCTGGGCATGAGTCGCTAATTTATGATTTTCCAGAATGGTCGCTAAAAATGTAGTTAGCCCTTCAAGAGACAATTCTGTTCCCACGTAGTACGCATACCCATCGTCGATCTGATTCATAGTAATGGCTGGTTTATCGGACAAATAACCGGATTGGAAGGTTGCCAAAGCTTTCGCACCATTTAGATGAATGACTTCCTCCCATAGAGAATTGTCGTACCGACGACCTTGGAAGTCAATTTGGTGATGGGTAGCTGCTTTCATTGGGTAAAACTCTTCTACAATGATCCCTAAGGTGTCCCTAAACAGTCCTGGATAGCCCCCAAGATAGACTTGGTCATATTCATTGACGATCCCACTAAAGAAATTCGTCAAGAAGATGCCACCTTGTCGCACGTAATCATTGATTTTCTTACCGAAGGCTTCTGGTGCTGAATAGAGATTTGGGGCGATCACTAAAGGATAGCCGTCTAGGGATTCGGAAGGATGGACAAAGTCTACGTTCAGATTTAACGCTCTTAGCGCGCCATACAGGCTGCGTAACTGATGAATGTACTTTAAGGTGCTTGGTTTGGCATCCAATTCCAGCTCCCACCAATTTTCCCAGTCAAAGACAACCGCGACATCAGCCAAGAAGCGCGTCCCAACAATTTCCGACAGTTGCGAAAATTCGTTGCCTAATTGCGCACATTCACGAAAGATACGGCTTGAATGAGGATCTCCGTGAGGCACCATCGCACTATGAAATTTTTCCGCACCGCCACGAGACTGCCGCCATTGGAAGAACATGATGCCATCAGCGCCATGAGCGAGCGCTTCATAACTCCATAGACGCAGCTGGTTGGGTGTCTTGGCACCATTGATTTGCCGCCAATTAACGGCGCTGGTGGCTTGTTCCATGATCAAAAAAGGTTTTTTCTTTAAACTACGAGTTAGATCGTTAGCAAGAAATTGCGGGTAAGGGATCTTTTCAAAGGGATTCGGGTACGAATTCCAGCTGACTACATCCATTTCGGGTGCCCATTTAAACCCATCCACGTATTTGTGCAAGCCCATCAGATTGGTCATGTAAGGGATGCCTTGTGAATATTTTGCGATCGCCGCCTTTTCGAGTTGATAGAGCTCCAGATTCATGTCGGAAAGAAAACGGCGATAGTCTAACTGCTGCGCAGGATTTTTGAAGGTCGGCATCGCTTCAGGTAGAAAAATTTCCTCCCAGCTGCCATAGGATTGACTCCAAAACTTGGTTGACCAAGCATCATTCAATCCAGCGATGGTCTGATATTTCTCTGCTAACCATGTCTGAAATCTTTTCCGACAATGATCGCAATAACACTCGTGGATGTGACAGGTATATTCATTATTGATATGCCACATGACTAGCCCTGGATGATTGGCATAACGGTTTGCGACTGCTTCCGACAAATCGGTGGCATATTGACGATAGATAGGGGAAGTCGGACAGTAGTGCTGGCGCGCCCCATGAACCAGTCGATTGCCATGAATGGTCACAGGCAGCATCTCAGGATGTTTTTGAACAAGCCAAGCGGGAGGCGAAGCCGTTCCGTTGGCTAGGTCGATCATGATATTGTTTTCATATAAAAGATCCATCAACCAGTCCAGAAAATCAAAATCATAGGTGGATTCATCTGGCTGCAGATTGACCCAGCCAAAAATATTGATACTTACATAGTTCACACCTGCTTCTTTCATTAAGCGCATATCTTCAAGAATGACTTCTTTAGACCATTGTTCAGGATTGTAGTCGGCACCATAGTAAAGTTGACGTTGCATTTTCATCAAATCGCTCCTTTATAGACGTTTCTTTAGCATCAAGATACTTGAATCATAGCAAATATTTATCTGTTTGATAGCGGTATCATTTGAAAATCATGAAATGATCCAAAAAAACAAAAATAATTCAATCTGGTTTCGCAGCTAGGACTATCGTCCATCAGTTCTTTTGCCTTGCTGTTTTTTTAACAAAAATATACAATTGAAAAAGGCGGTAAATTAAAGTATCTAGAATTTATATTCTTATCTAGTTGTTTTTTTATCGGAGGTTTCTTTTTGCTGAAATGCATGTTTATAACTATATGATCCAAAAAAACTTTGAATCACGAGTAGAAAAAACACGATGAGTCAGAGAAATGAATAATTATGTGATGAGGAATCAAAAAAATGAATGACATAAGTTATTCAACAAAATTGCCAAGAAGGAGAGACAAGCTCATGAACCAGCCAATACAGATTTTTTCTGAGATTGCCCCTTTAAAACGGGTGCTGCTGCATCGTCCAGGCGCAGAATTAGAAAACTTGATGCCGGATTATCTTGATCGATTGTTGTTTGATGATATTCCTTTTTTAACCCAAGCGCAAAAAGAACATGATTTTTTTGCGGATACGTTAAGAAGCAAAGGGGTGGAAGTCCTTTATTTGGAGGATCTAGCTGCTGAAACATTGACAACAACTGGTGCCAAAGAGGCCTTTTTAGAAGACTATTTAAATGAAACAACGATCCTTGATGAAGAGATTCGCAACGAAGTGCGCAACTTTTTCCTGTCGATTAAAGACAATCGCGCCTTTATCGATCATACGATGGCGGGCTTGAAAAAAAGTGAGGTAGAAATTTCAAAAGCCAGTAACTTAACGGCAATCGTTGAAACAGAATATCCTTTCTTGATCGATCCAATGCCAAACCTATATTTCACGCGAGATCCGTTTGCGACGATTGGTCACAGTGTTTCCTTGAATCGAATGTATTCTGCAACGAGAAGACGGGAAACCCTCTACGGAAAACAAATTTTTACGCACCATCCGATGTTTGCCCTCAATGAGACGAACTTTTTGTATCATCGGGACGAAACGACGCGGATGGAAGGCGGCGATCAGCTGATTTTATCTGATAAAATCGTGGCGATCGGGATCTCTCAACGAACAGAAGTTGCCTCAATTGAAAAAATTGCCGAAACGATTTTTGCCACAGAACCGAGTTTCGAACATATCTTGGCATTTAATATCGGCGAAGAACGAAAATTTATGCATTTAGATACGGTCTTCACGATGGTGGATCATGATAAGTTCACGATCCATCCAGAAATCGAGGGAGAACTTTCGCTGTATTCAATCACTAAACACAAGGACGGTGTGCGAGTATATGAGGAAAAAGATACGTTGGAAAACATTCTTTGCCGTTATTTAGATTTGCCTGAAGTCCACTTGATCCGCTGTGGTGGCGACGATTTAGCAGCGGCAGCTAGAGAGCAATGGAATGATGGGTCTAATACCTTGGCGATTGCACCTGGAGAAGTCGTGGTCTATGACCGCAACACCATTACCAATGGGCTGTTAAAAGAGGCAGGAGTCATTTTGAATGAAATCTCGGGCAGCGAATTGGTTCGCGGACGCGGGGGCCCCCGCTGTATGAGTATGCCGTTTATACGTGAGTAGGTCGATGCTTTGTTATTTTAAATGCTTGTCTTTTCTTTAGAAGCATTTAAGTTAAGAAAAAGACGAGAAAAAACTAAAAGAAAGATTTGAAACATCATTTTGTTTCTAATCTTTCTTTTTTGTCATCATTTAACCCCCAATAAAATGAAAAGGATTTCTTTTTGTGAAAATGTGTAATTTTTGTGACTTTTATATGTAAAGACTATAAAAAAACGCTAGGAACCTTGTTCTATCGCAAAATTTATGTTACGGTTATATTAGAAAACGGAAATAGGTGAAGGTATTTGCCACTTATTGATTTTTGACACCCTACGATCAGCGAATGCCATATGCTTGATTTGTAGTGGTTTTTTTTTCGGAAAAAAAGTGAAAGCAGGTGAGAAAATGACAGTAGATGCCATTCGATTATTACAAGAAGCAGAGCAATTTGCGGAAAATAAAAATAAAGAAGCAGAAGCAGAAAAAAAACAATTGGCACAAGCAAGAGAAGAACGGTTGAAGGCGTTTAAAAAAGAGTTGGCAGAAAAAGAAGCCCAACAAAAAGAAGCAATCAACCAAAAAATCGCAGCTGAGTTGGTACAGTCTAAGGAACCACTCTTGGCTAAGACCCAAGCAGAAGTGGAAACACTGCGAACGATCCCTAATGAATTGAAAGAAGAAGCATTAGCAATAATAATAAATAAGGTTGTGACATAAATGGCAATTGCAAAAATGCAAAAGTTCAGTCTGTTGACCTTTTACGATCAGAAAGAAGCTGTTTTAGAGCAGCTGCAAGACTTTCAAGGCGTAGAACTGCTTTCTTCGGAAAAATATTATGATTCTGAAGAAACGACGGGTGTTTTGACACCGGTTCGCGAGGAACAGTCTGAAGAAGAAATGGAGAACCAGTTTGGTCAAGTCAACTGGAGCTTAAATTTTTTAGAAGAATATGTACCCAAAAAAGGAATGCTGGCACAACTGCGGCAACCAATCAAAAAATATACCCTTCAAGAATTGGCTGAAACAGCCCACACCTATCCTTGGCAAGAATTATGCCAAACCCTTCGTAAACAAGACAAACGTCTTCGCTTGATTGATCAAGAAAAACGCGATGTATTAGCACAAGAAGCAGAACTGTCGATCTGGAAGTATTTCAAAGAACGACCAGCTGTTTTAAAAGAATTAAAAAAATCAGGTGGCTTGTTAGGATCGATTCCTACTTCTGAAATGGCTGACTTTACGAACAACAGTGAAAAGCTGCCGCTTGTTTATGTCGAAACCATTTATCAATCACAAACGACAACTTACTTATTGGTACTTTTCCATAAAGATGTAAAAGAAAAAGTAACTACTCTTCTAAAGAAAGCAGCCTTCGAGCAATACATCTACCCTTATGAGGGGATTCCAGAAGAAGATCTGCAAATGATGAAAGAAAAATCCCAACGTCTAATTGATGAAGAAAAAGAAATCAAAGCTTCTCTTGGTGCGATGACAAAAGAGCAAGAAACCTTGCGGATCGTTGCCGAGTATTTAGATGGAGCGATCACCCGCTTAAAAAGCAGTAAAATGCTTTTGCGTTCGACTCATGCGGTATCAATTTCTGGCTGGGTTCCTGTTGATGGGGCGGCCGAATTAGAAAAACGTATCAAAAAAGGGACCACGGATAACTATTACCTCGAATACCAAGAAGTGACGGAAAAAGAGCTGGCTGATGTGCCGATTTTATTAGAAAACGCACGTTGGATCAAACCTTTTGAAGGACTTGTTCGGATGTACAGCTTGCCGCAATATGACGAGTTAGATCCGACACCATTTATGGCGCCTTTTTACATGGTGGCATTCGGGATGATGGTTGCCGATTTTGGCTATGGGTTGCTCTTGTTTCTGGCGACATTCCTGGGGAAAAAGCTGTTCCACCTCAGCAAAGGGCTGGAACAAAATTTGACCCTCTTTCAGTTGTGCTCAATCCCTACGATTATTTGGGGCTTGATCTATGGCAACTTCTTTGGATTTGAATTCTCATTCCAACTGTTGTCTGCCCAGGATGATGTCAATCAGATCTTAGTCTTATCCGTGATCTTTGGGTACATTCAGATCATGTTTGGCTTGGCACTGAAATTCTATATTTTATGGAAGAAAAAAGACCAGAAACTGGCTGCGATGTTCCAAGCCGGTTCGTGGATCGTGTTTTTGATCAGTGTCGTTTTTGTCGCCGCAGGAATGCTGCTTTTCCCTGACACCCCGTTACAAACGATTGGGATCGTAATGATCGCTGCCAGTCTTTTAGCAGTGGCAATCGGAGGCAGTTTAGAAGGAAAAACGTTGGCAGGAAAAATCGGTTCTGGATTGTACGGATTGATGGATGTGACCAATTATGTTGGTGACTTGATCAGTTACACCCGTCTGATGGCGTTAGGGGTTGCCGGCGGAAGTATCGCCTCAGCCTTCAACTTGATCATTAGCTACTTGCCGCCAGCAGCCCGGTTTACCGTCGGTATCTTATTATTTGTGGCGCTACATGGCCTGAATATTTTCTTAAGTTACCTTAGTGCGTATGTTCATGGTATTCGCTTGCAGTATTTGGAGTATTTTGGAAAATTCTTTACGGGGGGCGGACGTGCCTTTGACCCGTTCAAATCAAATGAAAATTATGTAGAGATCATCTCAGAAGAAAAGTTACAGGAGGATAATAATGGAAAATTGGATTAGTTTCTTTTACGAAAATGGTGGAATTGTTTTTGCAGCTTTAGGTGTAGCGACCGCAACGATTTGTGGTGGTATCGGATCAACGATCGGTGTGGGGATGACCAGTGAAGCAGCATCAGGCTTGATCTCAGAGCAGCCAGAGAAATTCGGGCAAGCGTTGATTTTGGAATTGCTTTCTAGTACCCAGGGGCTATACGGCTTTGTAATCTCCTTTATGATTTTTGGTCAGATCAGTGGTTCGATCTCATTCGATCGCGGGTTGTATTTGTTTATCGCTTCATTACCGATCGCGTTAACAGCAATTATCGCCGGTAAATGGCAAGGACGTGCCGCAAGTGCTGCGATGCAGATTTTAGCAAAAAAACCAGAACATGTGACCAAAGGAATTATCTTGGTAGCGATGATGGAAACGTATTGTATTTTAGGGTTCGTGATTTCCTTCTTGCTTGTCTTGAATTAAGAGGAGGGAAAAGTGAATGTCTGATATTACACGTTTAACTGACAAAATAACCGCTGATGCGGAAAAGAAATACCAGCTTCAAATCAAAGAAGCACAAAAAGAAAGTGAAAACCAAGAAAATTTAAAACGAGCACAGTTAGAAAAAGAGCTTAATGAACGGTTAGCTTTTTATGAAAAAGAAAAACGTGCTGCGATGTATTTGGAAATCTCAGATGTGCATATCCAATCAAGAAACAAGGTCTTGGCAGCAAAGCAGTCCGTCTTAGATGAGCTGTTTTCTGAGGCTCTGACCCGTTTAAACACGATGGATCAGGCAGCATTTTATACGTTTATCGCGAAAGGCTTGGCGAATGCACGGTTAACTGGTGAGGTCGAGTTACTTTTAGGTGAGAAGTCCCGTCATTTTGTAGATGAGGAATTCCTTACAAAGTTGCAAGCATCGGTCCCTGAGGTTCAGCTGAAACTGGTAAATAAGACGATTCCTCGCAAGGGTGGCTTTTTGTTGCGACAAGAAGCAATTGAGTTGAATTTTACCTTTGATGCGCTACTAGAAGCCAACAAAGAAGAGTTAAGCAATACGTTACTGCAATTGATTTTTGAACAGTAAGCAGGTGCAAACAGATGAATGACATCAAATATAATACGTTGAATACGAGAATTCGGACGTATGAATCGCAATTATTCGATCGTAGTCGCTATGAGCGAATGCTCTCAGCTGCCAGCGCAGAGGAAATCTATGGGATGCTGCAAGAAACGGTTTATGGTGACTTCATCAATGAAGATGATCGTGTACACGATTTTGAACAAGTCCTGATGGCTGAGTTGAAACGGGTATACGAAACGATGTATCAGTTGACACCAGAAAAAGCGATCGTTGATTTCTTTGCTTTGAAATATGACTATCAAAATCTGAAAGTTTTAGTAAAAGCGGCGTATATGCAAGAAGATTTTTCGGCGTATCTCGTCCCAATCGGCACCCAGCCACTTTCCGTCCTTAAAGATCTGGTCAAGACCAGAAAAAGTACTCAGGTCGCGCAAGAAATGGTTGCCTGTGTGGAAGAAGTCTTTTCTTATATTGAGAACTATCATGAAGTCCAGTCCATCGATATCATCTTTGACAACCATTATTGGGAGCAATTATGGACGATCGGTAAAGAATACCAAGACGAGTTGCTGCAAAGCTTGATTCGCCGTCAAATCGATATCTTCAATATTTCAACAACGTTGCGCAGTTACGCGATGAAACGCAAGCGCGGCTTTATCAGCGCAGTTTTAGCCGACCATGGGAATTTACCTGCAAGTGAGTTGTTAGCAGAAATCACGACTTCTCTTGAGGCGTTTGTGGGATACTTGCAAGGAACCCCTTATAAAGAGCTGATCAATCATAGTTATGAAGAATTGGTAGAAAAGAAGACCTTGAATACCTTTGATATACGTAAAGACAATTTTCTAATGGCGAAGCTCAAAGAACAAAAAATCGTGCCTTTTGGGCCGTCAGCATTGGCAGGGTATTTGTATGCCAAGGAAATTGAAAGCAAGAACTTGCGTATTCTCTTGATTGGTAAAATCAATAAGGTGCCAGAAGAGATTTTAAGAAGTCGGGTGCGTGATAGTTATGCATAAAAAAATAGCAATGATGGGTGGTAAGAACTCGATCTTGCCTTTCAAAGGGCTGGGGATCGATATCTTTCCAGTCAGCGATTTGGATGAAGCCGCCCAACAATTAGAAGAGATGGCTGAAGCGTATGGTGTGATCTTTTTGACCGAGCGGTTGATCGAGCAATTAGAACCGATCGTTCGTCGTTACGAAGAAGTACCGACACCAGCGATCATTCCGATTCCAAGTAGTACGGGTAGTTTAGGGATCGGCATGGCACGCATTCAGCAAAATGTGGAAAAAGCGGTAGGAATGAATATATTAGATTCATAACAGACAAGTCAGCCAGCTAGGAGGAATAAATGTGGCATTTGGCACAATTGAAAAAGTATCGGGACCACTGGTCACCGCCTCAGGATTAAGTGGGGCAAAAATCCACGAAATCTGCAAAGTCAGTGACAAGGGCCTTATCGGTGAGATCATTGAGATCAAAAAAGGGCTGGTTTCGATCCAAGTATACGAAGAAACAGCGGGGATCGGACCAGGCGAGCCCGTAGAAACGACAGGCGCACCATTGTCTGTCGAACTAGCACCAGGTTTGTTGACTCAGATGTTTGATGGGATCCAACGACCATTAGATACATTTATGTCGCAAACAGAGAGTGATTTTTTGGAGCGGGGGGTCACCATCGATCCACTGAATCGCCAAAAGAAATGGACCTTCGTCCCACAAGTACAAGTCGGCGATACTGTACAAGCCGGTGATATTTTAGGTTCAGTACAAGAAACTTCGGTGATCGAGCATAAGATCATGGTGCCACCAAACTATGAAGGAACCGTCAAAGAAATTATGGTGGGAAATTTTGCGATTACTGAAGTGATCTGTGTTTTAGAAACCATCGATGGTGAAAAATCCTTGACGATGGTTCAGAAATGGCCAGTGCGTCAACCGCGGCCAGTTACTGCTAAATTAAATCCAGGCGAACCGCTAGTCACTGGACAGCGAGTCATCGACACCTATTTTCCAGTGGCAAAAGGCGGCTCAGCTGCTGTTCCTGGACCTTTTGGTGCTGGAAAAACAGTCGTTCAGCATCAGATCGCTAAATGGTCAGATGTGGATATCGTGGTCTATGTCGGTTGCGGTGAGCGGGGCAACGAAATGCGGGATGTCATGAACGAATTTCCTGAGTTGATCGATCCGAATACCGGCAAGTCGATCATGGAACGAACGGTATTGATCGCCAATACGTCGAATATGCCAGTTGCTGCTCGGGAAGCCTCGATCTATACAGGAATCACGATCGCGGAATATTACCGTGACATGGGCTATAGTGTTGCCATCATGGCAGATTCAACTTCTCGTTGGGCAGAAGCGCTGCGGGAAATGAGTGGGCGCTTGCAAGAGATCCCAGGAGATGAAGGCTATCCGGCTTACCTTGGAAGTCGAATTGCGGAATACTATGAGCGAGCAGGGCGTTTCCATTCATTAGGCACGCAGCCTCGAGAAGGAAGCATTACCGCAATTGGTGCGGTTTCACCTGCTGGAGGAGACATCTCAGAACCGGTCACTCAAAATACCTTGCGAATCGTGAAAGTCTTTTGGGCATTGGATAGTATGTTGGCGCAAAAGCGGCATTTTCCATCCATCAACTGGATGAATTCCTATTCCCTTTATGAGGATCAAATCAATTCTTATTTGGATCAATTATTAGGTGATCGCTGGTCGGAGCTAGTCAATGAATCCATGGCGATTCTCCAAGAGGAAAGCCGATTAGAAGAAATCGTTCAGCTGGTAGGGATGGACTCTCTTTCCCAGAAAGACCGCTTGACGATGATGACTGCTCGTTCTTTAAGACAAGACTACTTGCAGCAAAACGCCTTCGATGACGTTGATACGTACACTTCCCGCAACAAGCAGTTCAAAATGCTGGAAAACATTCTCTACTTTAATCAACAAGCACAGCGTGCATTGCAGCTAGGTGCTTACTTAGATGAGATCACTAAAGGAACGGTCGATCTGCGTGAGCGCATCGCCCGCAGCAAATACATTCCTGAAGAAGAATTGACTCGCTTGGATACGATCAAGCATGACATCAAAGAAATGTTACAACGAATCATTGAAACTGGAGGTGTTCATTGATGTTAAAAGAATATCGTACAGTTTCCGAAATTGCTGGCCCCTTAATGGTGGTCGAAAATGTTCGAGGCGTGAAATTCGACGAACTCGTTGAGGTCCGCATGGACACAGGTGAGATCCGTCAAGGACAAGTACTGGAAGTCAGTGATGACAATGCTGTTGTCCAAGTCTTTGAAGGTACCAGTAATTTGAGTGCAGAAGAAAGCAAAGCAAGGTTTCTAGGGACTGGTTTGACTCTAGGAGTTTCTCTAGATATGATGGGTCGGGTGTTTGACGGTTTAGGAAAACCAAAAGATAATGGCCCGAGAATCTTGCCAGAAAAACGCATCGATGTAAACGGTGAAGCCATCAATCCGATGGCGCGGGACTTCCCAGATGAATTTATCCAAACGGGGATCTCAACGATCGATCATTTAAATACATTAGTTCGTGGACAAAAACTACCAATCTTTTCTGCGTCTGGTTTGCCTCATAAAGAGATCGCTGCTCAAATCGCACGACAAGCAACAGTACCTACCCAAGAAGGCAATTTCGCGATCGTCTTCGCAGCAATTGGGATCCCTTTTGAAGAAGCTGAATTTTTCGTGGATGAATTCCGCAAAACCGGTGCGTTAGATCGTTCTGTTTTGTTTATGAACCTTGCCAATGATCCAGCAATCGAACGGATCGCTACACCTAAGATGGCATTGACCGCAGCAGAGTATTTGGCATTTGAAAAAGGCATGCACGTCTTAGTGATCATGACCGATATGACGAATTACTGTGAAGCGTTGCGAGAAATCTCCGCTGCCCGCCGAGAAGTTCCAGGACGTCGCGGCTATCCAGGGTATCTATACACCAATTTAGCGACGCTGTATGAACGGGCAGGACGTTTGATGGGCAAAGAAGGATCGGTCACACAAATACCGATCTTAACGATGCCAGATGGCGATAAAACCCACCCGATTCCTGATTTGACCGGCTATATCACGGAAGGACAAATTATTTTGTCGCGGGACCTTTACAAGCGCAATATCAACCCGCCAGTGGATATTTTACCAAGTCTTTCACGGTTGAAGGACAAAGGAACGGGAGAAGGTAAGACCCGTGCCGATCATGCGGCAACGATGAATCAAATCTATTCCGCCTATTCCGATGGGAAAGCTGCCAAAGAGCTATCGATCGTTTTAGGGGAGTCTGCCTTATCTGACCTTGATAAAAAGTACGCGCGCTTTGCTGATCTTTTTGAAAAAGAGTACGTCAATCAAGGATTTGAAACCAATCGGACGATTGAAGAAACGTTAGATTTAGGCTGGAAGCTATTAGCTACCTTGCCAAAACAAGAGTTGAGCCGTATCAAAGAAGAATTTATCGACGCCTATTACCCAACGGACGAGGATGTGAGTTCTTAATGGCGATCTTAAATGTCAATCCGACACGGATGGAACTAACTCGTTTGAAAAAGCGGCTGACGACGGCAACCCGTGGTCACAAATTATTGAAAGACAAGCAAGATGAGCTAGTACGTCAGTTCATTCAGCTAGTAAAGAAAAACCAGGAACTTCGTAAAAAGATGGAGACCGCATTGCAAGCAGGAATGGAAGAGTATGTGCTGGCTTCTAGTAGTATTCCCGATGTCGTTTTGCAAGAAGCCTTTATGATCCCTTTGAATAAAGTGACCTTAGATGTGCAAAGCCGAACCATCATGAATATGGATGTGCCAGTGTTGAACCCTGTTTACGAAGAAGAAAGCTCGGATGATGATTTTTCCTACGGTTTTGTGAGTACCACCAGTGAGCTGGATCTCTCGTTGTCCCATCTGGATCAAATGCTGCCAGTGATGCTGCAGTTGGCCGAGATCGAGAAAACCTGTCAACTGATGGCCAATGAGATCGAACGGACGAGACGAAGAGTCAATGCGTTAGAGTATATGACGATTCCCAAGCTGACAGAAACCATTCAATACATCGAAAGCAATCTGGCAGAAGACGAACGAGCAACATTGACTCGCTTGATGAAGGTAACGGACATCATTGCAGAAAACGAAGCGAAGTAAGGCTTTTGCAAGCAGTGTGATTACAGCAAAAAGGCACGTAGAAAGGAGATTCTTTCTACGTGCCTTTTTTGCTTATTAAGAGCGTAAGAGCAGTTGGTCATCTTTCAACTCAGCACCACTATTTTGATGGAACATTTCCATCAATTCAGGGACCGTCAAATGCTGCTTTTGCTCACCGGCAATGTCTACGACGATCTTGCCTTGATGAAGCATGATCAGGCGATTGCCATAACGAATGGCATCTTCCATGTCATGAGTGACCATGAAAGCCGTCAACTGTTGGGACCGAATCAACTGATCGGTCAATGCCATGACCGTCAATGAGGTCTTAGGATCAAGGGCTGCGGTATGTTCATCTAATAAAATCAATTTAGGCTGCTGCAACGTCGCCATCAAGAGGGTGATGGCTTGCCGCTGTCCGCCTGATAGCAATCCGATCTCAGCAGAAAGGCGATTTTCTAAGCCTAAGTTTAGGCTGGCTAACTTCTCTTGGAAAAACGCGCGGTTTTTCGCTTTGACGCCTGTTGCAAATCCGCGGACTTGGCCGCGTTTGTAAGCCAATGCTAAATTTTCTTCAACGGTCAAACGAACCGCGGTCCCCATACGTGGATCTTGAAAGACCCGACTAATATCTTTTGACCGTTTGGTCACGGATAAACGGGTAATGTCTTTCCCACCTAAGGTGATTTTTCCTTGTTCTGTTGGGATCGTTCCTGCGATACTGTTTAAGAGGGTCGATTTTCCAGCACCATTCCCACCGATGATCGTAATAAAATCACCGGCATTCATCGTCAGGTCAATGCCTCGCAAGACATGGTTTTCATTGATCGTTCCTTTTTCAAAGGTTTGGTGTAGATTCTCGATTGTTAAGACTGAAGTCATTAGGATTGGCCTCCTTTGGTTTTTGGCAGCATCTTTTTAAGTCCTAGTTTTGAACGAAGCTGCGGTAAGGAGAGGCAGATGACTAAGACGATTGCAGATGCCAATTTGATATCGTTGGCCTCGACATTGAATTCGAATACGACGGCCAAGATAAAGCGATAAACGATTGCCCCGATCACGATGGTGATCAATCGCAAAAGCAAAGATTTATTGGCAAATAAAACTTCTGCAATAATGATCGATGCTAAACCGATCACGATCGTACCGATCCCTGAGTTCAAATCAGCGAAGCCATTGTTTTGGGCTAAGAGGGCACCAGAGAGGGCGATACAGCCATTAGAGATCATATAGCCGATAATCTTCATGTTATCAGTGTTGATGCCGTTGGCCTCGCTCATAGCTAAATTGTCGCCCGTCGCTCGCAATGCTAAGCCGATCTCTGTACGGAAAAAGAGGAACAAGCACAAAATGACGATTGCCGCGAAGAGAAAGCCTGCAAGAATCACGGCATTGTTTTTGGTCAGTCCCATGGCTTGAAATTGGGTGAAGACCGTGTCTTGCCCCAGCAAGGCGATGTTGGGAGCACCCATCACACGATTTGTGATGGAATACAGTCCAGTCATCGTGATGATCCCCGCCAATAAGGCAGGGATTTTTAGTTTTGTGTGCAGCAGACCAGATACTAAGCCGGCTACCATGCCGCCGCCAAAGCCCATCAGACTCGCTAAAATAGGCGAGAGACCATTCGTAATACTGATTGCTGCGATCCCAGCGCCTAAGGGGAAACTCCCTTCTGCAGTTAAATCAGCGATATCTAAAATACGAAAGGTTAAAAATACACCAATCGCCAGTAATGCCCAAAGGATCCCTTGAGAGGTGGCAGATTGTAGTAAGAGCAAGAATGTGTCGACTAAATTCATATGATTTCCTCAAATCTAAGTTAGTATGGTTATTCTGGTGCAGTGATGCTGGAAGGGTCAATCCCTAAAGCAGCAGCCATCTCTTCATTGACGACTAACTCTAAATTATCCGCTGTTTCAACGGGTGTCGTTGCTGGCTCTGCATCGCCATCCAAAATCTTCGCTGCTAGTTTCCCTGTTTGAATGCCAAGGGATTTATAATCAATACCGTAAGTTGCTAGGGCACCATCATCGACTTGTTCTACGGAACCAGCGACGATCGGTGTTTTGGTTTCTTTGGACACTTCGCCGACGATTGCAGCAGCAGAGGCAAAGGTATTATCTGTTGGAACATAAATGCCGTCAACATCTTTTGCAAGGCTGGTGGTTACTTGTTGCACATCATTGGTTGTATTGGCGGTCAATACTTTTACATCAACGCCCGCAGCTTTTAAGGCTTCTTCTGCCAAGTCAGCTTGGATTTTTGAGTTGGCTTCACCTGCGTTATACATAATGCCGATCGTTTTGGCATCAGGCACGATGCTTAACAGCAAGTTGATCTGTTGCTCAATCGGCACCATGTCTGAAGTACCGGTGATGTTGCGACCAGGTTCTTCATTTGAATCGGCCAATTTCGCTCCAACTAAATCAGTGACTGCGGTAACTACGATTGGGGTATCGGTGGTTTCATTTGCTAAAGATACAGCAGCAGGGGTGGCAATGCCTAATAAAAGATCTGGTGAGGCATTCACTAGGCGTTCGCTCATACTTTTTAAATTGTCTTGACTGTTTTGCGCATTTTGGTATTCAATCGTTAGGTTTTCACCTTCCGTGTAGCCCGCTTCTGCTAAGCCTTCTTTGAACCCTTCATAGGCTGCATTCAAGGAGCCATGTTCGACCAATTGTAAGACACCGACTGTTTTTGTTCCGTCGTTTTCTTCCGAAGTGTTGCTTGATTCTCCGCAAGCTGCCAATGCCAGTAGTGAAGCTGTCAGTAACCCAGTCGTGATCCATTTTTTCATTTTCATTGTAATTCCTCCTATGATCGTCTCTTTTTTTATGGGGGTTTACCTGAACAAAAAAATCCATTCAGACAATCGTCTAAATGGATTCGATCCTATACCAAGCGTAAACGTCTATTGGCAACCATTTAGAAGATTTTCTACATGGCTGCAAGTTCAAGTTAAAATGCTTTAGCCATCATAGATACAAACAAAACTCGTTTTTGGTTTGCATCCATAATGTGATATGAATACAAACTATCTAAAGTAGCTAAAGTAAAAGGTATTCAGTTGTGGGGATACGGTCGTGTTTAACATAAAAAGTTCCTCCAAACTTGAATTGATTTTAGTATAGACAAAAAAAAGCGGACTGTCAAATGTTTTTCCTGAATTATCTGAAAATTTTTGAATAACATGCAGAAAATGTTTGGAAAACAAGTTTTGTTTCAATCATTTTCAAAGAAAGAAAAAAACTTTGTTCCTTCAAGCTTTTCAGCTAAAAAAGAAGCAAAGTTTTTTTCAGGGTCATTCGTTTTCTTCATTATAATAACGAATGGTATTTTTGATTTCACGAATACTATAAAGCAGATCATCTTCGAAGGATTGATCTTGATCGATATCGATCGTCTCATTGAACATCGCTTCGTATTCAGCGATCGTTAGCTTTTGACGGTCATCGAGCAACGCTTGGTGTGCCGCTTGCGCCAACTGTTTTTCATAGCCAGGTACCAACAAGCCGCTGAAAAATTCAGCAACCGCTCCTGATCCGTAGCTAAATAATCCGATTCGATCATTTGCTTGCAGGCTAGAGGAATTTTCCAATAAAGAGATCAAGCCCAGATACAGTGAACCAGTATACAAGTTGCCGGTACGACGGCTGTAAACGATCGATTCTTCATAGCGAGCCATCAGGCGTTTTTGTTCTGTTTCATCTTCTTCGGCAAAAACAGCCAACAAGGCTTTTTTACCCATTTTTGTATAAGGGATATGGAAGCTCAAAGCCGCATAATCTTTTGCTGTCCGCTGATTTTTTTCGCAATGGGCTTGCCAAACTTGTTTGAATGAATCGATATAAACGGCATTTGACAAATGACCATCTACCATTGGATATTGATGTCCTACTGGACGCCAAAAATCATAAATATCTTGCGTCAACATCAAATTATCATTTTCAAGCTGCAAAATTGCTGGATCCGCCGAGATCAACATAGCAACAGCGCCCACACCTTGAGTGGGCTCGCCACCAGAAGCTAAGCCATAACGGGCGATATCTGAAGCCACGACCAAAACTTTGCTTTGTGGATTGGCTTGTACATGGGCTTTGGCAAATTGTAAGCCCGCCGTTGCGCCGTAACACGCCTCTTTGATTTCAAAGGACCGTGCAAATGGCTGGATACCTAATAGGCGATGCAAAACCACTGCCGAAGCTTTTGATTCATCGATGCCAGATTCTGTTCCGACGATCACCATATCAATTGCTTGTAAATCTTCTTTCGTAAGGATATCTTTTGCCGCGTGCATGGCAAAGGTGACGATATCTTGTGTTTTTTTATTGACCGCCATTTGATCTTGACCGATCCCGATCGTAAATTTATTCGGGTCTACCTCTCGGGCGTGAGCTAGATCAACCATATCTATAAAATAGGGGGGGACAAAAAAATTTATTTTATCAATACCAACGTTCATTCCGTCGCTCCTTTATGTTCTACATACTTAGTAGGCTACACGTTCTAAGGTATCATATTTTTTGAAAAAAATGAAAAAGAATTGATTAGAATTTAAACTTTATTAAAGAAAGAAGAAAAGGGTGCGACAACCGAATGTGGGGTATTCTTTTTTGGAGGATTTAATGATATATTTCAAGAGGAGGTGACGTACGTGGAAGAAGTTGTCATTATCGACGCACTAAGAACGCCAATTGGCAAATACCATGGGTCATTAAAAGATTATACAGCGGTAGAATTAGGAACAGTCGCTGCAAAAGCCTTGTTGGCAAGAAACCAACAAGCAAAAGAACATATCGCACAAGTGATTATCGGAAATGTGCTACAAGCAGGCAGTGGTCAAAATCCAGGACGCCAAGTTTCCTTGCAAAGTGGGCTTTCCTCAGATATTCCAGCCTCAACGATCAACGAAGTATGTGGTTCGGGAATGAAAGCGATTCTAATGGGGATGGAGCAAATTCAATTGAACAAGGCATCCGTCGTATTGACTGGTGGGATTGAAAGTATGACGAATGCGCCGCTCTTTAGTTATTATAACAAGGCGGAAGATCAGTATTCAGCCCCCGTGTCAACAATGATGCATGACGGATTGACAGATGCATTCAGTAGCAAGCCAATGGGACTGACGGCTGAGACGGTAGCAGAAAGATACGGGATCACTCGCAAAGAGCAAGATGAGTTTGCCTACCACTCACAAATGAAAGCTGCCAAAGCGCAAGCAGCAAAGAAATTTGATCAAGAGATCGTGCCGTTGACTGAAAAATCAGGAACCGTTTTACAGGACGAAGGCATTCGCGCCGCTACGACAGTCGAAAAATTAGCTGAATTAAAAACAGTTTTCAAAAAAGACGGTACGGTGACTGCTGGGAACGCCTCAACCATCAATGATGGGGCGGCCATGGTCTTGATCGCGTCAAAAAGCTATTGTGAAGAGCATCAGATTCCTTATCTGGCAGTGATCAAAGAGATCGTCGAAGTCGGTTTCGCCCCAGAGATCATGGGAATCTCACCAATCAAAGCAATCGATACGTTACTGAAAAACCAAGCACTGACGATTGAAGATATTGGTATTTTTGAGATCAATGAAGCCTTTGCAGCTTCTTCGATCGTAGTAGAACGTGAACTTGGTTTGGATCCGAAGAAAGTCAACCGTTACGGCGGGGGCATTTCACTGGGACATGCCATTGGAGCGACTGGCGCGCGGATCGCAACGACCGTCGCTTATCAGCTAAAAGACACCCAAGAGCGCTATGGAATCGCCTCTTTGTGTGTCGGTGGCGGATTAGGGCTAGCGATGCTGTTAGAAAATCCTTCGGCGACAGCAAGTCAAACGAATTTTGATGAAGAGTCGGCATCAGAAAAAACAGAAAAAAAAAAGTTTTACGCCCTCGCGCCTAATGAACGATTAGCCTTTCTTGAAGCACAAGGAGCGATCACAGCAGCAGAAACCTTGGTTTTTCAAGAAATGACGCTAAACAAGGAAACTGCTAATCACTTGATCGAAAACCAAATCAGTGAAGTGGAGATCCCGTTAGGCGTAGGGCTGAACCTGCAGGTGAATGGCAAAGCATACAATGTCCCGTTAGCCACAGAAGAACCCTCGGTGATCGCAGCGATGAGCAATGGAGCAAAAATGGCTGGGCCCATTACGACGACCAGTCAAGAACGTTTGCTTCGAGGCCAGATCGTCTTTATGGATGTTCAGGATCCGGAAGCGATTTTGGCAAAAGTTGAATCCGAGCAAGCAACGATCTTTGCAGTGGCGAATGAGACGTATCCTTCCATTGTGAAACGCGGCGGTGGATTGCGAAGAGTGATCGGTCGGAACTTCTCGCCAGCAGAATCTGACTTAGCAACCGCTTATGTGTCGATCGATTTAATGGTTGATGTCAAAGATGCGATGGGCGCCAATATCATCAATTCGATTTTAGAAGGAGTGGCAGAGCTTTTTCGAAAATGGTTCCCAGAAGAAGAAATTCTCTTTAGTATTTTAAGCAATCTCGCTACGGAATCGTTAGTAACAGCCACTTGCTCGGTACCTTTTGACAAATTGAGCAAGACCGGAAATGGCAGACAAGTTGCCGGAAAAATTGTTCATGCAGCTGATTTTGCCAAGATCGATCCATATCGTGCCGCTACCCATAACAAAGGGATCATGAATGGGGTTGAAGCGCTGATTTTGGCTACCGGAAACGACACTCGCGCCGTTTCTGCCGCTTGTCATGGCTATGCTGCCCGTAATGGCCGCATGCAAGGGTTGACTTCCTGGACCATCATAGAAGACCGTTTGATTGGTAGTATCACACTGCCGTTGGCGATCGCCACAGTCGGGGGTGCCACAAAAATATTACCAAAAGCCCAAGCTGCGTTGGCATTGACTGGTGTTGAAACGGCGAGTGAGTTAGCTTCGCTGGCGGCAAGTGTCGGGTTGGTTCAGAATCTGGCCGCGTTGCGAGCATTGGTTTCAGAAGGTATCCAGCAAGGCCATATGAGCATGCAAGCCCGTTCATTAGCTATTTCAGTTGGAGCAAAAGGAACCGAGATTGAACAGCTGGCAGCTAAGCTGCGAGCTGCGACTCAAATGAACCAAGAGCAAGCCCGTAAATTTTTAACCGAAATACGCAATTAAAAAAGGTTCTCTAGTTTTTAAAACTTTTTATCCTAATCAATAAATGGAAAGGACGAATCCCCTTACTAAAGGGAGTTCGTCCTTTTTTTGTTTTGGAGATAATAATGCAATAGATAAAAAATCTCGCTGTACTTTTGCTGATAGAGGACTTTTTTTATTTGTCGGTTCCAAGCAGCGATTTATCAAAACTAGTTTTACTAGGACAAAAAGAAAAAACAACTATGACAATAAACGCTTTCAATTATACATCTTTTTACGAAGAATCAAAGCTATAATGATTTCATCAGGAGGGAATCAAATGAATGAACGGATCCTAAGAATTCTCACACGATTGGTAAAAAAACCCGAGACAAAGATGGCAGAGTTAACCACATCACTTTCTTTAACAAGAAGACAGATTAATTATTCCATTAAGCAATTTAATGAGGAGTTACTTGAAAACGGTTTGCCTCAAATCAGGCGTAACCATATGGGAGATTTTATTATTCCTTTAGAAATGTTACGAATGATTTCTCTTGAACAAAATAAAGAAGATTCTTCTGCCATGGTTACAATTTTCTCTGAATATGAGCGGATTGCCATCATGTTAAGTTATTTATGTACTAATACCGGTTACATTGGCATGGATCATTTTACACAGCTCTTATCGGTAAGTCGCAATACGATTCAAGAAGATTTAAAGAAAGCGAAGCAGTTTGTTAGCAAATACGCCCTGTCCATTCACTATGATCGTCAAAGCGGTTATCAACTGCAAGGATTGGAAAGGAGAATCTTACAACTGCTCTCTGATTTAATTAAGCAGCATTCATTATTTCGTCTTGATGATATTAAAGGAAAATTGGCACCGACTATTCCCGAAGAAGAGGTTGTTCATTTGATACACAACATGGAGCAATTGCTTCATTTAAGGTATTCAGATGAATCTATTGATTATCTGCAATCAGCTGTAAGAATGACCTTGCAACGTGCAACTTCACCGATTGCTTCAAAAGATGAAATGGTACAAATAGAGATTCGAAAAACTCCAGAATATAAAGTTCTGACTATTTTGCTTCAAGATACACCTTGGTCCAGCATGTCTCCTAACTATCTTTCTTGGCTAGCTCTGCTATTTTTGACATCTAATATTTTTGAACGTAAGACGACTCAAGTATTTGATTCAGATAGTGAATTAAGATGTTTGATCAGTGAAATGGTTACAAGTTTTCAAAACCAAACACTAATTATGATTGAAGATAGAGAGGCATTTGAACGTCGGATTTTGGGCCATCTGCGTCCAGCATGTTTTCGTATAAAATACAATTTGAGCTTGGGTATGTACTCCCTTGATAGCTTAGTTCAAGATAGCAACCATGCAATTTTGAAGGATCTTATGAAGGAGCTGATTGTTCCCACAGAAAACTGGTTAGGCCGAGCGTTTCCAAATGATGAGTTGGCACTTCTATCTTATTACTTTGGTTTTCAATTAATGAGTCCTCGTCAAATAGCAGCGCAATTACCAAGGGCAGTAGTTGTCTGTGCAAATGGGGTTATGGTTTCAAAACTGATGAGAGAAAATTTAAAAAAACTATTTCCCGAGTTGCATTTTTTAGCTTCATTTTCAGTAAGAGATTTTTATAAATTTGGAACGGATTATGACTTGGTTTTTACAACTACTGCATTAAACAGTGAATTACCGCAATTTATTATTGATCCTATCATGACTTATAAGCAGCAGATCAGTCTGCGATACCGTGTGTTAAAAGAGTTAGGATTAAATGAAGTAGACCGCTCAGTTGATGAGTTGTTTTCGGTGATTCGCACATATGCTCAAGTAAATGATACGAAGCAACTAAGGGAAGAGTTAGAGTACTTTTTATTGAAGCAAAAGCAAGATTCACCTTTAGAAAATTTTAAAGCGTTACCATCATTGACTGATTATTTGAAACCCGATTTTATAAGAAAAACGTCAGAGAAGCTAACTTGGCAACAAGCAGTGAAATTTGCTTGCCATCCTTTGTTAGAAAATCAGATGATTACAGAGCTGTTTATTCAAGATTGTTTGGATCAAATCGAAGAACAAGGATACGCTGGGTATTTAGGGAGTCAAACGTGTATCCCGCATACAGCACCACAAAATGGCGTGTTAAAAGACGGGATAAGTCTATTGATTGCTGCTGAGCCAATCGCTTTTCCAAACGGTAAAAAAATCCATTTTATTTATCCATTATCGTTTTATGATTTGACGAAACATTTGAAAGCTGTGAATCAGTTAGCAGATATTAGTAATGATTCTACGTTTTTAAATCGTTTGAAGGAAAGCTCAGATACGAAAACAGCTTATCAGCTAATTAGACAAGTGACTTAGGAGGAAAACGATGAAAGTAGAAGATTACCCACGCTTTACAATTATTATGAGGGGTTACACATATGAACAAGCTTATGCAGTTTTAACGGCAATGAGTGGGCTTGAGAAAGAGTTTGCAGTTGAAATCACATTAAACACTTTAGGGGCTCTAGAACATATCAACAAGTTAAGCAAATTATTTGGTGAAACTATTCTCATTGGGGCAGGAACAGTAAGAACGTTACCTGACGCCCAAAAAGCCGTCGCAGCTGGGGCTCGTTTTTTATTAGGTCCCCATCGTTTTACGAAGCAAATAATGGATTTTGCAAGGAAAGAGCAAGTGCTCTCAGTACCGGCGGCAATGAGCCCTTCTGAGATCAATGAGATGTTTACAGATGGAGCGGATATCGTTAAAGTTTTCCCCGCTGCAGTTGTGACACCACGCTTTTTCACAGATGTGCAAGCTCCATTGGGCATGCTACCTTTGATGGGTGTTGGTGGAATTTCGATTTCTAACGCCAAGGAATATTTTGACCATGGAGCGAGTTATCTTGGTTTAGGTTCCAATCTTTTTCAATCGCAAGACTTGCAAGCTGCTGACCCAGCAAAACTAGCGCTATCACTACAGAAATTAGCGACAGAGATTTAAGGAGGAAAACAAATGGAATTGCAACTGAACGAAGAACTAGTATTTCGAAATATAAAAGCAGGCAGTGATAAAGAAGTCCTTGCTTTTTTAGCGAATGAACTATACCAACGAGGCTATGTCAAAGAAGATTATATCGAAGCAATACAGTTACGCGAGTCCGAATATCCAACCGGTTTACCTTCGACACAGCCCGGCGTAGCAATTCCTCATGCAAATTTTGATTTGGTCAATCAAACAACTTTGGCGATTGCAACCTTAGAAACAGCTGTAGGGTTTCGCAATATGGAAGATAATCAAGTCATTTTACCTACTAAAATCGTTATCATGATGGCCATCGGTGAACCGCACGGCCAAGTGGAGATGTTACAAAAGATTGTCAGTATTATTCAAGATGAGCCACTTCGTGAACAAATGACGGCGGCGAATTCGGATCTAAAATTGCTAACATTATTAAAAAAGGCGATAGCCTAAAAAATAGGAGGAAATGAAAATGAAAAGAATTTTAATTGCTTGTGGGAATGGGATTGCGACTTCAACCGTAGTAGCATCAAAAGTGAAGGATTATCTGAATGAACATGGAGTTGAGGCTTCCACAACCCAAACCAAACTGATGGAAGTACCTAGTAAAGTTCAAGATTATGACTTGTTAGTGACAACTGGTCAATTTGAAGGTCAGACTGGTGAAGTTCCTGTGGTAAAGGGAATGCCTATTTTAACGGGAATTGGTTCTGAACAAACTATGGAAGAAATTTTGAATTATTTAAAATAAAAAAGTTAAGGAGAAAAAAGAATGAATTACGTAATGAATGTATTCAATTTCTTTATTGACGCTGGTCCTACAGTGATGCTTCCTGTCATTATTACAATTATCGGCATGATTTTCGGTTTGAAAATCTCAAGAGCATTTAAGTCTGGGCTAACACTAGGAATCGGATTTGCAGGGATTCGTCTGATTCTGGATTTTATGACAACCAATGTCGGACCAGCAGCCCGTGCTATGGTAGAGCGGACCGGCGTACAGCTGGATGCCTTGGACGTAGGATGGGGCTCAATCGCGGCGGTTACTTGGGCATCTCCAATTATTGCACTGCTTATATTTGCTATATTGATCGTTAATATCATCTTGTTGGTTCTCAAAAGAACTCAAACGTTGGATGTTGATATTTGGAATTATCATCATATGGCTATTGTTGGTGTAATGGTTTATTTTGTGACTAAAAACGTAGCGTTAGGTGTGGGCGCATCAGTTGTAATGGCAATTGTCACATTTAAAATGTCTGATTGGTCACAGCCTTTGGTTGAAGACTTTTTTGGAATTCCAGGGGTTTCATTACCCACGGTTTCAGCCTTATCTTCTTTAGTAATTGCATGGCCGTTAAACTGGCTTTTAGACCGCATTCCTCTTTTTCGAAATTCCAAGTTTACCATTAAGGATGCACAAAAATATTTGGGCTTCTTTGGGGACTCTATGATTATGGGCGGTGTCATAGGTATCGCAATCGGCTTTTTAGCTGGCTATGATATCACTCAGATTCTTCAATTAGGGGTTAGTATGTCTGCTGTCCTTGTTCTGATACCAAAAATGACCTCTCTTTTTATGGAAGGATTAATGCCTATTTCAGACGCAGCGCAAAAATGGTCTCAGAAGAAATTTAAAGGTCGCCGTTTATTTATTGGACTAGATGCAGCGGTTGTTGTGGGCAATCCAGATGTTATAACAACTGCACTGATTATTATTCCTTTAACAATTGCTATGGCTTTGGTCTTACCCGGAAATCGTGTGTTACCATTTGCCGATTTAGCTGTAGTTCCATTTCGAGTAGCAATGGTTGTTGCATTGACTAGAGGAAACTTGTTGAAAAACATTATTATCGGTTTAGTTGTCACAGCCTCTTTGCTTTGGTGTGGAACAGTCACTTCACCTATTCTAACCGAAATAGCCAAACAGGTAGGGATTGATCTTGGGTCCAGTGCCATGCTTATTTCTTCTTTTGCAGCAACTTCAATGATTCAAAGTTACCTGGTTTTCATTGCATTCACCTATGAACCGATGATTGGTATTCCAGTTCTTCTTCTAGGATTTGGCGGTGTATGGTATTTCTTTGAAGGAAACAAAAAAATTAATCGTGAAGCAGCAATTGAATAAAATATTGTCGAAAAAGAGGAGTAGATTGTTTTGAAAATTTCTAAAATTACAGTATATAAAGTAAAACCCCGCTGGATTTTTGTAAAATTGTCAACAGATGAAGGAATCGATGGCTGGGGAGAGATGATTTCTGGAACAAAAACCGAAACAGTTGTTGCAGGAGCTTATGAGGTAGGGGAAAGATTTCTGTTAGGACAAAACCCGTTTGAGATTGAGCGATTGTTCCAAGAAATGCACCGATCTTTCTTTCGTGGCGGTCCCATACATGGAACAATCGTTTCTGGTCTAGAGATGGCTTTGTGGGATATTAAAGGAAAAGCATTGAATGTTCCTATCTACGAACTATTAGGCGGTGCTGCTCGTGACAGAATCAAAGTATATTCTTGGATCGGCGGTGATCGTCCGGATGATGTCGCAGAGCAAGCACAAGATCGTGTTGACCGTGGGTTTACTGCAGTTAAAATGAACGCAACAGAGGAACTGCACTATATTGACTCTTATGTAAAGATAGAGGAAGTGGTGGAACGTGTCGCTTCGATTAGGGAACGCTTTGGTAATAAATTGGATATTGGAATTGATTTCCATGGGAGAGTCCACAAGCCGATGGCAAAAGTTTTAGCTAAGGCATTAGAACCTTATCATCCAATGTTTTTAGAAGAAGTTGTTCTTCCTGAGAATGAGGAACATTTTAAAGAAGTTGCCCAGCTTGTGGCAACGCCTTTAGCCACTGGGGAGAGACTGTATACTCGCTGGCAGTTTAAAACACTTTTTCAGCAAGGAGCAATAGATGTGATCCAGCCTGATGTGGCATTATGTGGAGGGATCATGGAAATGCGAAAAATAGCTGCCATGGCTGAAGCTTATGACGTGGCTGTTGCCCCGCACGCACCATATGGTCCCGTTGCTTTAGCAGCAACACTGCAAGTTGATTCTTGTACCCCAAATGTTTTTATTCAAGAGCAAAGCTTAGGAATCCATTACAATAAAGGCTTTGATCTGTTAGATTTTGTGAAAAACAAAGAAGTATTTCAGTATAAGGATGGCTATGTAGAAATACCAAGCAAGCCCGGTTTAGGGTTGGAGATGGATGAGGATAGAGTTAGAGATATTTCACAAGAAGGGTTGATTTGGACTAACCCTAAATGGAAGAACTATGATGGCACTATTGCAGAATGGTAGTCTGAAAGGAAGTTACTCATGGCGGAAGCAATTATGATCAACTTATTTTTACTCGTTCTGTTAGTGATACAACTCAAAGAGCAGCGCAAAATTCTTTTGCAGGCAAAAGCGAGCTCTATAAAAAAGGCAACTGCTTTCATTCTGTCTGCGCTTCTTTTCGTCATTTTTTGGACAGATCAGTTGAGTGACCAGTTGAAATTGTTTGCACTGATCGGCTTAGTCTGTTTAGTTGGTTTTTCAAAAGAAGGCTTAGGAGCAGATCAGCTGATCAAACTGGGTGTTTTAAAAGGTGAATATGATCAATATACCGCAATAGAGATTGAACAAACAGTAAATAATCAAACTTTTGTAACCTTTTATAAAAGCCAAAATAGCCGCTTCTCGCTTTTATTTTCAGAGTCACCGCAAATCTTGGCAGAGTACTTTAGTTTATTGAAGAAGGAAGAGAAGCTAGTGTTTAAGGAAGAAGGATTGACGCAAAAGAAGCAAAGGAATACTAAAGTATCCCATTAATTTCGTCTGTGGAGAAGGACAAATTTAATAAATTGTGGTAATTCTTACTGATTTTAAGCAAAGAGTAAAAATCAATCAGCTATATTTTTATTCACTATCGTCGGGATATAAAAAAACTGGGAGAATGAACCATTCTCCCAGTCTTTTTATCGTTTCGAAATCGCCGTGTGGGCATACGCCTCGATCAATGGAATGACTTCTAATTTTACTTTGTATTTGCGCTCTAGCGCAGTTTCGATGGTAAAAGTATCACTTTCTGTTTCAGAAATCGTTGCTAGAACACGATCTTCTTTCGGGGAAGTTTCGATCACGATCGTTTCTCCTGAAGATTGTTTGGCAGAAAATTTAGGGAATGCTGCGATTTTTTCAGCAAATGCTGAAAAAGTCATTGTGTTGTCAGCAGTATCAGCCATTGTTTCAGTTGCTTTTTCTACTTCTTTAGTTGATGCAGAGGTAGTCGGTGCAGCTGCTTCAGCTGGTGCTGATTCTTCCTTCACTTTCGCTGGTTCTTTTGCAGGAGCGGGTGCCGTACTTTCTTGCGGATTGGTCGGCAACCAGTAAGCAGCGATCTCATCGACTAAGTTATCGCTGAAACGATCAAGCAAACCAGCTTCTAAGCGTTGGATTCGTTTCACGACGATCTTGAAGTTCTCATCTAAAGGAACAGCGATTTTTTGTTCTTTTGGCGTTTCCTTCAACAATTCAATCAATAATTCCTCTTGGTTTTTAGGATTGATATACACAGTCGTCGGAAGGTCAAACTTATCTGCTGTTTTGCGCTCGATCGCTGTAAACAACTGTTGTCGAGCTGTTTCATAAGACGGGCGGAATTGTTGTTTCAATTTTGCTAATTGTTTCTTTTTCATAATCTTCTCCTCTCGATCACTATCGATTATAAGGAAAATTTGCAGAAAAGAACAGTGATTCTCATGAAAAAATACAAAAAAATTTATATACTTCCTGAAAAAACACCAACGCTGCTAAAAAAGCGGCGCTGGTGTTTCTACTAGATCATTGATTTGATGGTACTTGGGTATCAGGACCAAAAGGTCATTTTCTCCAGTTGCGACTAAGTAGTTTTCCCAAAGAAAAAAGCGTGGTTCCCCAGTAAGTTTCTCGGTCAGCATCTGCTGATAGTCGCTGGTCGTCCATTGACGTGCTGGAAAGTGTTGGACTTTGTCTGGCCAAACGAGAAAAACAAAATCAGCATGTAAGGCTTTTTGAACAGCAGGGGAGAGATGATTCAAATCAGTTTTTTTCATAGGCTTCTCCTTTATAGAGAGTGAAATTAAAACCCTGTCGTATCTGGATTGGTCGCTTTCCCAACCACACCATCTAATTGATCGATCGTTTTCATGTCCTCTTCAGATAGCTCAAAATCAAAGACGTGAATGTTTTCTTCGATCCGACTTGGTGTGACTGATTTTGGTAATGGCAAGAAACCATGTTGTAAAGACCAGCGTAATGCAACTTGAGCGATTGATTTTTGATGCTTTTCAGCTAAGGCTTTCATTTCTGGTACATCAAAGATCTTCCCAGTACCTAATGGGCTGTATGCTTCAAGCAATACATCGTGTTCTTGGCAATAAGTCACGACTTCTTCTTGTAACTCGCCAGGTGCAAGGAAAATTTGATTGACCATTGGGAAGATAGTCGCTGTTTTTTTTAATTCTTCAAAATGATGTGGTAAGAAGTTGCTGACGCCGATCGCTTTGATTTTGCCTGCTTGATACAACTCTTCAAAAGCACGCCATGTTTCTGCGTTCGCTGTTTGCCAATTGTCGCGAAAAGCCACTGGATTTGGCCAATGGATCAAGAAAAGATCGATATAGTCTGTTTGTAATTTTTCTAAAGATTCTTCAAAAGAGGACATCACAAGATCATAAGAATGGTTCGCATTCCATAATTTTGTAGTCAAGAAAAGCTCTTCACGGGGAATGCCGCTTTCTTTGATCGCTTGACCAACACTGGCTTCGTTTTTATAGCCTTGTGCTGTATCAATATGGCGGTAACCTACTTCTAGTGCTTTTTTGACTGATGCTACGGCAACGTCGCCGTCTGGTGTTTGCCATGTGCCAAAGCCTAGCTCAGGGATGGTCACATTGTTTGATAACGTATAGCTGTTCATGTTCATTCCTCCGTTTTCTGTGATACTTCTAGTTTAGCAGACGAGGCAGGAATTTCCAATGATTGCACCTTTTAAAAAGAAAGCGAATGTTGAAGGAAAATGCCGATTCGCTCTTGTCAGTTCGCCTATTTATTTTGTACACTAGACAAATGGATAAGGAGCGTAACCAATGGATATTTATTTGAAACATGCGATTTTACACATTGTGGACCGTCAAACAGGCGATCCAGTTTTTTCTCAAGTTGAACTTGATTTAACAACAGAATACATTCGTGATTATTTGACGAAGAAAATACAGAAACTTGCTACACCGCAAACCAAAACAGGTCGTTTACTCGAAACTTCAACGATCGCTCAATTGGTCAAACAAGCACCAGACGACTTTATCGCAGCCAGTGAAGCGATCGTGCAACGCTGGTATGAAGCGTACAAGGAAAGTGAAGATGCGCCAAGTGCGGATGCGTTTGTCGTCTTATATGAATTAGATACAAGAATGCAGCTGGCTTTTTTGAAGGTCAATTATCAAGATGGTTATACGCATTTTATTGATAATGGGGAGGCTGGGATCGAAAATAATTTGATTTTGCATCGTGCCTTACTAGCTGGTAAAACCCAAAAGGCAGATGAAGGGATCACGATCGATTTGGAGAGCTTAGACTTTGAACTGATTGAAAAGAAATATAGCTTTTCAGGTGAAAAATACGCCTACTTTTCAACAAAAGTCATTGATGCCGAACCGATCCCATCTTTAGAAGAAAATGTCAAAGTCATCAAAAAAGTAGCCGAAAAAATTGGTCAGAAATTTGAAACACCCACCTATAACGTTGTTGCCGATTTGAAAGAAGCGGTCTACGATACGATCGAAGAGTCTGGTCATATCGATGTGAGTGAAGTGGCGCAAAAAGTCTTTAAAGACAATATTACTGCTCAGCTTTCATTTCAAGAAGAAGTGGTTGAAAAAGGATTCGTCAATCAAGCACCGATGATGCGGGATGTTCGTGAGATCTCGGAGAAAAAATTTGGTAAGCAAAAACTAAAATTATCGAATGGAATCGAATTGATCGTTCCTTTGGATGTTTACCGAGATCCGAATTTGATCGAATTTATCAATAACCCCGATGGCACGATTTCCGTAACGATCAAAAATGTAGAAGAAGTGATTAATCGGATGTAACAAGAGCTGTTTCTAAGCAGACGATGGCAAAACAAGTACAAAAAAGCGGCTCTTTGTCAATAATGAAAATAGGGCTGAAGAATCAATTCTGATTCATCAGGCCCATAAATTATAGAGCACAAAAAGCAGGGCGTCCTCATTTAGAAAGAGGACGCCCTGCTTTTTTACAGACGCTTGCTTGATAGCAGCAATTATTGAGGGGTCAACTTTTCAAGAGCCGCTTGAGGAACGTCTTCTTCAGAAACTTCTTCCCAGCTTATAACGCCTTTGTTTGGATTGACCAATAGTTTCAAATAGGCGCCTTCTTTCAAAGGAGCGGAACGGTGTTCATTCATTTTGACCGTTTTGACGTCACCAGAGGCGCTGTAGGCTGTTTGTGTGTAACGATAGATGTTTTCAACTACCCCCTCGTCACTGACTTCGGTATCGTGTTCCCCCGCATCGTTGATAACTGTATAGTAGTCACTTCCACCATAGTAATAGTCATAAGTAAGGAAGCAGCCGCTAAGAAAAATTGCTGTAAAAACCAGCGCTGCAATGATTTTCTTCACATTTCTCACCTCATCTTCTATTATTCATAAAAACCAGGCTTGCGTCCAATGGATCACAAAAAGCAAAGAAATTCTTAGGGATTAGCTGCCGAGACCTCTTGCTTGACTTTGACTAATTTTGACCTATAATAAGGGTAGATTTAAACTTACAAAAAATAAGTTAATCCTTATCTCTTTGGAAGCGTAAATCGCAAAAATATGATTCGAGTCAACCAACGACTCAACTTTCTCTAGGAGGGAAAAAATATGGCAAAACAACATTATGATCGTAGCAAACCCCATGTCAACATCGGAACGATTGGACACGTCGACCATGGGAAAACCACCTTGACTGCTGCAATTACCACAGTTCTTGGGAAAAAAGGGCTTGCCAATCCGCAAGATTACGCAAGTATCGACGCGGCTCCTGAGGAACGCGAACGTGGTATCACAATCAATACTGCTCATGTGGAATATGAAACGGAAAAACGGCACTATGCCCATATCGATGCACCGGGACACGCGGATTATGTGAAAAATATGATTACAGGGGCTGCTCAAATGGACGGCGCAATCTTGGTCGTATCAGCGACAGATGGCCCAATGCCACAAACACGGGAGCATATTTTGCTTTCTCGTCAAGTGGGTGTGAAACATTTGATCGTCTTTTTGAATAAAACGGACCTTGTCGATGATGACGAGTTGATCGATTTAGTTGAAATGGAAGTCAGAGAATTGCTGACTGAATATGATTTTCCTGGCGACGACATTCCTGTGATCAAGGGCTCTGCGTTAAAAGCCTTGGAAGGGGACCCAGATGCTGAAGCAGCGATCTTAACGCTGATGGATACAGTAGATGAATATATCCCAACGCCTGAACGAGATACTGACAAACCATTGTTGTTACCGATCGAAGATGTCTTTTCGATCACAGGACGGGGAACCGTTGCTTCTGGTCGGATCGATCGCGGCATGGTAAAAGTCGGGGATGAAGTAGAAATCGTCGGAATCAAACCTGAAACACAAAAAGCAGTCGTGACAGGGGTAGAAATGTTCCGCAAAACGATGGACTTCGGAGAAGCTGGCGATAACGTAGGGGTATTGTTACGGGGCATCACCCGTGATGAAATTGAACGTGGCCAAGTGTTAGCAAAACCAGGTTCTATCACACCGCATACGAAATTCCAAGCGGAAGTCTATGTGTTGACAAAAGAAGAAGGCGGTCGCCATACCCCATTCTTTAATAACTATCGCCCACAATTTTACTTCCGTACAACGGACGTAACTGGGAATATCGTTTTACCAGAAGGAACGGAAATGGTGATGCCTGGTGACAACGTAACGATCGATGTGGAATTGATCCATCCGATCGCTGTAGAAAATGGAACGACCTTCTCGATTCGTGAAGGTGGACGAACAGTCGGTTCTGGTATTGTTACCACGATCGAAAAATAATGATGAGTGAAACAGTGCTTCCTTTTGAAGAAGCGCTGTTTCCTTTTTCTTGTCGAAAGATCGCCAATCCCTCGGTCAGCTTAGGATTGCTTGTTTTTTTCTAAATAATCTTGTGATTTTATTAAGGATTTTTTAGGAGAGAAAAAATTCTAGTCAGCCCGTTCATTTCATAGTACGATAGATTCTGACTTAGAAAAGATGGGATGTATGTGATGAGAAAAATTCGACGTTTCCTAGGATTTATACTGAAGCTGGCCCTCGTGCTGTTGCTGATCGGGGCAGGGGTTTGGGTCTATCGAAACTATACGGCATTGAAAGCTGTCTATGCGTATGAAGAAGCAATCGCGCAACAGACGCAAGCCCACGACATCTCTGAATATCAGTCATTAGCCATGAGCATCATGCTGACGGAGTCAAAAGGACAAGGCAACGACCCGATGCAAAGTTCTGAAAGTGTTTATGGAAAACAAAATCAGTTCGATACGCCAGAACAAAGCATCGAACAAGGTGTTTCCTATTTAGCAGAGTTGATTGAAAAAGCCGAGCAAATGAACTGTGATCTTTGGACCGCCGTACAAGCGTATAATTTTGGTACAGATTATATTGATTATGTCGCTGCCCGAGGGGGAGTGAACACCTTAGAGTTAGCAGAAACATATTCCAGAGAGGTTTTATCTCCATTGTTAGGCAATGATACGGAACAAACCTATCGTTACTGGGGCATCCAATCCGTTTTTTATAATGGTGGTCACCTGTATCATAACGGCGGCAATTTATTCTACGCTGATTTAATAAAAATGAATCAATGGAAGATCAATGTTACGGCGCGTTTCTTTTCATAAGCGTTGTAAAATAAGTGAAACAAAAAAGCTTGAAATACAAATAAAATATGGTAAAATCATTATGAGTGATTCTGTCTAATTATTCTTCGCACTGATATCTATTAGTGCGTTTTTTTACCTAGTAAACCGATGAATACTTATCAAATGGAGGTGAGTGGATGGCACGAATTCCTCAAACGGTCATTGACGACATTCGCGAACGTAGCAATATCGTCGATATCGTGGGACAGTATGTCCAGTTAAAGAAGTCTGGAAAAAATTATTTTGGTTTGTGTCCGTTCCATAATGAAAAATCACCTTCTTTTTCCGTTGCAGAGGACAAACAAATTTTTCATTGCTTTGGTTGTGGTCGTGGTGGAAATGTGTATGGTTTCTTACAGGAGCTTGAAGGGATCAGTTTTCCAGAAGCAGTCGTCAAAGTAGCAGAAATGAACGATATTCCTCTTGATCCGCAATATCAGCAGTCTGAAGGCATCAATGAAGCGACCTCACAAACGAGTCAATTGATTGCGTTACATGAAAAAGCCGCCGAAGTCTATCATCACATGTTGGTGAATACAGCTGCTGGACAAGAAGCGCTTGACTATTTATTAGATCGTGGATTGACGATGGCGCTGATCGAAGAGTTCAATATTGGCTTTGCACCGAATGAACGCTCGTTTTTGGAGAAAGTTTTTTTGAATGAAAAAGCCAAAGCAGAGTTTTTTCCTGATACAGGACTCTTTGTTCAGCGCAACGATGGCTCACTGGCGGATCGCTTTTACCAGCGAATCATGTTTCCGATCCGCAATCCTCAGGGGAAAACGATTGGTTTTTCTGGTCGGTGGTTAGCAAGCGAAAAAGTCGGTGATCAAGACCAACCAAAATATTTAAATAGTCCTGAAACGATTCTTTTCAATAAACGCGAGGTTCTTTTCAACTTTGACAAAGCGCGACGAGCGATGCGTAAAGATGGCCAAGTGTATTTATTTGAAGGATTTATGGACGTGATCGCCGCTTGGCAAGCAGGGATCGAAAATGGGATCGCCTCGATGGGGACCAGCCTGACCAATCAGCAGATCGCTCACATCGAGCGAGTGGCACAAGAAGTGATTCTTTGTTACGATGGAGATAGTGCAGGGGTTGAAGCCACGAACCGTGGGATCGATCTTTTGCAAAACAATAGCCGCTTGAAATTATCTGTGGTTCGAGTGCCGGAACGGATGGACCCAGATGACTATTTGCGCAAATATGGGACAGAAGCTTTTTATAAATTAGCTGTACATGGGAAAGAAACCGTCTTTGCTTTCAAAATGGATTACCATCGAGCAAATCGAAATTTGGCCAATGAGAAAGAGCAGCTAGATTATGTCCAAGTCGTTTTAAAGGAATTACAGCGGGTGGATTCTTTGCTGGAGCAAGACCGTTATTTGACTCAGTTGTCCACAGAGTTCAACTTGAGCCGTGAGACCTTGCAGCAGCAGCTCAAGCAAAACCGGCAAGAGCAGCAGCCGCGGCAAGATGCACCGCCGCCAGCGCCAACAACCAATCCTATGGTCTTTACGCCGCCAACGCGGCAGCAGCCCAAAACACAGGTAGAAAAAGCACAAGAATTATTATTGTACCGTTTGTTTCATGACAGTACGTTAAACCATCGCTTTCGAGCGAGTGGCATATCCTTTATCCATGATCGTTACCAACAGCTTTATCTGCTGTTTGATGCGTATATGGAAACAGAAGAACACTTTGTTTTAGCAAAGTTCTTAGATTTTTTAAAAGAAGATTCAATGAAAAAAATGGTGATCGATATTGCAGATCTTAAAGCTTCTGAGGAAGGGACTGAACAAGAATTTCAGGACATTCTGCAGGTATTTCAAAAGTCGGGCATTGCTGAAGAAATCAATCAAAAACGAATCCAGCAGCAAGAAGCAAGACAAAAAGGAAACCAGCAATTAGAACTTGAACTTGCGATCGAAATCATTGATTTGACCAAACGGTTGAAACAAGCTAAATAGCGAACTGAAAGGGGCTTTCTTTCATGGCAGAAGAAACAAAAAAAACGTATGACAAAGCAGTTGCCGAATACATCCGAGAAAACAAAACAAAGGGGCAAGTTGTTTACGATGACATTACGAATCGTTTAGCAACGCCGTATACTTTGGATGCTGATGCAATGGACAAATTAATTCAAAAACTGGAGGATTCAGGCATCAGTGTCGTGGATGAAAATGGAGAGCCTTCAGTCCATAGTCTAAAGAGCAATGAAAAACGACAAGAAACACAACCTCAAGAAGATCTGTCTGCACCAACTGGTGTGAAAATCAATGACCCCGTTCGGATGTACTTGAAAGAAATCGGTCGTGTGCCGTTATTGACCGCAGAAGAAGAAGTGGCTCTCGCACTGAAAATCGAAGAAGGCGACCAAGAGGCAAAACAGCGTTTGGCAGAAGCCAACCTACGTTTGGTCGTTAGTATTGCCAAACGTTATGTGGGTCGAGGAATGCAATTCCTTGATTTGATCCAAGAAGGAAACATGGGCTTGATGAAAGCCGTTGAGAAATTCGACTACCGCAAAGGGTTCAAATTCTCGACCTATGCGACCTGGTGGATCCGTCAAGCGATCACCCGTGCGATCGCTGACCAAGCGCGAACCATTCGTATTCCTGTGCATATGGTGGAAACCATCAACAAATTGATCCGTATTCAACGGCAATTGCTGCAAGACTTAGGGCGCGAACCGACACCAGAAGAAATCGGCGCAGAAATGGATCTGCCGACGGAAAAAGTTCGTGAAATCTTGAAGATCGCTCAAGAACCTGTTTCATTAGAAACACCGATCGGTGAAGAAGACGATTCTCATCTAGGTGATTTTATTGAAGACCAAGATGCCACAAGTCCAGCAGAGCATGCGGCTTATGAGCTGTTGAAAGAGCAGCTAGAAGATGTACTGGATACGTTGACTGACCGTGAAGAAAACGTGCTGCGCTTGCGTTTCGGAATCGATGATGGTCGTACTCGGACATTAGAAGAAGTCGGCAAAGTCTTTGGGGTAACGAGAGAACGGATTCGTCAGATCGAAGCAAAAGCATTACGGAAACTACGCCATCCATCTCGTTCAAAACAATTGAAAGATTTCTTAGAATAATCAAGGTTTATCGACTTTCCAAAGGAACCCTTTGGAAAGTCTTTTTTATTCAGATTTTGTCTTCTCGACACAAGATTGGTAAAGAACTTAATAAAAACGTAACCAAGCAAGTGTTGGCTAATTGCCAAGAATGTGATAAATTTAATTTTGTGCATCTGCATCAAAACGTAACAAACAACGAAGTGTCAAAAAAGACCCATTATTTGCTGGTCTAAAAAAAGAAGCAGTAGGTACAGCAAGCGTCTGATGAAAGAGGCGACTGCTTCATAAAAGGAAATGCAAAAAACAAAAGGAGTCAGTTTGAATCAATGAAGAAGACATGTCCTGAATGTGGATTTCAAGCAATAGAAGAAACACCCGTTTGTCCCAATTGCGGGTTCCAATGGAACCAGGCAAAGGAGAATGAACTGGAACCAACATCTGACTCTTCCGTTACGCCAGAAGAGCCACAGAATAAAAATGATGATATTCGCTGGTCAGACTTTAAAAACGTCCCGATCGGAAAAATGGAGGAGCACTTAGGTGATCGGCCATCCTCAAATGAAGAAACGATCGACCTCGCGCAGCAAGGGACTTTTTCCGATGAGCAACATGTAACCCCCACACCAGCCTCTAAGAAAGAAGCTGAGGAAAAAACGGAAGTAGAAAGTTCTAGCGCAACGCAAGAGCATGCGACATCAGCCAGTGAGGAAGCAAGTGAAACCGATGCATTAAGTACGGAGGAACAGCATGACGCTGATATTTTGGCTGCTTATATCCGCCAACACAAACTTGATGAAGAAGAAAAAGCCGCTGCTCTAGAAGCAGAAGCCGCCACTGATGATTTGTCTGCTACTGAAGAAGAAAGTCAGGAACAAGCCAGTGAGGAACCTCTAATGATAAGCGAAGATGAACCAGTGACGGATCCAGTCATTGAAGAAGCGAAAAAGCAGCCAGAACCAGTGATCGATCCAATTCCTGAGCCGATCACCGCAGCGGATGAAGCACCGAAAAAGGCGACTACTGAAGAAAAAACGTCGACGCCTAGCGAAAAAAAGAAGAGTCCTCGCAAAGCACTCTATATTACAGCGGCTTGTTTATTAGTGGCAGCTGGTGGCGGTTGGGCGTATTACTATCAACAGCAGCAACAAGAAACAGCCCGAGAAACGCAACTGGCGCAGGAAAACCGTATACTCGATCAAATTGAAAATGAGCTGAATGATTTTTATACAAATGATGAACGAGTGTTCATTAAAAACGACAAAACATCAGAACAGCTGACGGCTGTGACGAATCAGCTGGCAGAGTTTCAAGACCATGAACGGTACGATGCCTTGTCACAAGAAGCTGCGACGATCGCTGACAAACTAGCAGCTTTGACCGAGATCAACAGCTATTTTAGCAGTCCTGCCGTTGTGGAGGATCAGTTGGAAGAAGTTTCATTGAAAGAAGCAGCTGCTGTCACAATGGCGAAGCGTGAGAACGGGGATGCCTTTGATGAGTTGATCAATCAAGCGATCGATATGGGGCAAAAAGAGTTCAGTGCGATCGAGGAAGTTCAAAATGCGGTGAAGAGCATGGTAGCTTTAAGTGGTGATGGTGAAGCACCTGCAAGTGTCACCCGTGAGAACTACAATGCCTTGATGAAAAAAGTCCAAGCTTTACCGATCGATTCATTGGTGGAAAGTCTCACTGCTGATCTGCGCAAAGTCGATACTGCGTTGACGAAGCGTGAAACCGCTACGCAAGAAGCAGCGGCACAACAACAAGCGGCCCAAGAAGCAGCACAAGCGGCGGCTTCTGAGAACAACGCTTCCGCTTCAAGCGGCGGTTCTACAAGCGCTGCGACGCCTGCACAAAGCACGTCTGAAGAAGAGTATGTGCTTTCGCCAAATACGCCAACAAATACCAATAATCAGCCAATTATTCCAGCCCGTCAAAGTGATTTGAATGATGTAAACAATAGCGCTTGGGTATGGGCAGATGGTGTCCAAGAAAAAATCATCGCCACAGCGATTGCTCGTGGTTACGTGGTTGAAGGTGGTTATACTTTTGAACGCGTGCGGATCGTCAACGGCGAAGGCTATTACAATTTTTATGCGACAAATGCCCAAGGCAGCTTGCTTAAAGGAACGGATGATTCAGCGTTCCCGCTATACTTATTTACGGTAAACGCCAAAACTGGCTATTTCAGAGGCAATGGGAACGATCACACCGTTCGCTAAGTCACATGAGTCGCTAGAAAATTTTCAGAGTTATTACATGCACATGTGAAAAACACTTGTTTCCCCTCCCTGTTTTCGATATGATGAAAGATAATCGTTCAAACAGGGAGGGTTTTTTGTGCAGAAAATAGAAAGATATGATCGCTTTGAAGATGGGGTCATTGCTTGTATACCAACGATTCTTGGGTACTTAGGGATTGGTTTTGCGATGGGGGTCGTAGGAAAAGGTGTTGGGTTATCTATTCTTGAAATTATTTTAATGTCTATTATTGTCTATGCAGGCAGTGCTCAATTTATTATTTGTGCATTACTCGCGATTCAAGCACCTTTCATGACGATCGTCGCAACCGTCTTTTTAGTGAATTTACGACATTTCTTAATGAGCTTATCAGTGGCTTCCTATTTTAAAAAGACTCCTTTGCTTTCTGCTATTGGGATTGGGACGCTTTTGACTGATGAGTCCTATGGCGTTTTGACGACGGCACTGCAACAAGACAAACCAGTCACAGCGAAATGGACCCATGGGTTGAACGTGATGGCGTATTTGAGTTGGATCTTCGCAACCTTTTTGGGCGGACTATTAGGCTCGTTTATTCCAGATCCAGAAGCGTTAGGCTTAGATTTTGCCTTGGTAGCCATGTTTGTTGGTCTTTTTTTATTTCAAGTAGAGCGACCCCTCAAGAAGAAAACCCAGCAAACGCTCTTAGTACTCGGGGCAGTTGTGGGGACATTGATTTTATTTATGCGTTTTTCTACTGCTGAGATCGCGGTAATTGCTGCGACCTTGGCAGGATGTTTGGTTGGGACGGTGACACATCATGACTAATTTTGTTATACTAATGCTAGCATGTGGGTTGGTTACTTGGATTCCGCGGATCGTTCCTTTTTTATTTTCTAAAAAGCTCGTATTTCCAAAACCTTTCACCATCTTTTTGAGTTACTTGCCGTTGTGTATTTTGGCGGCATTGTTGGTTCAAAATTTGCTGAGCTTTCGAGAAGGGCAATTTCCCATCTTGAAAGTCAAAGAAACTGTTGCCTGTATCCCAGCATTGTTGGTGGGGTATTATACAAAAGATTTGATGAAGATCGTTATCACAGGCGTTATTGCTATGGCACTGCTGCGTTTCTTTTTCTAGCAACGGGCAGTTTTTATGAAGAAGGAGAGAATAGATGAAAGACTTATTAGCATCCGTATTTAGCGGATTGATCATTGATGAAAATGAACAGAATTATTTTGTTCAAAAAGGCGGGGTTACCTTCCGACTAGCCAAGGAAGAAGGCGAACATCATTTAGGTGAAGCCGTCGAAGGGTTTGGCTATCAAAACCAAAAGCAAGAAAATGTGCTCACTACGAATATTCCGAAAAGCCGCAAAGGGCATTATGCCTTTGGTACAGTCACAGGAAGCCGTCGCGACTTAGGCGTTTTCGTCGATATCGGTTTAAAAGACAAGGACATGGTGGTTTCATTAGATGAATTGCCAACAATGCGGGAACTTTGGCCCAAAAAAGGCGATCGTTTGATGGTCAGCTTGCGCGTCGACGACAAAGAGCGTATATGGGCTTCGTTAGCAGATGAGAAAATCTTCAAGGCACTGAGTAAGAATGGTACGGAACAGATGAAGAATCAAGATGTTACAGGTACCGTGTATCGCTTAAAACTAGCGGGAACCTACTTATTGACGGATGATTTTTATATTGGCTTCGTCCACCCATCAGAGCGCTATCAAGAGCCGCGTCTTGGGGAAGTTGTCAAAGGACGAGTGATCGGGGTTCGTCCAGATGGGGTCTTGAACCTTTCGTTGAAACCAAGAGCCCACGAGGCGATTTCAAATGATGCCGCCATGGTCCTAACCTTTTTAGAACGAGCACCAGAAAATAAAATTCCTTTTACCGATAAATCAGCACCAGAAGAGATTTTACAAACGTTTGGTATTAGTAAAGGCCAATTTAAACGGGCGTTAGGAACCTTGATGAAACAGCGTTTGATTGAGCAAAAAGATGGCTTTACGATTCTTGTTAAAAAACCTAATTGAGAATACTTGTTTCTTTTGCTGTTCTAATTTATAATGATTACAATGTTTGTCTTGGGTGATTCTCACTCAAATTAGAATCGTTATAAATTAACGGCATACGGAGGCAACTATGAACACAACAGCAGCGTTAAAAAAGACCAAGAAACAATTGCACGAGTCGGGGTTCAAATTAACTACTCAGCGAGAAGCGACGTTGTTGGTCTTATTAGAAAATGAGAAAGATCATTTATCCGCCGAAGAGATTTTCTTCTTTGTGCGCAAAAAAAATTCTGAGATTGGCTTAGCAACCGTCTATCGAACATTGGAGATTTTGACGGATTTGAAAATCGTCGATAAAGTCAGCTTTAATGACGGTGTCGCTCGTTATGACCTACGTAAAGAAGGCGCCAAACATTTCCATCATCATTTGTTGTGTTTGGAATGCGGCAATATCGAAGAGGTTGAAGAGGATCTGTTGGGCACAGTCGAAGAGATCGTCGAACAAAAGTACCATTTTTTAGTAAAGGATCATCGGTTGACATTTCATGGTGTCTGCCAAAAATGCCAAAACAAAGCCTAGTGTCTGTAGCTGGGCAATTTGAAAAGATTTTGTTATCACCCGAATGATAGTCAGATGGTTTCAATAGGAAGAGTGTCCTTTTTTCCGATTTGAAAGAAACCAAAAAATCTGCTATGATTCGGGTGTTTCCTTGGGCAAAAGATACGGGTAAATGCCTCTTTTTTTGTTGGCAAGCTACTATCTAAACGAGCCAGAATTTGATATGATAAAAAAGCTGAAAGTAGAGGAAGCCCCATGAACGAACAAATTATTGATTATCTTCATTATTTGACCATTGAGCGCGGGCTATCCCAAAATACCCGTGCCAGCTACCAGCGGGATCTGCAACAGTATCTTGCGTTTTTACAAAAAAAACAAGTGACGCAGTGGCAACAGATCGACCGAGTGATCGTTTTGTCTTTTTTGCAAAGTCTGCAAGATGCGGGAAAATCCTCGGCAACCGTGATTCGGATGGTTTCCAGTTTGCGAAGATTCCATCAATATTTGCGTCAAGAACGATTGACAGATCATGATCCGATGCAGCATATTGATTCGCCGAAAAAACAGCAGAAGCTACCTGACACTTTGAGTTTGCAGGAAGTGGAGCGCTTGATCGAAACACCAGATACTCGAGCGGTGTTGGGCATTCGCGATCGAGCGATTTTGGAAGTGATGTATGCGACAGGTTTGCGCGTCAGCGAGTTGATCGGTTTGAAATTGAATGATTTGCATTTAAGTATGGGCTTGTTGCAAACAACCGGGAAAGGCGACAAAGAACGGATCGTCCCATTAGGGGATCTAGCGATTCAATGGATCGAAACGTATCTCAGCGATGCACGTCCGTATTTGACGAGAAAAACACCGGATGAAAGCCACCTGTTTGTAAACAACCATGGCACACAGCTGTCTCGTCAAGGAATCTGGAAAAATTTAAAAGCCTTGGTTCGACAAGCTGGGATCACCAAAAATGTGACTCCCCATACGTTGCGCCATAGTTTTGCGACTCATCTATTAGAAAACGGCGCAGATCTGCGAACGGTTCAAGAGCTGTTAGGACACGCAGATATCTCGACCACTCAGATTTACACGCATATAACGAAGAAACGGATGACGGAAGTGTACAAGCAGCACTTTCCGCGCGCCTAGAAATCGAGGATGGAATGGAAGAAATCAAAATAAAATTAGCTGTCTTTGAAGGACCGTTGGATTTGCTGCTTCATTTGATCAAAAAACTGGAAATCGATGTTTATGACATTCCAGTTGCAACCATCACCGAACAATACATGCAGTATATCCATGCCATGAAAATTTTAGAATTAGAAGTCGCTGGTGAATATTTAGTCATGGCGGCAACTCTGATGGCGATCAAAAGCCAGATGCTGTTACCGAAACAAGAGCTGATTGCTGAAGTGGAAGAGTACGAAGAAGATCCACGGGATATGCTGGTGGCACAGCTGCTAGAATACCGCAAATTTAAGTATGCAGCCGAGCAGCTTTCCGAAAAAGCGGAAGAGCGAAGTTTGTATTATACGAAAGATCCGATGGATGTCGATGAATACAAAGAGGAAGAAGATCAGTTAAGAGCCAATCAATTCAATACGATCGATCTCTTTTTGGCTTTTCAAAAAATGATCGAGAAAAAGAAAAATCGCCAAGTACTAGAAACCAAAATTTCTCCTGATGAAAGCACCATCGATGAAAAGATGGCGGCGATTCAGCTGGAGATGCAACATGTCAGTGCCAAAAAAGGCCGCAGCTTTGATTCGTTTTTTACGACCTACAATAAAACAGAAGTTGTGGTAACTTTTATGGCACTATTAGAATTAATGAAAAAAGGAACGATTCGAGTAGAGCAAACAGACAATTATGCGTCGATTCTGCTCTATCCAACAGGTAAAGAAGATGAGTAAATATAGTGAATTAGAAGCGATCTTATTCGTCGTCGGTGATGAGGGGATCGGACTTGAAGAATTGAGTTACTTAGTCAAAAGCAATACTGCCAGTGTCTATCAGCATTTGCAGGAACTAAATCAGCAATATGAAGAAAATGAACATACTGCGTTGCATATTCTTGAAGTGGGCAATCATTTTATTTTGACCACCAAGAAACAATTTGCCCCTTTATTGAAGAAATATGCTGAATCACCGATGGGCAGCTCGTTGTCGCAGGCCGCTTTAGAAACGTTGTCGATCATTGCTTACAAGCAGCCGATCACTCGGATGGAAGTAGAAGAGATCCGCGGCGTCCAATCTAGCGGATCGGTTCAAAAATTGGTGGCAAAACGACTGATTGAAGAAAAAGGCCGCGTTGACGGACCAGGACGAGCGATCCTATATGGTACGACGGAATACTTTATGGATTATTTTGGCTTAAAAAGTTTGGCTGAATTACCCGATATCCAATCCATGGAAGATGAACTTGAAGAAGATGCACCGTTTGATCTTTTTTACGACCGCTACAAACAAGCAGAAACAGAAGGAGAATGAAGATGGAACGTTTGCAAAAAGTGATTGCCCATGCTGGCATCACCTCAAGAAGAAAAGCTGAAGGATTGATAACCGAAGGCCGAGTGCGTGTCAACGGGCAAGTGATCAAAGAATTAGGGGTCCAAGTTAGCTCAAAAGATGTTGTTGAAGTCGATGGTGTACCAATCGAACAAGAACAACACGTCTATTATCTATTCTACAAACCTCGTGGTGTGATCTCAGCTGTAACGGATGATAAAAAGCGCAAAGTCGTTTTGGATTATTTTGCTGAAGTTCCTGAACGGGTGTATCCCGTCGGGCGCTTGGACTATGATACCTCTGGTTTGTTATTGCTGACAAATGATGGGGAATTGTCACAGACACTGATGCATCCGAAACACGAAGTCGACAAAGTGTACGTTGCCAAAGTCAAAGGGATTGCGGATAAAAAGCAGCTGCTCCCATTGACAAAAGGGATTCGGATCGAAGGTCGTAAGACGGCACCTGCTCGCTTTGAGATCTTGTCGACAGACCAAACAGCGCAATCTAGTATTGTGCAATTGACGATCCACGAAGGACGCAACCATCAAGTCAAAAATATGTTAAAAGCAGTTGGTTTGCCTGTGCAAAAATTAAAACGGGAAAATTATGGTCCGTTAGATTTGAAAGGTCTTCGTCCAGGGGAATACCGAGAGCTGACGAAGAAGGAAGTCAGCCAGCTGAAAAACACTGCAAAATAATTGAAAAGTATCTGAAAACGTAACTATTGTTAATTTTTAGATTTTGTGTATAATAGAACATGTAATAAATAGAATAAAGGTTCGTCTTCAGGGGCAGGGTGCAATTCCCGACCGGTGGTTATAGTCCACGACCTATTTCTTCGGAAATAGCTGAATCGGTGAAATTCCGATACCGACAGTACAGTCTGGATAAAGAAGATAGAGCGTATTTGATTTGCTTATGGCTATTTCGAATACCCTCTTTTTTCCCTGTGGAAAAAAGAGGGTATTTTTTGTCTGGCGCCGACAAGAAAGCCGAGGAAATTTAATAGGTTCGTTTGAAGAGGAATCCTGAACTTAGGAGGATTTATACTGATGAACAACAAAACAAGAAAAATGGTGACGATCGCCATGTGTGCTGCTATGGGAACAATTTTGCAATTTATCGCTTTTCCGATTTTCCCAGCATTCAGCTTTTTAAAGATCGATTTTAGTGATATTCCCGTGATGATCATGATGTTTTTATTTGGTCCTTGGAGCGGGGTATTGACTGCTTTCATTCGTTCGGTGCTGCATTTGTTCTTATCTGGTTTTTCACCTGCTGATATGGTGGGGGATACGGCAAGCTTTTTAGCATCATGTGCCTTTACTTTGCCAATGTACTACTTTTTCCGCAAAGGTATTCACACCAAAAACAAAATGGTTGGTGTCATCAGCGGTATCTTGTCGGTAACGATTTTTATGAGTGTGGCGAACCTATTTGTGATCACACCGCTTTACCTGCGCTTTTTCGGGGTCACAGCCGATCAATTTTTAGGAATGTCTTTGCCGCAATATGTGGCGATCGGGATCTTACCTTTCAATTTGGTCAAAGGCGCAATCGTCAGTGCCGTCTTTTTAGCACTTCACGCCAAACTGCTGCCATGGTTGGCTCGTAAGCAGCCCCATCATTCTGCTGTAGGAAAATAAAAAAATGAGCCGACTTGCTGTTGCAGACGAAAGGTCTGTTAATGGCAAGTCGGCTCATTTTTATTTTTCCATGATAATCGCACGGGTAGGGCATTTGCGATAAGCAGTTTTGACTTTTTCTTGTTGGTCTTCTATGATAAACTGTTGCCGAGCATTCGGTTCTTGGGCAAATAAAACGATCCCGTCTTCATCATAATCGAAGATCTCGGGGGCATAGATCGCACATAGGCCACAAGCAATGCAGCGCTCAGGAATAATTTTACAGCGTTGTGACATTTTTTAGTCCTTTCTGGAGGGGAAATATGGATTCTTTTATTTTAGCGCTGTTTTCTGATACTGACAAGCTGCGCCCATCAACACTTTATCAAATTCTCATTGGTAAGCGTACTAGCTCTGTCTTGAGTTATGCCTTTTTTTATGATCGCTTAGGTCTCTTTCAATCGTTGCCCCAGTTGAATGAGAAAGCGTATCAACAGACGCTCGCTGACTTGATCCGACGAGGGGCTCTAAGTCGAGATTCAGATGGTCTGCTGCTCAAAACGACCGCTATAAACAGCCAGCAGCCAGGAGAACGATTGTTGCGTTATGCGAATTACTTTCGTTATGGGCGAACGACGGAGGAGGCTTGGCGTTTTGTTCGGCTGCTGGTTCAAGCAGCTGCGTATCAAGGGGTGACCAATCAGTATATTCCCGTTGAAAACACGCCATTCTATACAGAACCTGTCCGTCAGCTGATCCGTCACAATCCTGACATCAAAAAGTGCCTGTATCAAGAGCTATCAGCAATTTTTGACCAGCTTCCCGCAGAAATGGCAGATTTTTTAGCGGGCACCTTATCTGGTCCAGATATTCTAGGGCAGGCGTTTTTTCAGCTTTTACCAGAAAATGTTCAAAGTAAGCCTTGGGACACTCTTTATGTAGGAGCTTCGATCCATCAATTTTTAACCTTGATCGAAAAAACGCCCCAGACGATCCTGTTTCGAGGATTGTCGCCTTTTCTAAAGAGAAATTTAAACCAAAGCATGGTGGAAAGCCGAGCATTGTTTTTGCGAGGCGATTCTGTCGAGCAGATTATGGAAAAAAGAAGGATCAAACGAGGAACTGTTAATGATCATTTGATTGAGTGGGCATTGCTTGATCCAACGTTTCCTTTTCAGCGCCTTGATACAGCGTTGCTGAAAAAGCTGCCAGAAGCTTCTTGGAAAAATAGCTATCAAGAATTACAGGCGCTTCTTACGACTGATTTTTTGACGATTCGTTTGTTACAGATTGCTCAGAAGCGGGGGATTCGATGTTAGAAGATGCACTGAATCAGTATTTTGGTTTCAAAACATTCCGCCAAGGACAAAAAGAAGTCATCGAAAGTGTTTTAGCGCAGCAAGATACGTTAGCGATTCTGCCTACTGGGAATGGCAAAAGTCTGTGCTATCAGCTGCCAGGGTACCTAGTAGACGGGATCGTGATCATTATCTCGCCGTTAGTCTCTTTGATGGAAGATCAAGTCTACGGCTTACAAAAGCAAGGGGAAAAACGCGCGATTGCGTTTAATAGTCAATTGGACCTTGCTGATCGCCAGTATGTGATGCAGCATTTGCAGAAGTACAAGTTTTTGTTTTTAAGTCCAGAAATGATCGTACAAGAAGCTGTTTTGCATCAATTGGAACAGGTTAAGATCGCCATGCTCGTGGTGGATGAAGCCCATTGTGTTTCGCAATGGGGCATTGATTTTCGACCAGAGTACTTGCAGCTTGGTGAAGTAAAGAAACGCTTGAAGGCACCCGTCACATTAGCCTTGACGGCTACTGCAACAGCACAAGTGGAAGCAGACATACGGCAAGTATTATTAGCAAAGAACGCCAATGTCTACCGTTATTCGATGAACCGCAGCAATATCGGCTTGTTCGTAGAGCAAACGACAGACAAAGATGCGGCATTAGCAGACTATCTCAGCCGCTTAGGCGGGGCTGGGATCATCTACTGTTCCACAAGAAGCAAAGTCGAAGAAGTCTATAACAAACTGCGTCAGCGCTATTTGGTAGGCTATTATCATGGTGGTCTCGCGAGTGATCAAAGAAAAACGTTGCAGCAGCAGTTTTCTCAGAATAAATTAAAATTACTCGTTGCTACCAATGCCTTTGGGATGGGGATCAATAAGGAAGATATTCGCTTTGTGATTCATTATGATCTACCTGATTCGTTAGAGAATTACAGTCAAGAAATCGGGCGAGCTGGTCGTGATGGCAAACAAAGCAATGCGATTTTGCTTTATCAGGAACATGATGAGCAGATCCATTACTTCTTTCAGCGAGAAAATAAAGAAGAACGCCTTGCTTTAGAACGAATGGTTCAGGAGAAGAGGAAAGAACCCTTGACACCGTTGCAAGAAAAGTGGCAGCAAAAAATGAAAGAGTTGGGAACTTCCTTTTGGCTGGAAACATTAAAACGCAATGAACAGCAAAAACAAGAACAATTACAGAAAATGTTGGCTTATATTCATTTTACAGGTTGTCGCCGACAATTTTTACTGGCGCATTTCGAAGAGGAAGCCCAGGAGGATACTTATTGTTGCGACAATGACGGGATCGAAATAGCGGGTGAAGAACAGCTGCCCGAGAAAAAGGAGGCTCATCATTGGCAGGAACGTTTAATAAAAATTTTTAAAGATATAAATTGAATCGTATTTTGTAGGACAGTTTTTATTTACCTATGGTATAATACATCGGAAGGAAACTAGGAGGGAATACGAGTGAGCAAGAAAGACAATGACTACAATTCAGAAAATCAAGAACCGTGGGAACAACCAATCTATGATACAGAATACGATGATTCTGCATCAAGATCCCAACAAAGAAAACAAAAGCGTGGGAATTCACTCTTTTTGACGATCGTTTTAGTTTTGCTTTTCTTGATCGTGGCAATTCCGGTTGGTGCCGGTATTTGGGTATTGAACCATAACAATGATGCCCCAACCACAGCAAGTTCGAGCAGTGCTGTAGAAAGTACGACAGAGTCTTCAACAACCGAATCATCAACGACGGAATCATCCACTACGGAATCGACAAGTGAAACGAGTTCGTCAACAAGTGAATCAAGTTCTTCTAGCAGTTTTTCTGCGCCAGCTTCATCAACACCTTCAAGCAGTGAGCCGGCACAAGAACAAAACAATGCTGGACAAGATACTACCCAAAATAACCAAGGGCAAGGCGCTGCTGGTACTGAACAGTATACCACTGTGCAAGCAGGTGAAGGTCCTGAACAAGTGGCAGCCCGTACAGGCATCTCAGTTGAAACCCTATATCAATTAAATGGGATTGATCCGAACAACTACATGCTTTACCCTGGCGACACGTTAAGAGTTAAATAAAAAACCGCTTTGGCGGTTTTTTTTCTTGAAAGAGATAAGCCAAGGTGGACGATAAGCAGAAACGATGAAGGAATACACATCGTTGGGAAACGAGGAGTAAGAAAAATGAAAAAAATCAACATCGCTATTGATGGTCCTGCGTCATCTGGGAAAAGCACAGTGGCAAAAATCATCGCGAATGACCTGGGATTTATTTATACGGATACTGGTGCCATGTATCGAAGCATCACGTATTTAGCTTTAAAAACGGGCTGTTCACTTGAAGATGAAGCGGCGATCGCTGCTTTGATCGATCAATACCCCATCACTTTTGAACCGACTGAACACGGTCAAGAGGTCTTTGTAGGAGGAGAGCAAGTCACCGAAGCGATCCGTCAGCCAGAAGTAACCAACGCAGTTTCGAAGGTGTCGGCATACCCTGCGATTCGTGAAAAACTCGTCCAACAACAGCAGTTGATCGCTAAAGATGGCGGTGTCGTGATGGATGGCCGCGATATTGGCACGGCGGTTTTACCACAAGCAGAAGTTAAGATTTTTCTGGTAGCAAGTGTGGAAGAACGCGCACAGCGCCGTTTTAAAGAAAATCAGCAAAAAGGGATCAAAACCGATTATGAGACGTTGAAAGAAGAGATCCAGCAAAGAGATTATCTGGATTCTCACAGAGAAGTCTCCCCTTTGAAACAAGCGGAGGATGCGGTTCGAATCGATACGTCTGGTTTAACGATCGAGCAAGTCGTCGAAGCAATCAAAAAAACCATCAAAGAAAAAATTGATTAACAAAAACAATGGGTGTTCCCCATTGTTTTTTTATTTTTCGAAACCAAAAGATGAAAGTGAGTAAGAAAACAGAGGTGAAAAGACTTTTTTAACGAAAAAACCGTAGTTTTTTAGGAAAATAAGAGAAATCGCTTTATTTTTTTTTCATTCTATTTTAAACTAAAAGATGTAGTGCAATTATTGCAGAATTGTTGGTTAGGAGGACATGAGAGATGACAGAATTTGAAAATAATCAGGTTGAGAGTGGAAATGAATCAATGGAAGCCGCTTTAGACAATTTCCAAGAAGTAAAAGTTGGAGATATCGTTAAAGGTGAGGTATTGGCCATTGAGGATAAACAAGCGATCGTAGGGATCGAAGGCGCCGGCGTTGAAGGCGTTGTTCCTGCAAAAGAATTATCAACTTTACCTGTTGAAGACATCAACGAAGCAGTCAAAGTTGGGGATGTCTTAGAATTGGTTGTGATTTCAGCAATTGGTAAAGACAAAGAAAACGGCAGCTATCTCCTTTCTAAACGTCGCTTAGACGCGAAAAAAGTTTGGGAAGATATCGAAAAAGATTTCCAAGAAGGAAAAATCATTGAAGCACCAGTCACCAACGTCGTTAAGGGCGGGTTAGTGGTTGATGTAGGTGTTCGTGGATTTGTCCCAGCATCAATGGTCGAAGACCATTTTGTTGCGGATTTCGAAGATTACAAAGGGAAAACATTGACCTTCAAAATCGTTGAGATCGAGCCTTCAGAAAACCGTTTGATCCTTTCTCATAAAGCAGTTGTCGAAGCAGAAAAAGCAAAACAAAAAGAAGCTTTATTAGCTGATTTATATGAAGGACAAGAAGTAGAAGGAAAAGTAGCTCGTTTGACCGATTTTGGTGCCTTCGTAGACCTAGGCGGCATCGATGGACTTGTCCATGTCTCTGAAATTTCACATGGGCATGTTGGCAAACCGAGTGACGTTTTATCTGTTGGCGATACCGTCAATGTCCGGATCTTATCTGTTGATGCAGACAAAGAACGTGTGTCACTTTCAATCAAAGACACATTGCCTGGACCTTGGACCAATATTGAAGAGCAAGCGGCTGTTGGCAGTGTCTTGACAGGGACTGTTAAACGCTTGACAAGCTTCGGTGCGTTTGTGGAAGTCTTCCCAGGTGTTGAAGGGCTGATCCATATTTCACAAATCTCCCATAAACACATTGCGACACCACATGAAGTCTTACAAGAAGGCGATGAAGTGCAAGTGAAAGTGCTTGAAGTGAACCCTTCAGAACACCGAATTGCATTAAGTATCAAAGCATTAGAAAAAGCCGAAAACACCAATGAAACACAAGAGGTTTCAGAGGACGACTATCAATTGCCAGAAGAATCAACTGGTTTTACTATGGGTGATATCTTAGGTGATGCCTTAAAAGACAGCGACGAAGAGTAATTGTATGCCATCAGCTTATAACGATTCGATGTTTGAATTTGTTATAAGCTGGTTTTTTGTTTGCCAGGAAAGCTTGCAACTTTCCATGGCTTTAGGTAAACTAAGTAAGATTGAATACAAGAAGCAGCGTACAAGGACTGCTTTTTTAAATGGAGGGTAAAAAATGTCAAATCCAACAATAGCGATCGTTGGACGTCCGAATGTGGGGAAATCGACCATTTTCAACCGGATAGCTGGAGAACGAATTTCGATCGTTGAGGATACTCCAGGAGTGACCAGAGATCGTATTTATGCCACTGGTGAATGGCTAGGCCGTGAGTTTAGCGTAATCGATACAGGTGGGATCGATTTAAGTGATGAGCCGTTTATGGATCAAATCAAGCATCAAGCAGAAATCGCCATCGATGAAGCAGATGTCATTGTTTTTATTACGAGTGCTCGTGAAGGAGTAACAGATGCTGATGAGCTTGTGGCTCGTTTGCTGTACAAAAGCAACAAACCCGTGATTTTAGCCGTCAACAAAGTTGATAATCCCGAGATGCGTACCGACATCTATGAATTTTATGGTTTGGGTCTAGGCGATCCATACCCAATCTCAGGAAGTCATGGATTAGGGATCGGGGATGTTCTTGATGAAGCTGTCAAACACTTCACCAATGAAGCAGAAGAAGAAGATGATTCCATCATCAAGTTTAGTTTGATTGGTCGACCAAATGTCGGTAAATCCTCTTTGATCAATGCAATTCTAGGGGAAGAGCGAGTGATCGTTTCTGATATCGAAGGAACGACTCGTGATGCGATCGATACCCATTTTACCAGCGAAAGCGGTCAAGAATTTACCATGATTGATACGGCAGGGATGCGTAAAAAAGGGAAGGTCTACGAGTCTACTGAAAAATACAGTGTGATGCGGGCGATGCGGGCCATTGAACGCTCAGACGTCGTCTTGATGGTCTTGAACGCCGAAGAAGGGATTCGCGAGCAAGACAAACGGATCGCTGGCTATGCCCATGAAGCAGGCCGTGGAATCATTATTGTTGTCAATAAATGGGATACATTGAAAAAAGAAACGAATACGATGCGTGATTTTGAAGAAGAAATCAGAGATGAATTCCAATATTTGGATTACGCGCCAATCATTTTTGTTTCCGCAGTGACGAAACAGCGCTTGAATAAGCTGCCGCAATTGATTGAAGAAGTCAGCATGAATCAAAACATGCGTATTCCATCTGCGTTGTTGAATGACGTCATTATGGACGCTGTGGCGATCAACCCAACCCCAACAGACAAAGGCAAACGTTTGAAGATTTTTTATGCGACGCAAGTAGCTGTCAAACCGCCAACTTTTGTTATTTTTGTCAACGAAGAAGAACTGATGCATTTCTCTTATGCACGTTTCTTAGAAAATCAAATCCGCAAGGCATTCACTTTTGAAGGAACGCCGATTCGGATCATTCCTCGCAGAAGAAAATAGAGATTTTATCATACTTTGTTTCTTTTTACAAAGAAATCTGTCCTTTTCTAGAAAAATGGGAAAAAACCAAAAAAAAACCCCCTAAAAACGTTAAAATCCTTGATATTACAAGGTTCTTATGATAACGTTATATCAGAATATTGATGGTAATCAATATTTGACAAAAACCTTGGACCACTCAAGATTTTTGTTGATGCATGACATCAAAAAAAATATCAGGAGGTGAAACCATCCATGGCAAATAAAGCAGAATTAATCGAAAAAGTTGCAGCAGCTACTGACTTAACTAAGAAAGACGCAACTGCAGCAGTAGACGCTGTATTCTCAACAATTCAAGACGCTTTAGCTAACGGTGAAAAAGTTCAATTGATCGGCTTTGGTAACTTTGAAGTTCGTTCTCGTGCAGAACGCAAAGGACGCAACCCACAAACTGGTGAAGAAATCAAGATCCCTGCTAGCAAAGTACCTGCATTCAAACCAGGTAAAGCTCTTAAAGACGCAGTGAAATAATTGAGTCTTGTAGAAACCCTTGAGTAATCAAGGGTTTTTTCTTTTGTCTAACTAGGGACTGCCACCATGCAGGCGGATCGAATGGGAAAAGAAACGGTTATTATTGTCAGAAAATTCAAAAATATTTTTTGTTTTTCTTTTGGTCTAAAAAAAACAAGGGTTGCGGGCACACTTTAATTCTCAAGCAAGAATAAAGGTGATTTAAAAGTCATTTTTATCAAAAGAAGCAAGCGATTAAATGACATCTAATGTGAGGAAGGGTTCCTTGGAATTGTCATTATTGAAAAAAAATTCAGAAAATTCGTTGACAAGTGTTTTTGCAAAGGGTATATTGGTAAACAATTACAAGAACGTTACTATTTCTAATGAAGGAGCCATTTTCTATGCGCAATTTTAATCAATATTTATTAGTCATTATTATTGATACCAGGACTTAGAACACGGAAGCAAAAATTATCCGTTTGTTTGAGTCCTATTTGCGTAAGTAAAATGGGATTCTGGCAAAGCATCCCAGTTTTTTATAACCGGGATGCTTTTTTTTATTCCAAAATGCAGGAGATGATGAGTGTGAGAAGTGATCAGATTAAAAAAGGGATCGATGCGGCGCCAGCTAGGAGTCTGCTCTATGCCACAGGACAAGTAAAAAATATCCATGACATGAACAAGCCATTTATTGCGATATGTAATTCCTATATCGATATTGTGCCTGGACATGTGCATTTACGGGAGTTAGCAGATATCGCTAAGGAAGCGATTCGTGAAGCTGGCGGCATCCCTTTTGAGTTCAATACGATCGGTGTGGATGATGGCATTGCGATGGGCCATATTGGCATGCGTTATTCGCTACCCAGCCGAGAATTGATCGCTGATTCCGCAGAAACCGTGATCAATGCTCACTGGTTTGACGGCGTATTTTATATCCCGAATTGCGACAAGATCACTCCTGGCATGATTTTAGCAGCGATGCGGACGAACGTACCGGGGATCTTTTGTTCTGGCGGTCCGATGAAAGCCGGTATTGATCCACGGGGCCACCAGATAACCTTGTCTTCCATGTTTGAAGCCGTGGGGACTTACAAGACTGGCAACATGACGAAAGAAGACTTTGAATTTATGGAGCAAAATGCCTGTCCGACTTGCGGTTCCTGTGCAGGGATGTTTACTGCCAATTCAATGAACTGTCTCTTAGAGATCTTAGGATTGGCAATGCCAGGCAATGGTACGATTCTTGCCGTGTCTGAAGAACGACGAGAACTAGTTAGACAAGCCGCCTTTAAGTTGATGGATCTTGTTGAAAAACAAGTGAAACCTCGAGACATCGTGACCAAAGAAGCTATTGATGATGCCTTCGCTTTAGACATGGCGATGGGGGGGTCCACCAACACAGTGCTGCATACCTTAGCGATCGCCAATGAAGCTGAGATCGATTATGACTTAAGACGGGTCAATGAAATCGCTAAAAGAGTGCCTTATCTCTCAAAAATCGCGCCATCATCAGCCTATTCGATGCACGATGTTCATGAAGCTGGCGGCGTTTCCGCAATCATAAGGGAGCTTTGTGATATCGAGGGAGCGATTCATCCTGATCGACCGACTGTCACAGGCAAGACGTTACGAGAAAATGTCGCTGAAGCGAAGATCCACAACGAAGAAGTTATTCATCCCAAAGAAAACCCGTATAGTCCTGTGGGTGGTCTATCGATCTTGTACGGTAATATCGCCCCAGAAGGCAGTGTCATCAAGGTCGGTGGGGTCGATCCAAGTGTCCAAGTGTTCAAAGGCAAAGCGATCTGTTTTGATTCACATGATGAAGCAGTTGCTGCCATCGACAATCATACCGTACAAAAAGGACATGTTGTAGTGATCCGCTATGAGGGACCAAAAGGAGGACCAGGTATGCCAGAAATGTTGGCGCCTACCTCAAGCATCGTTGGACGTGGGTTAGGCAAAGATGTCGCCTTGATCACCGATGGTCGCTTTTCAGGAGCGACCCGAGGAATCGCCGTTGGCCATATTTCGCCAGAAGCCGCTGCAGGCGGTCCATTAGGCCTTGTCAACGATGGCGATGAAATCATTATCGATTTACCAAATCGAACGCTGAATCTGCAAGTATCTGATGAAGAGCTTGCCCAGCGTGCGCAAGAACGACCGAAGTTTCGTTCAAAAGTGAAAAAAGGATGGCTTGCACGTTATACCGCTTTAGTGACTTCTGCCAATACGGGCGGGATTATGCGAGTACCTGATGAGGAGGAGTAGCAATGGAAAATATCGAGTATCAAGCATCGCATCTAAGGACTGGCGCACAAGTATTAGTGGACAGCTTACAAGAGCAAGGCGTCGAAATGATCTTTGGCTATCCCGGCGGCGCCGTCCTGCCGTTATATGATCAATTATATGATGCAGCGATTCCGAATATTTTGACGCGTCACGAGCAAGGCGCGATCCACGCCGCTGAAGGCTATGCCAAAGCTACTGGCCATGTTGGGGTCGTTTTAGTGACTAGCGGACCAGGTGCTACAAATGTCGTCACGGGCATTGCCGATGCTATGAGCGATTCCGTACCGTTGGTGGTTATCACGGGGCAAGTGGCCGTACCAGGAATTGGCAAAGACGCTTTTCAAGAAGCGGATATTCTAGGTATCACGTTGCCGATCACGAAACACAATTACCAAGTCCGTTGTGTGGATGACTTACCGAAAGTGATCGCTGAAGCCTTTCACATCGCTTCAACTGGGCGTAAGGGACCTGTTGTGATCGACCTTCCGAAAGATATTACATTGCAAGAAACCGCTGAAACCTGCTCATTGCCGATCACAAGGAAAAGTTATCAGCCGACGGCAGAGCCATCCCGTCTGCAAATCGAAAAACTGATGCAAGTCTTGGAAAAAGCTCAGCGACCAGTGGTACTGGCGGGTGCAGGCGTGATCGCTGCTGAAGCTGCAACTGAACTAAATGCATTTATTGCCAAGTACAAGTTGCCGACAGTGACAACGTTGCTTGGCTTAGGCTTACTGCCAAGTGATCATCAATTTTTCTTAGGCATGGGCGGTATGCATGGCACCTATGCGGCGAACATGGCTTTATCAGAAGCCGATTTGATTATCAATATCGGCTCTCGCTTCGATGATCGCCTAGCAACGGCCGGCAGTCAGTTCGGCAAGCAGGCGATCGTTGCTCATATCGATATTGACCCAGTGGAGATCGGCAAGATCGTAACGACAAAGATCCCAATCGTCGGCGATGCCAAGGCTGCTTTGCAGCAAATGCTGCGGTACCCACCAACAAGAGGAACCTGGACGACTTGGTTGGATCTATGCCAAAAACGGAAAAAGGAAAAACCTTATCGCTATGATCGCACTCAGACACAAGAGATCAAACCTCAAAAAGTCATCGAAGAAGTAGGGCGTTTGACCAAAGGAGAGGCTTACGTCATCACCGATGTTGGTCAGCATCAAATGTGGGTCGCGCAGTATTATCCTTTTCACTTTCCCAAACAATTGATCACCAGTGGCGGACTAGGGACGATGGGCTATGGCATCCCTGCAGGAATCGGCGTTCAATTTGCTCATCCAGAAAAAATGGTCGTGGTGTTCGTTGGCGATGGTGGATTTCAAATGACGAACCAAGAATTTGCGATTTTGAATGAGTATGGCTTGAATGTCAAATTTGTGTTATTGAACAACTGCTCTTTAGGAATGGTTCGCCAATGGCAAGAAACATTCCATGGCAAGCGGCGCTCTGCCTCCGTTTTTGCGCAGCAGCCTGATTTTGTCAAACTGGCACAGGCTTATGGCATTGAAGGCTGTCGGATCGATGCCCCAGAGCAACTGGTTGATCAATTGGCAGCAGCTTTTTCTCAAGCAGGGCCGCAGCTGATCGAAGTAATGGTCTCGCCATCTGAGCATGTGCTGCCGATGATCCCACCGGGGAAAGCCAATCATGAAATGATGGGGGTCTAAGAGGATGAAACGGGTATTAGCAGCAATCGTCCATAATGAAGCAGGTGTTTTGAGCCGTATCACGAGTGTCTTGAACCGTCGTCAAGTCAATATCGAGAGTATCTCTGTCGGTACGACAGAACGACCAGAGTTTTCACGTATGACGATCATTGTCAACGTGAACGATTTGGCAGAAACAGAACAAGTGACTAAGCATCTGAACAAGCAGATCGATGTCTTGAAGGTTTCTGATATTACAGAAGTTCCTCATATCGAACGGGAGCTGGTGCTGATCAAAGTCAATGCGCCAACCACAAGCCGTTCGGAGATCCAAGCAGTGATCGATCCATTTCGAGCACACATTGTCGATGTGGCACTAAAAACAATCGTTGTGCAAGTTGCTGGCGATACGAAAAAGGTAGAAGCGTGCATCGAGGTTTTACGTCCATACGGCATCAAACAATTGGCACGGACGGGTGTCACTGGCTTTACAAGAGGGTAAGTGCAATTTTGAATTGCTTAAAATAAAGAAAGAATTCGGAGGAAACAAGTATGGTAAAAGTATATTACAACGAGGAAGTTACAGATAATTTAGGAGACAAGAAGATTGCGATCGTCGGCTACGGCTCTCAAGGGCACGCTCATGCGCAAAATTTACGGGACACAGGTCATGAAGTCTTTATCGGCATTCGTGAAGGAAAATCAGCGGAAGCCGCAAGAAACGATGGATTTGAGGTTTTCCCAGTAGCTGAAGCCGTTCAAAAAGCGGATGTAGTCATGATCTTGGCACCCGATGAGATCCAAGGATCGTTGTATAAAAATGAGATCGAACCGAATCTTTCTGCGGGCAATGCATTGGCATTTGCTCATGGTTTCAATATTCATTTTGATGTGATCGCGCCACCAAAAGAGGTGGATGTTTTTCTAGTTGCGCCAAAAGGACCAGGTCATTTGGTGCGTCGAACCTTTACCGAAGGGTTTGCGGTACCAGCCTTGTTTGCAGTTTATCAAGATGCGACTGGTAACGCACAAGCAACGGCTTTATCCTATGCAAAAGGCATTGGTGCCACACGGGTCGGCGTTTTGGAAACGACCTTTAAAGAAGAGACCGAAACCGATCTTTTCGGTGAGCAAGCCGTACTTTGTGGCGGTTTGACCAGTATGATCGAAGCGGGCTTTGAAACATTGGTAGAAGCGGGGTACCAACCGGAATTGGCTTATTTTGAAGTTTGTCATGAATTGAAACTGATCGTTGATTTGATTTATGAAGGAGGCTTCAAAAAAATGCGCCATTCGATCTCGAATACGGCTGAGTATGGTGACTACGTTTCTGGTGCTCGGGTGATCACTGCACAAGCCAAAGAAAACATGAAAGCCGTATTGACAGACATCCAAAACGGCCAATTTGCGAAAGGATTCATTGAAGACAATCAAAACGGCTTCCCTGAATTCCATAAAATGCGTGAGGAAAACGGCAATCATCAAATTGAAAAAGTCGGCAGCGAGTTACGGAAAATGATGCCGTTTGTTGCGAAAGATTAGGAGGGACGCGTTTGTTGGTGACAGTTTCTGCAATCGAACAAGCCTACGAGCGACTGCGGGGAGCAGTTAGTCATACGCCGCTGCAGTATGATCGCTTTTTATCTGAGAAGTATCAAGCGACGGTCTTGTTGAAGCGAGAGGACTTGCAAAAAGTCCGCTCCTTCAAATTACGCGGTGCCTACTATGCGATCACCCAGGCAGATCCTGAACTGACTCGTCGTGGCGTCGTCTGTGCCAGTGCCGGAAACCATGCGCAAGGTGTTGCTTATACCTGTCAAGAACAGCAGATCCGAGCGGTTATTTTCATGCCGACAACGACGCCACAGCAAAAAATCGCGCAAGTCCTCTTTTTCGGTGGAGATTATGTCAAAATCGAATTGGTGGGAGATACGTTTGATGCGGCAGCCCAAGCGGCTAAACACTTTGCAAAAGAACAGCAAATGGCCTTCATTGCTCCCTTTGACGATCCTAATATTATCGCAGGACAAGGAACCGTTGCTGTGGAGATGCTGGCCGATGCTGAAAAAAAACAAGTAACGATCGATCTGGTCGTGGCAGCGATTGGCGGGGGCGGCTTGATCAGCGGAACCGCAGCCTATTTGAAAGAAAAGCAACCGAAGATAAAAGTTGTTGGAGCAGAACCTGTAGGGGCAGCCTCGATGCAAGCCGCCTTTGATCATCAAGGACCAGTGGCACTGGAGCATATTGAAACCTTTGTGGATGGTGCAGCGGTCAAACAAGTCGGAGCTCAAACCTATGCCCATGCCAAACGCTACGTGGATCAATTGGTAGCTGTGGAAGAAGGCGCAATCTGTCAAACGATTCTGGAATTGTACAGCAAGCAAGCGATCGTCGCTGAACCAGCTGGTGCCTTGAGTGTGGCAGCTTTGGATCTGATCAAAGAGCAAATCAAAGGCAAAACAGTCGTCTGTATTGTGAGTGGCGGTAACAATGATAGTTCCCGTATGGCAGAGATCGAAGAGAAATCACTGATCTATCAAGGATTGAAACATTATTTTATCGTCAATTTCCCACAACGTCCCGGTGCGTTGAAGGAATTTGTTAGCCATGTATTAGGTCCCGATGATGATATCACTAGGTTTGAATATACAAAAAAAATCAATCGTGGAACAGGACCAGTAATGCTGGGAATCTTGTTGAAACACAAAAAAGATCTCCCCGCATTACTGTCACGAATTGAACAGTTTGACAAAAACTATATCAACCTTCAGCAAAATCAATCACTCTACTCACTTTTGGTTTAAGAAAAAACATGATTTTCCTTTGGAAGAAGAGGAAATCATGTTTTTTGCTTTTTATCGGATCATTGAACCAATCACAGGAAAATACTTCCTAATCATTAGCGATTTAGTAGGTGTTTAAGCGGCTTCTTGTTATAATAGGAAGTAGTAGCAAAGGAGTGAGCCGATGGAAGCTGTTTTTTTCCGAAATGAACAAGAAACCCAAATTTCTTATGGTGAAACACTAGCATCGGTCATGAGAGAACAGTCGATCGAGCCGCAGCAGGTGATCATTTTGACGAATCAGCGCTATTATGACCGCTTTTCAGAAAAATTGACCCGCCTGTTTTTGCCACGAGAGGTCAATTGGTATATTTGTACCAATCAAATGTATTGCAACAACTTTAGCGAGTTTAAAGCTGCAATGGATTTCTTCGGTCGCTTTTCAAAACAAGAGCCGCTGTTGATCGTCGGTTTTGGGAATGAAGGCGTGTTGGCATTGAGCAGTTTTATCCACGCGACGTCGGTTCTGACGACACAGCTTTGGCTGATTCCCGTTTCCTTGCGGGCCTTAGCTAAAAGTGTGAAAGAAACAGCGATCGTTGTGAAAAAGCCAGATATCCCGATGCTGGAAAATCCTAATACACCCGAATTTGTTATTTACGATCAGACGATCGCAGAAAAACAGATCGATGGGAAATTGGTCGATTTTTTGACTCTGATTCGTTGTGGCGTGCTGGCCGATAGTGAGTTTTTAAAAGAGCTTTATCGAACCTATCCCAGTCATCAGGCGTTGATGAGACATTCGTTGGCTGCGTATACCGATCGGTTGATCCAACTATACCAGCAATCAGGCAGCGAATTGGAGGAGTTTGGCCAACTTTTTGCTGATGCTGCTTATCGAACGGAAAATGGGCACTTGCTGTCTGATGCAATGAAATTATTCTTTGGCTTTTTGTTTCATTTTATGTGGACCGTCCAGCAGCAGCAATTGACTGTCGATCTGCCCGTGTTCTGCCAATGGCTTGCCCGATTAGGCTTTCCCATCGAATTGCCCGAGTCTTTTTCATTAAGCGAATATTTCAGTCATGTACTAGAATTGCAGCAAAAAGAAAAAAAACTGTTATTTTTGGCAAAAGTTGGTACAATAGGGGGCAGAACGAAAATCGAGGAAAAAGATCTCGTCCAGACGATGGAGACTTATCAGCGATTAATCAATGAGATTCGAGGGGTTTAAATGGAAACATATAGTGAAAAAATGTTAAAAGCATTAGCCGCGGAAGAACTGGCTGAAGCACAATTAAATTTTACCGAAGCTCTGCAAAAAGATGATGATGAGACATTAGGCGCTTTAGGTGATGAACTATTGCAGATCGGCTTTTTGGAAGAGGCGAAAACGTTATTTGAAACCTTGCAGCAACGACATCCTGATAATGAAGCTTTGCTGCTTCCTTTAGCAGAAATTGCGATGGAAGAAGACCAGATCGAAACGGCTTTTGCCTATATTGATCAAATACCACCGACCAGTGAAGCGTATTTGCAAGCCTTGCTATTGAGTGCGGATCTTTACCAATTGATCGGTATCCCTGAAGTTAGTGAAGCCAAACTAAAAGAAGCGCAAAGCATTGTGCCAGATGAACCTTTGATACGGTTTGCCTTAGCTGAGTTAGCCTTTTCGACTGATCGCTATCAAGAAGCCGTCGACCTTTATCAAGGATTGCTGGAAGAAGAAATCACGGATATTTCGGGGATCTCGATCGTTGAACGGACTGGTACATCATTGAGTATGGCGGGCAAGTTTGAAGAGGCATTGGAATATTTTGAAGCAAGCCTAGAAGACGAACAGACCGATGAGCGTCTTTTTCAAACAGCTTTAGTCTATTTGCAGCTAAAAGAAAATGAACAAGCGATTCGCTACTTGCAGCAGTTGCGGGTCATGAATCCGCAATACCGTGCCTTGTATCTTTATCTTGCAGAAGCATTGCAAGAAGAAGAGCAGCTGGAAGAAGCGCAGCGTGTGATCGAAGAAGGGATTCATGAAGATCCATATCAAGTGGATTTCTATCATTTTGCTGCCGAGAATGCTTACCGACTTCATGACAGTGAAGCAGCAGAATCATTTTTACTAAAAGCATTGGAGACTGGTGACAAAGAAGATGATACGTTACTGACCTTAAGTAATTTATACTTGAATGAAGAGCGTTGGCAAGAAGCGATCTTGACCATCGAACGAATGGAAGACAATGAGCAGCCGCATGCCCTTTGGAATTTGGCGCAAGCGTATAATGCGCTGGAAGATTTTGACAAAGCAGCAAACTATTACGAAGAAGCCAATGCTGATTTGCACCATGAGCCAGCATTTATGAAAGAATATGGCATTTTCTTACGTGAAGAAGGGCGTTTACCTGAAGCACTTCATTTGCTGCAACATTATTTGGCGCATGAGCCAGGTGATTTAGAAGTACAGTCGATCGTGGAGGACTTATTAGAAAGATAGGTGAGAGAAATGAACATCAATGTACAAGAAAAGAAAAAGTTTCTTAATTGGTTAGTTTCGACCGTTTCCTTCAGCCGCCGAGAAGTCTCTTGGGTGTTAAACTATCTGGCGAACCATGAAGCGATCTTGACCAATGTTCATTTTGTAGAAGGGGCAGCCGCAGCCAAACGGGGCTTGAGTGTCCGCAGTACAGAAATTGGGGGCGAACCGTTTGTCTTGAGCATCGAAGGGCAGACCTTTTATGACATTGATCAGATTTTTCATGAGATTCGCATGAATTGGAAACAACCCTTGTATCTTGAATGTCTCTTCCCAGATTCTTGGTCGCAATCCTTTTATTTAGCAGTTTTAGAAGACAATCCTTATGAACGTTGGAACGACCACTTGGATCAAGAAATGACCCAACATGTTACTCAGTATCTTGAAAAAGAAGAAACAAAAACCAAAATCGATACCTTGTATCGGCAAATCGATCTAGCCTTGGAAAATGGGGATCGTGATGCCTTCTTAGAACTTTCCGATGAAGTAAATCGACACTTGCTCCAGCAAAAAGAAGAAAGCCGGTAACAAGCAAAAAGCAGCCCTTTAACCGGGGCTGCTTTTTTCAGTCTCTATTTTTTTTTAGAAACAGCGGTTTTGCGCTGTAAGAACCGCGACTTAGGTCTTAAGTAGGTAAAGCCTTCACCTTCGACTTCATGGACATTAATGACAGAAACAAACGCTTGCGGATCAAAGTCATGAACGATGCGCTTGACTTCAGAAATCTCCCGCCCGCTGACCACCATATAAATGATTTGTTTCGACACTCTTGAGTAAGCCCCTTCGCCCTGTAAAAACGTGACGCCTCGTTCTAATTCATCCATTAAAACAGGAGCCATCTCTTCGCTGTGATTGCTGATCACTAAGATCCCTTTGGCTGAATAGCCGCCATCTAGGATCGAATCGATCACGCGAGTGAAGACATAAGAAAAAATCAAGGTATACATCATGCGGTTCAAATCTATATAAGTCAAAGAAAGCAACAGGACGAACACATCAAAGATCAAAAGCGAACGACCGATCGTCACCCCAAAGTTTTTCTCTAAAATACGTGCCAATACATCGACTCCGCCAGTCGTTCCCCCGACTTTGTAGACGATCCCACTACCGATCCCTGCAATCAAACCAGCCAAGAGCGCAACGATCAGCAGATCGTGCTGCAGATCGATCAACAGGGGAACACTCTGCCATAATGCCAACCAAAAAGACAAACCAAAAGTTCCTAAAATCGTATACACTAATGAGCGTCGCCCAAGAATTTTGCCACCGATCAAAATGATCGGAATATTTAAGATCAGTGTACTGATGGCAGGATTGATTCCCCATAAGGCTCGCATGATCAAGGTGATCCCCGTCACACCGCCTTCTGCTAAGTCATTTGGGATATTTAGATAGACTAGACCGAAGCCATAGATACTTGTACCAAAAATAATCAAAACAATATCGCGAATCGTTCGCCATGAAAAAAATGCCCGCATCCTGTTTCCTCCGTTATTCAACTTCCACAAGTATCAATGTAGCACGAAATCATTGAATGCACAACAAATCCTGAAGGGGGCTCTATCTAGGCAGGCAGCCATTCTTTTGGTAAGATAAACGAGAAAGGGTGGAGAAAATGACAGAAAAACGTTCTTTGGCATCGATGCAAGAAGAAGTCGATGCGTATATTCAGCAATTCAAAACTGGCTATTTCAGCCCCCTCGCCCAAATGGCTCGTTTGACCGAAGAAGTCGGCGAATTGGCGCGAGAAGTGAATCACTATTACGGGGAAAAAAATAAAAAAAGCGATGAAGTTGAAAAAACAGTGGCAGAAGAGCTCGGTGATGTACTCTTTGTGACGATGATCATGGCCAATTCACTAGACATCGACCTGACTGAAGTGTTTGAGGAAAATATGGCAAAATTCAATCAGCGGGATGCGTATCGTTTTGAAAGAAAAGATGGGAAAGTAAATGAAACTGACTAAACTACCAAAAGAATTTGCAGAAGCTGCACCGCTTTTAAAAAAAATCGAAGCCGCAGGCTATGAAGCATACTTTGTCGGCGGCAGCGTGCGAGACACGATCTTAGGCCAGCCGATTCATGATGTCGATATTGCTACCAGTGCATTTCCAGCCGAAATCAAGGCGCTTTTTCCTCGAACCATTGACATTGGCATCGAGCATGGGACGGTGTTGGTTTTGTGGGAGCAGGCGCAGTATGAGATCACTACGTTTCGAACGGAAGCAGCCTATCAAGATTACCGCAGACCCGACAAAGTGGATTTTGTCCGTTCCCTGAAAGAAGATCTAAAACGGCGGGACTTTACCATCAATGCGTTGGCACTTCAAGAAGATGGTGTCATCATTGATCTTTTCGATGGTCTGGCAGATATCGATAATCAAATCTTACGAGCAGTGGGTCACCCCCAGGAACGTTTCCATGAGGACGCCTTACGAATGATGCGGGGGCTGCGTTTTGTCAGTCAATTGGGCTTTGTTTTAGAAACAGAAACATTGGCTGCTATCCATGCGAATCATGCCTTGTTGGGAAAAATCTCTGTTGAACGGATCATGATTGAATTCGTGAAATTGCTGTTAGGCAATCATCGGAACCAAGCACTACGGGCGCTAGTAGAAACCGAATGCTATATCTATTGCCCAGGCTTGCGGGAATACGGTGAGGCGTTACTGCGGATGGCAGACCTGCCAGCGATCCCATTAGAAAACGAAACGGCGGCCTGGGTTTTGCTCATTGACCAAATGGGTTTAGCGCCAGAGGCAGTCCGCAGCTTTTTAAAAGCTTGGAAATGTTCCAATGACTGCATCCGCCAAGTACACACGGCTTATCAAGCACTGCTCGCGCGTCGAAACGGCGAATGGAATGACCTAGTGTTGTATCAGTTCGGTCTAGAAGCAACCTGTTTAGCCGAAGGATTATTGCGTTATGACAATCAGCCCAACGATCCAGCAAAAATCAGTCAGCGCTATCAGCAGCTGCCGATCCATTCACTGAAGGAGTTGGCGATCAATGGACGTGATTTACTACAAACGATCGATCGTTCTTCTGGTCCGTGGCTCAAAGAAGTCTTGACCGCTGCCGAAGCTGCAGTCATCACACGAAAAATCCCTAATGAAAAAGAAGCACTATTAGCGTTTGTCCAAGCGTATTTAGCAAAGGAGGGATAACTGAAAAATGGAAAGCAAAAAAGAATTTATCGTGGGACAGCAAGACACTGCGGCTGTTTTGGGTTCTGGGGGATTAGACGTTTTAGCAACCCCACGATTGGTAGCAATGGTGGAAAACACCTGTTGGGAAGCCCTTGAGCCTACTTTAGATAAAGGGTTTACTACCGTCGGTACAAAGTTTTCGATCAATCATTTGAAGCCTTCACCAGTTGGAGCGACAATCACAGTTCTTGTGCAGTGGGAAAAAGAACAGGGGCTCCAATTTCATTATCAGGTAATAGACGCGAAACAACAGATCATTGCCAATGGGACGCATCAACGAGCAGCAGTGGAAATCTCTCGGTTCATGAAAAAAGTCAACGAAAAACAAAGTTAATTTGTGTCCCGATGGCGACTATGTGTTAGAATTAAAGTGTATTACTAATAAAAAGGAGCGTTTTGTCATGGCTAGAGAAATGAAAGCTTTAAAATTTTATTTCCGTAATGGAGAAACATGGACGATTGAGCGCCGTTACATCGGTGACTTGTGGATCAAACAAATCACGACCAGTTTTGGCCGCATCCACGGAAGCGAATTTGTTGAGATTCATCCATGTGCTGGGTTCAAAATTGAAATCTTCCAAGAAGGCGATCATGTGGCAACGCATGACATCAACTTAGGTGGGCTTGAATTAGGGATGTTTGCCCGTGCGTTGAAATATGAAGATATCGAACGGATGGAAATTCTTTACCGTAACGGTACACCGGATCTTGTGTATTTCCCATATAAGGACAAAGATACGGAAGGATTGGATAACGTATACCAATCAACAAAAATCAGTGAGAAAACGAAGAGCCTTTATATCGTGATCGACCCGAACCAGACAGTCGATGATGTTTATAAAGAACATTTCGAAGAATAAGAAAAACGCAGAACCAGTTGGTTCTGCGTTTTTTTTTAGAATGATTCTTGGAACATATCCGTATACTTTTTTAATAAAAGATAATCTTCGGCATATTCATCTTTTAAAACGATCGTATCGCCAAAGAAACTCTTACGCGCATGTTGGATGATACGATGCTGAATATCTTTTTCTAAAAGGTAATCGATCTCAGACTGTTTCAGGTTTTGTGCAGCAGTCGCCCGATTCTTTTCTAAATATTGCAGCAAATCGTACTCAAGGTGTCCCGCACCGTTGATGACTCGTTTGTATTCGATTTTGTCAATTTTCATCTGCTCACACTCCTTGCTATTAAAGTACCTTAGAAAAGAACAAAGGGGGAGGTGGGCGAATCGAAATTACATAAATCTTTAAAAAATGGACCGTTTGTTAATGTTATCTTAAGATTTGTCAGCAAAAAGGAAAGAAAAACGAATCAAGTGCCAGTATTTTTCGAACCATCAGCAAACGGTTCTTTTTCCTTTTGCTGATGGACGGGTCCTATATTAGCGATCCCATCTAGACCACCGGCATGTCCGCCGACTAATTTGCTGCGAGCAATGGCGCGAGCGCCTTCCATTCGGCTTGTGGCATGAACGATCGAAGTGAAGCCATATTTCTCACGAATCTTATCGATGATCAAATCTAATTTACGCTGGCGCAACTGCGCTTCTGCTTGCTCAAAAAGATCCAGCTGGACATTTTCTGTATAAACCAATTTTGAATAGGTAATACCAATGTGGCGAACGACTTGCCCCGTATAAAATTTTCGAAAGAGAAACAGGCAATGAGCTACAAGTTTGCGGGTATTGTCAGTTGGCGGGATCTTCATTTGTCGGGAAAAACCAGAGGCAGTTTCACCAAAGGCTACGCCGATGTAAACATTGATACAAGCGGTCTGACAATGATGACGGCGAATCCGAGCGGCAACTTGTTCCGCCATTTCCTTGATGACGATCTCGATTTCTTCTTGTAAATAATAATTGCGATGTAGGACTTGGCTATTGCCGTAGCTTTTTTCCATCACTTGTGGTGTCGGTTCAGATAAAATCGTGCGATCAATGCCATGGGCGTGATGATAGAGCTGCTCGCCAATGATCCCCATGCGACTGCGTAAAAGATCAGGACTGGCGTGAGCCAATTGCTCGATCGTTTCAATCCCCATCAAGTGAAGTCGTTTTTCTGTGCGCCGACCGATCCCCCAAAACTCTGTCATAGGGGCGATCTGCCAAACTTTTGTCGGTACATCGTCATAGGTCCATTCAGCGATCAAGGAACGATTGTGTTTGGATTCGTTATCTAAAGCTAGTTTTGCTAACAACGGATTGTCGCCAATGCCGATGGTGACATACAATTTCGTTGTTTCGTAAATGTCTTTTTGAATTTGCTGGGCAATCAACCAACGTTTTTCTTCGCGAGAGATCGTTTTATCGGGAATGAAAAGATCCAATGTACGGGTCAGATCCATCATCGTTTCGTCGATCGAATAGAGCAGCAAGTCGTCTTGTCCAACATATTTGCGAAAGACATTATTGACTTTGGTGTTTTCTTTGATATAAAAACTCATACGCGGCGATGCTTTGTACAAATCGGGATGTGTCGGCAGGTTGTCATTGCGAGTCACATTTGAAATTCCCAATACCGATTTTGCCTTTGGGGAAGCTGCTAAGACTAAGCCGTTACCAGTATTGTCAGAATGTGACATGACGACCAGCATCGCTTGGATAGGATCTAATCCACGAGAGATGCATTCTACAGAAGCATAAAAACTTTTGACATCAATAAATAAGATATCGCGTTTTGGCTCGAGCGCATAATTAAAACCACCCATTTTTATCACTCCTTACCGAAATTATACGAACGTTTGTTCTTTTTTGTCAAGCGAACAGGAGCGGATGAGGGGGATTTGTTTTTTTATAGAGAAGTTATTTTTGTTTTATAATGATGGGAAACGTTGGTTTATAAGGAATACATTCATTTCAGATTATCAGAATTCGATTGGACATACATACGGGGTTTTGTCTTTTTACCCGAAAAACGGATAAAAAAACAGCCGCTCCATTGGACCGACTGTCGTAGCTTAAATCAATTTTCGGCAGGTAGGGTTGCAAACAAACTTAAGAGATTGCCGTCTATATCTTTGACAATGGCATAGCGTTGCCCCCAAAAGGCAGACCAAGGTTCTTTGAAAGACTGATACCCGGCAGCAACGACTTTTGCATGAAGGGCATCAACTTCTTCAGGAGAATCACATAAAAAGGCTAATTCAATCGTATCACCCACAGTCATTGGTGCATGTCCGTAGATCCCAGCAACCATCTGGCGGCTATTCAAGGAGATGCGAACCCCGTCGTTTGCTAATTCCATATAATCTTCTGAGTGCTGACCTAATGGCGTGAAGCCAAGTACTTGATAAAAAGCCAGTGCCTGTTCCATGTTTTTTGTGATAATACCGACCATATCTAGTTTCATTGTTTTCTTCCTTTCATGTGGGCGTTCTTTACATAACAGTCAATGCAGTTGCTAGCAATGAAGATCACCTCGTTTTTGTCAGACGGTAATGGTGCAACCGTTCAGCCAACGTACCAGTATGCAATTCAAATAAATGGTTGTCATCGTCATAAAAATAAATAGAAGCACCTTCGCCTTTGCTGCGGGAACGATCTTTTTCGATCTTCAATCCTAGTCCTTGGATGCGCGTAATCAAGGAATCGATTTGAGCTTGATCGATTTTAAAGGCAATATGGTTATACGTTTTTGGCAGCTTCTGGGAGGCATCCTCCATAACAGCAAGCCATAAGCCATCGATCAAAAAGAATTTTTCTGGGAAGTAAGAATGGGCCTGGTCCTGACTATCATAAACTTCCTCTGCATCAAACAATGTTTCCAGCATCGTTGTCGTCTTTGCTAAATTCTGTACGATCAACGTGATATGGGAAATCTCCATCGCATCAACACTCCTTTGTTATGACGAAATAGGGGAAAGAGAAACAATCAGTATCAAAAGAAGCATTATGTTAGTGATTGTGAAATACCAAGAGGAAGAGCAGAACATAAAACAGTGCATCTGTTGCGCAAGGAATAAGTTTCTTCGTGTATTTTGTCCAAAAGAAGACATTTATCAAGAAGAGGACAATCACCGTCGGTAGGCTAAAGGTCCAAGCAGGGTGTTTGATGAAAATGAAAAGCATATTTCCAATAAGTGCAAAAAGAAAAGCGCCATAAAACAGACGATAGTTACTAGGTAGATACGCAAAATTGCCAAGCATGGGTTCACCTCCTATAGGCAGTATAGCATGAAAGGGTCGATCGGAGATCAAAGTGTACAGAAAAGGTGGCAACGGGAGAGAGCGGCTCATATTATGGTTATTGCCAAAATCATCTCGCGCATAATCGCGGGAGAGATACTGCAAAAAATTTCGGAAAATAAAGCTGCCGCTTAATCGCCCCTGAAATCTTTGTTGCTGCTCATGCGTTCTCCTGATGCTTATTCAAAAAAGCAGCAATACATTCACTAAGTGAATTTGGCTACTGCCTGCTCTTTTTTATGATGGACAAAGAGAGACAATAAAACGATGAAAAGAATAGTTACTCGAGGTGTTCCAGGAGAAGCTTTTCTGAGCAATTTAGGCAAAGGATCGGCGCGTTTATCAGTGCTAATTCTTTTCTGGGTTTTAGTTGGTAAGCAGAAGCTTTCGGCGGAAACGGCCATTTTGTCCAAACGACTTCCCCTGTGTCGATCACTTTTTTGCAATGGTTGCAACGAAACTCTTTTCCTTCTTTGTTAAACATTTAATTTCTCCTTTTTTCTATACATTATACATTAAAATTTATTTTTGTGACTTTACAAAGAATTGGCTTAAAAGTCCAAAGAAGAGAAGTCAAGAAGCAGCTAAAACAAAGAGTAATCAAGGAGACGATGCAATTACTATCTAAGTTTGAAAGAACAAGGGCTAATAGAAGGGGAGTTCCATTCAAAACCATCACCTCAAAGCTAGTTTTTACAAAAAAAGAAGTTCGCAAACGCCTTGGTTATCAGCGTTTGCGAACTTCTTAAATAGCATTATTTTGTTTCGCGGTGTAAAGTAACTTTTCTTTCGCGTGGGCAATATTTTTTCTTTTCCAAACGATCAGGATTGTTACGTTTGTTTTTGTTTGATAAGTAGTTGCGTTCTTTACAAGAAGTGCACTCTAATGTGATGTTTACGCGCATGATTTTCCCCCCTAACGATACAAGAATCCTCTAAGAAATCTCTCAGACTAAAATATAATAGCATGTTTCGTGAGGGAATGCTAGCTTTTTCCTGAAATTTGTTAAGTAGTTTTACTTGACGAATTTCTTGAAACGCATTAGTCCAATTTGCTCTGGATATCTTCGATCATTTTGGTATAGGCGATCGGACCGTTGTAGAGCCAGCTTGATTCAGGGCCGAATTCCCATAAATGATTGTTTTTGACTGCATCAAGATTTTGCCATACTTGTTCACTGAAAAAATCAGCGCCTTTATCACTATTCACTAAAATCAGGTAATCGGCATCCAATTCTGCTAATTTTTCCAGAGAAACGGCAGACCAATCAGCAGTGGCACTCTCACTGATTTCCGAAACCAGTGCGGGAACTTCAAACCCGAGTTCGTGATACAGCAGCTGACCGCTTGATTTTGTTTCTGAAACCATAAAGACAGAGTTATTGACCACCCATAAAACAGCGATCGACTTGCCTTGGATTTGATCAGCGTACGTTTCCTTGGTAGCAGCGACTAATTCATCATAATCAGCTTCTACTTGGGCAGCTTGCTCTTCTTTGTGTAACACCTTTGCGATATCTGTCAGACGTTCCCGCCAGGTCACGTCTTCGCCATTTGTGACCACATAGGTCGGCGCGATTTTACTGTATTGATCATATTTGTCGCCTTCCACCATGGAATTGCTATCCATCAGCAGCAGGTCTGGCTCAAAGCTCAAGACATCTTCAAAGGGCAGATCGTAGTTAATCCTTGGAACCTCCGCCAGTTTGTCTTGCAAGTATGCTTGATCACTGTCATTGCCGACGGTCCATTGAGCAACCGGTGTTACCCCTAAAGCGACCAAATAATCTTCCAAATAACTACCGATCACCCGCTGTGGGTTTTCGGGAACAGTGACTTCATTTCCCATCGCATCGGTAAAGGTTGTTGCTATTTCTGAAGAAGTAGTGGCTGATCCACTGCTATCCGTTGAGTCATTATTCGTGCTGCAAGCACCCAGTAGGGTAAGGGAGCAGGCAGCTAGCAGGGTAAGCCAAGTACTTCTTTTTGACCATTGTTTCATAGAAACACTTCCTCCTTTGTTACATGTTGAGCAATTATTATTTTAATTGAGAATAGTTCTCATTTGCTGATAGCTATTATCACGAAGAAACGCGCCTTTGTCAATCTTATTTTTTTATTTCCTTTTTTTAGAACTATTGACGAATAGTAGGATTACATTCATAATTGATAAGCATTATCAATCATTTATTTTGGGGACGAATATGGCGAAATTACGAACAGTTGACTTGAGTGTCGGCTATCAAAAACAAAAAATTGTGCAAAATCTAACAATTGAGATGCCAGAAGGGAAAATCATCGGCTTGATTGGTCCGAACGGCAGTGGGAAATCGACGTTTTTAAAGGCACTTGCCCGAATTTTACAGCCATTGTCTGGGGAGGTCCTCTTAGATGCACAAAACCTGCAAAACATCAAAACCAAAGAAGTAGCGAAAAAGATTGCGCTGCTCTCACAAGTTAGCGATTCATCGATTGGCTTGACGATTCGCGAAATTGTTTCTTATGGTCGTTTTCCCTATCAAAAAGGACTAAATAGTTTATCGGAACAAGATCTTGCGGCGATCGAATGGTCTTTGCAGGCAACGGGTTTGACGGCACTAGCAGATGAAACGATCAGCACGCTGTCAGGGGGACAAAAACAGCGCGTTTGGATCGCCATGGCACTTGCGCAAGATACGGATATCGTGATTTTAGATGAACCAACGACCTTTTTAGATCCAGCGCATCAATTAGAAATTTTGCTCTTATTACAGCAAATCAATAAAACCTACGGAAAAACGATCATTATGTCGATTCATGACCTGAATCATGCCTCTCGTTTTTCTGATTATATTTATGCATTAAAAGGTGGAGAACTGTTGGTCTCTGGTACACCAGAAACAGTGCTGACCAAAGAGTGGCTGCAGCGTTTGTTTGAGATCGACGCCATGTTAGGAACCTTTCCTAATAGCACAAAGCCATTGCTCTTGACCTATGAGTTAGGAGCCCAAGCATGAAAAAGTTTCCTTGGTTGCTGCTGCTTTTTAGCGGCTGCTTTATTATCTGTTTCTTTTTGGCGATCACCCAAGGCGCTGCAGACCTTTCCTTTGAAACGATCTGGCATGCTATTTTTGCTTTTGACTATGAGAATCAGCTGCATCAAGTCTTGCGTAATATCCGATTGCCCCGTGTGTTGGCTGCTTTTCTAGTAGGAAGTTGTTTTGCTGTTACGGGAGCTATCATGCAGGGAATTACGAAAAACGCTCTGGCAGATGGCGGTCTTTTAGGTGTCAACAGTGGGGCTGCGATGGGATTAGCGATCGCATTTATCCTATTTCCTAGTATTCAACCGAGTCAAGCGGCGCTATTTTCGTTTTTTGGTGCCTTTGCGGCAACTGCGCTGCTTTTTTTATTGACTCGCTATGCCAAATTGGGTATGTCACCTACAGGTTTGATTTTGGCTGGTGTGGCACTAAGTTCTTTTTTCTCAGCCATCAGTCAGACCCTGTCACTGCAATTTGATTTAAATCAAGAGCTAGCCTTTTGGTTTATCGGTGGTGCCGCAAATGTGACTTGGCAGCAACTGCGTTTTGTGGGCCCCATCTATCTGATTGCCATCGTTTTTGTGCTACGTCTAGGAAAAGCGTTGAATCTGTTAGCCCTAGGAGATGACACCGTCATTTCATTAGGCAAGCACCCGCATCTGATTCGGGCATCTGCCTTACTGTTAGTCGTAGTTTTGGCAGGAATGGCGGTTTCGCTTGTTGGACCGGTCAGTTTTGTCGGCTTAATGGTTCCTCATGTCGTGCGGGGAATGGTGGGCAAAAACTATCAACTGATTTTGCCTTTGACGATCCTTGGAGGGGGAACACTGGTGATGGCCGCTGATCTGGCTGGCCGCCTGATCAATCCGCCCTTTGAGACACCCTTTGGGATATTGATGGCATTGATTGGTGTGCCTTTTCTATTGATCAAGATACGGAGGGAAGGCTGATGAAAAAAACACTCTCTGTTTTTTTCCTACTTCTGATGGTCGCTTTTTTAGGAAGTGTCATGGTGGGAAAAACAATTTTATCCTTTCAGGCATTAGGGGCAATCTTTCAAGGAACGGCATCTTCGAGTCAAGTACTGACTTTTACTGAGTTTCGACTACCACGGGCTTGTCTAGCGCTGATCGCTGGTGGTGCCTTTGGTTTTTCTGGGTTTATCTTGCAAGGAGTAACGAGAAATGAGTTGGCTGATGCAAGTATCGTAGGAATCAACAATGGGGCAGGGCTCTTTGTGATGATCTACTTAGGTTTTTATACCCAAGGATCGCAGCTTTTGCCTGTCGTTGGGATCATCGGTGGTTTATTAGCTGCTGTACTGGTCTATTTAATTGCCTATAAGCACCGCCAATTGTTATCGATGGAGCGAGTACTGCTGGCGGGAATCGCCGTCAATGCAGGGCTGGCGGCGGCTACCTTACTCTTTACGGTGGAATTATCAAAAGACCGCTATCGCTTTGTAACAGCGTGGCTTTCTGGTTCGATTTGGGGAACTTCTTGGCAGCAAATCACCAGTCTGCTTCCTTGGGTCATCGTATTGTCTGCCGCAGCTTTCTGGACCGTACCAAAGCTTAACTTACTTGGCTTTGGCCAGGAACAGGCAATTAGCTTAGGGGTTTCTTTGACCCGTTTGCGGACGTGGTTTTTAGTGATCGCGGTTGGTTTGGCTGCCAGTACGGTTGGCTATACTGGTAATTTAGCCTTTGTGGGCTTATTGGCGCCTCATATCGCTAAGGGACTCATCGGCAGAGAATCTCGCAGTGCCTTTTTCTTAGCGGGAATGATCGGCAGTCTGCTAGTCTTAGTCAGTGATACGATCGGTCGTTTGCTATTGACAAGCGGCGAGATCCCAGCTGGTATCATCATTTCTATCGTAGGGGCACCATACTTTGTCTTTTTGCTGATCCGACGTAAAGAAGGATGAGCAACTAGTCATGATCTTGTCAAGAAATGTGCGATTCTAGTTTGCTATTTGGACACAGTTTTTGGTACTATTTCTGAGAGGAGTGATCCAATGGAAAAACCAGTCATTAGAGAGCACATGATCCAAACATTAAAACAAATGCCAATCAAACAAAAGCAGCAGAAAGAAACGGTGATTTTGCAGTTGCTGTTTTCTTCTCAGATTTGGCAAACAGCTGAGTCAGTAGGTGTGATCCGTTCGTTGCCATTTGAATTTGACACAGCGGCTATTTTTGCTAAAGGATTTGAACAAAACAAACGAATCGCAGTGCCGAAAGCACAACAGAAAAAATTGCAGTTTTATCATGTGGAGCCGACAACGCGTTATGAAGCGTCCGCATTTGGGGTTGAAGAGCCGATCAGTGAGCAAGAAGCCCATCACTTGGATTTGCTGATTGTTCCCGGTTTGGCGTTTTCTAAAAACGGCTATCGCATCGGCTTTGGCGGCGGCTATTATGATCGTTTCTTGTCAGCTTTCGATGGCAAGACCGTTTCTTTGGTCTTCGGAGAGCAATTCAACGATCAATGGACACCAGATGTATTCGACATCCCAATCGATAAAATCTATACGGATTCTCTTATTCGCACGTAAAGGAGCACGTCAATGAATTCTCAAATGAAAAGATGGCTGAATCAGCCGGTCTTCACGTATCTGTTTTTAGCTATCCAAACAATTGTGTTTATCTTAGGTTATTTTAGTCCCTCTATTCAATCAGGCGGGGTGATGTTTGGTCCGTTTGTCGTTTATTTAAATGAATATTGGCGTTTCGTTACCCCGATCTTTCTACATTTCGGTTTGGCTCATTTTGCGATCAATTCTGTGATTCTGTATTATATGGGGCAGCAAGTAGAAGCCATCTATGGTCATAGCCGTTTTTTTGCCTTGTATTTGCTAAGTGGCATCATGGGCAATACCATGAGTTTTGCCTTCAACCAAATAGGGGTTCAATCAGCAGGCGCTAGTACTTCTTTATTCGGACTTTTCGGGGCATTTTTGATTTTAGGTTGGCATTTTAGAAATGATTACCGCATCCAAGCAATGGTACGGCAATTTGCCCTATTCGTTGGATTGAACCTGGTTTTTGGTGTGTTTGATCAAACGATCGATATGTGGGGACACATTGGGGGGATCCTCGGTGGGTTATTGCTAGGGAATCTTTTGGCATTGCCAAAGAACTACGGAAAATATTCGATCCACACCAGAATCCTCTCTGGCGTACTCTTTGTTTTCTTATTGGCTATTTTTGTGATATATGGTTTTAAAAAATATTAATTACTTGTATAATAAGCAGGAAGTGGTTAAATGGAAACGTTATATGACGTACAACAATTACTGAAACAATTTGGTGTTTACGTATATGTCGGCAAGCGGATCTACGATATAGAACTGATGCAAATCGAGCTGAAAAACTTTTATGACAGTCGCTTGATAGATCGGGATGTATATCTGACTGCCCGGCGAATTCTTACGCGGGAGCATCGAATTGAAGAAAGCCGGGAGGAAAACAAGTGATGGACAAAAAAATCATCGGAATTGATTTAGGCGGAACAACGGTGAAATTCGCTATTTTAACGAGCGAAGGCGAGATTCAGCAAAAATGGAGTATTGACACCAATATTCTTGATGAAGGCTCACATATCGTGCCAGAAATCGTGGCATCAATCAATCATCGCCTAGAATTATATGGCTTACAGCCAGAAGCATTTATCGGTATTGGTATGGGGACACCAGGAAGTGTCGATCGTGACAAAGGAACCGTCATCGGTGCCTACAATCTGAACTGGAAAACACTTCAGCCAGTCAAAGAACTGATTGAAAAAGGCACAAAAATCCCCTTTGCCATCGATAACGATGCCAATGTAGCAGCTTTAGGTGAGCGCTGGAAAGGGGCAGGGGATAACAATCCTGATGTCATCTTTATCACACTAGGTACAGGTGTTGGCGGCGGTATCATCATGGAAGGGCAATTGCTTCATGGGGTTGCTGGTTGTGCTGGAGAAATCGGTCATATCACTGTTGATCCAGAAGGGTTTGAATGTACTTGCGGCAAACGTGGTTGTTTAGAAACGGTTTCTAGTGCGACGGGTGTTGTGCGAGTTGCTCGACAGTTGGCAGAAGAATATGCTGGCGATTCGGCATTGAAACAGCAGCTGGACAATGGGGAGGATGTTTCAAGTAAAGATATTTTTGAAGCGGCTCAAGCAAACGATCCATTTGGCTTGATGGTCGTTGATAAAGTGTGCTTCTACCTTGGGTTGGCATGCGGAAACTTAGGAAACACATTAAATCCATCAAGTATCGTTTTAGGTGGAGGCGTATCAGCAGCCGGTGAATTTTTACGTGAACGGGTTGCTGCCTACTTTGCTCAGTTTACCTTCCCACAGGTAACGGAAAGTACCGAAATCAAATTGGCAGAACTTGGGAATGATGCCGGTGTGATCGGGGCAGCATCATTAGCTTTGCAATTTGCAGCAAAAGCTTAGATGCCAAGCTGCTAGGCAATGATACATTCAAGCAGCATAAATCAAAAAAAGAATGATTGTTACAATAGAGAGGAATAGAAGAAATGACACCAATTATGTGGCTAAACTTGGTTTTGGGATTAATCATCTTAGCAATCGCTTTGAACTGGGCGTATTTTCAAATCATGGGACGCCGTTCAGCAACGATCATCTCAGAAGATGAATTCAAAGCAGGAATGAAGAAAGCCCAAGTGATCGATGTTCGGGAAAAAAATGAGTTTGACAGTGGACATATTTTAGGGGCGCGTAATATTCCCTTTACTGTTTTAACCAATTCCTTCAGCGCATTTCGTAAAGATCAACCGATTTACTTATATGACACGCGTAAATCGTTGAGTATTCGCGCAGCGAATAAATTACGTAAAGAAGGCTTTACCAATGTCTATATCCTAAAAGAAGGATATGAAGGCTGGAGCGGCAAGACGAAAAAGAAAAATAGTTTGTAAAACAGAGAACTCAAGGCAAAAGAACACAAGCAAATTTGAATGAGTGACGAAACACCAAACGGAGTGTTTCAAGTAAGTCATTGTTCAATTTACATTGTGGGCTTTTGCCTTTATTTGAACTTAGGTCTATCAATAAGGAGAGTGTGCGTTGATCAAGCGAAAAAGAATTTATGAAGCGGCGGAAACGACAGATGGCTATCGGGTATTGGTGGATCGCATCTGGCCTAGAGGAATGAAAAAGGAGACAGCTCAGATCGATCTATGGCTCAAAGCAGTCGCACCAAGTACTGAATTGCGCAAATGGTTTGGGCATGATCCTGAACGTTTTGATGCGTTTAAAGACCGCTATCTACAAGAATTAGAGAAAGCGCCCGCTAAAGATTCCTTGGCACAGTTAAACGCGTTGGTTGCTGAACAAGAGACCGTGACCTTACTATACGGAGCGAAAAATGAAGAACAAAATCAAGCCGTGATTTTGCAGGACTTACTGGAGAAGGAAGAATGATTACCTAAAAGAGCCGCCAGCCTATTGAAGGCTGACGGCTCTTTTGTAGCAAATGATTAACGGGCAACGCTTTTACGCATCGCACGTTTCCGTTTTTCATCATGATCCGCTTGTTGTTCATCAATTGGATCAATCACTTGTTTCTTGACCGTCATAACAACACTTGCAGCTGCAGCAACCGTTGCGACTGTTCCTACTAAAAATCCTGAAAGAAATCGTTTCATCATTAAACACCTCGCCTTTAGTTATAGGTTCATTATGAATGAAAACGGAAAAAATATCAAAAAAAATCACTTTTGGGATTGAAAACGCTTGAAATAATTTAGTAAATATTTTACAATAAGTTTACTAAAAAGAAAGTGGGAGTGAGAGAAATGGAGCAATTGCAACAGATATTTATTGATAAATTTGGAACAGAAGGCACAGGCATGTATTTTGCACCAGGGAGAATCAACTTGATCGGTGAACACACGGATTACAATGGCGGTTATGTTTTCCCGGCGGCGATCACATTAGGGACGTATGCAGTAGCGCGAAAACGTGAAGACCAGTTGATCCAACTCTATTCAGAGAACTTTCCAGAAAAAGGCGTGATCTCCTTTTCGTTAGATGAGCTGGATTACCGAAAAGAAGATGATTGGACAAACTATCCGAAAGGAGTCGTTCGTTTTCTAAAAGAAGCGGGGCAAGTGATCGATCGAGGCTTTGACATCGCTTTTTATGGCAACATTCCGAATGGCGCAGGTCTTTCTTCTTCGGCATCGATTGAATTGCTGACGGGGGTTTGTCTAAAAGATCTCTTTGATTTAACCCTGACGACCTTGGACTTAGTTAAAATTGGCAAAAAAGTCGAAAATGAGTTTATTGGCGTTAACTCAGGGATCATGGATCAATTTGCGATCGGAATGGGTCAAAAAGACCATGCACTGCTTTTAGATACGAACACGTTAAATTATGAAGTCGTACCAGCGGCATTTGGCGATTATGTCGTAGCGATCATGAATACCAATAAGCGACGCGAATTGGCTGATTCTAAATACAATGAACGACGTGCAGAATGTGAAGAAGCATTGGCTCGTTTGCAAAAATCATTAGCCATTGATTCATTGGGCGCATTAGACGAAGCAACCTTTTTTGCAAATACAGCATTGATCGATGATCCACGCTTGATCAAACGGGCGAAACATGCGGTGACGGAAAACCAACGGACATTGAAAGCAAAAGCTGCTTTGACTGCTGGTGATCTTGAAGAATTCGGCCAGTTATTAAATGCCTCCCATGCTTCATTGCGAGATGATTATGAAGTGACAGGGCATGAACTAGATACACTAGTCGCAGCCGCTCAAGCGCACCCTGCTGTTCTAGGTGCGCGGATGACTGGTGCGGGCTTTGGCGGTTGCGGGATCGCATTGGTCAAAGCAAGTGAATGGGCTGATTTCGAAGCGTCAGTCAAAGCAGCCTATTTAGTAGAAATCGGCTACGCAACCGACATTTATCAAGCAAGTATTGATGATGGTGCACGAAAACTGTAGAATAAGAAACGATGAAGGAATGAAGAAAGAAGGCTGAAAATATGGCGATTTTAGTATTAGGAGGAGCCGGCTATATCGGTTCTCATGCAGTCGATCAATTGATCGAACAAGGAAAACAAGTCGTTGTCGTTGACAATTTGCTGACAGGACATCGCCAAGCGATCCATCCAGCAGCAACCTTTTATGAAGGAGATATTCGCGACAAAGCATTTTTACAATCGGTATTTGAAAAAGAAACGATTGATGGCGTGATTCACTTTGCTGCCAGCTCTTTGGTGGGAGAATCTGTGGAAAAACCATTGAAGTATTTCAACAATAATGTGTATGGGATGCAGGTCCTCTTAGAAGTGATGAAGGAACATCAAGTGAAACATATCGTCTTTTCCTCTACAGCAGCAACTTATGGGGAACCTGACCATAGTCCAATCACGGAAGAAACCCCAACAAATCCTAAAAATCCATATGGCGAAAGCAAGTTGATCATGGAAAAAATGATGCGTTGGTGCGATGAAGCTTATGGAATGAAGTATGTCGCATTGCGTTATTTCAATGTGGCTGGCGCGAAGTCGGATGCTTCGATTGGTGAAGACCATGATCCAGAAACACACTTAGTACCGATCATCTTGCAAGCTGCTTTAGGACAACGTAAAGAGGTAGCGATTTTTGGGGAGGATTACGATACTCCAGATGGTACTTGTGTTCGCGATTATGTCCATGTCGAAGATCTGATCGCTGCTCACCTGTTGGCATTAGAATATTTACAAAAAGGCAATGAGAGCAATGTCTTCAATTTAGGCAGCAATCATGGGTACTCTGTGAAAGAAATGGTGGAAGCTGCTCGCAATGTAACGAAAAAAGAGATCCCAGCCAGAGTGGCGCCTCGCCGTGCCGGTGATCCAAGTACCTTAGTGGCATCGAGTGAAAAAGCACGAAAGGTTTTAGGCTGGAAACCAGTCTATACCGACGTCGAAGCAATCATCGAGACTGCTTGGAATTGGCATGTCAGCCATCCAAATGGGTATCAAGGGCAGGAGGAATAACCAATGACGATCAGCCAAACAATCAGCGATTTCGTCACTTTAGCAATCAAGGCTGGCGGCTGGATGGAAATGGATCGTATTTATTTGCAAAACCGAGTACTAGCCATGATCGGGGAAGCTGTTTTTGAGTCCAGCGAAATTCGTTCTGTCGATCGGTCCTCCACTGATTTGATGGACGAGCTGGTGGCATGCGCTTTAAGCAATCAGCAAATTGGCGATTCTCACGCAGAAAGAGAAATCTTTGAAGCCCAGTTGATGGACTTTTTGACGCCACCGCCTTCAGTAGTCAATGCTTTTTTTGCGCAGCATTATGCCAATGATCCTAAAGAAGCGACGGATTATTTCTTTGAGCTGTGCCGTCAAAATGATTACATCAAGACTCGGGCCATCGCAAAGAATATCGTGTTCCCAGTTGATACCGAATATGGGGAGATCGAGATCACGATCAATTTATCAAAACCTGAAAAAGATCCCAAGCAAATAGCGAAAGAAGGAGCTGCTGCTTCTGTAGATTATCCGAAATGCATGTTGTGTTTGGAAAATGAAGGCTACCAAGGACGAGTCAATTATCCAGCGCGGACCAATCATCGGATCATCCGCATGAATTTGGATAATGAAGCATGGGGCTTTCAATATTCGCCCTATGCCTACTACAATGAGCATTCGATTTTTCTCTCTTTAGACCATCGTCCTATGAAAATCAATTTGCAAACCTTCGCTCGCTTGTTGCAGATCATTGAAGTGATGCCGCATTATTTTGTCGGGTCCAATGCCGATCTGCCGATCGTTGGGGGTTCGATCTTGTCTCATGACCATTATCAAGGAGGACGGCACACGTTTGCCATGGCAAAAGCGCCGATCGAGCAACGCTTTTCTTTAACTGGTTTTCCTGATGTCGCTGCGGGGATCGTGAAGTGGCCAATGTCGGTGATACGACTACAAGCGAAAAACAAACAAAAATTAGCCGCCGCTTGCCAATATGTGTTAGCCCAATGGCAACAGTACTCAGATCCAAGTGTTTCGATCAATGCCTTTTCAGAAGATGGAACGCCTCATCATACGGTGACACCGATCGCACGCAAGCAAGGAGAGCTGTTTGAAATGGACTTAGTCTTGCGGGATAATAATGTTTCCAAAGAACATCCTGACGGCATTTTTCATCCGCATCAAGAAGTGCAGCATATCAAAAAAGAAAATATCGGATTGATTGAAGTCATGGGCTTGGCAGTTCTCCCGCCGCGTTTAGCTCCGGAACTAGAAGAAGTGACTGCTTATCTATTGGATCAGTCCAATCAAATCGCGGCATACCATATTCCTTGGGCAGATGCGATCAAAGCCCAGCACCCAGAATGCAATGCCGAAAACGTGTCGCAGATTTTACGTAATGCATTAGGGGAAGTCTTTACACAAGTATTGACGCATGCAGGCGTCTTCAAGCGAGACCAGACAGGGCAAGCGGCCTTTGCTCGCTTTATAGCTACTTTATAAAAAAAGTTCCCCGCAAAAAAAGGAGGCTGGAAGATGGCAACGATTAAAGATATTGCACAACAGGCTGGCGTCTCGCCAGCCACTGTATCACGGGTGCTGAATTACGATTCAGAATTATCGGTCAGTTCTGAAACCAAAGAGAAAATTTTTAAAGCCGCAGAAGCACTCAATTACACAAAACATAAAAAAAAGAGTCAGCCAGAAACCAGTAGTATGCGCTTGATCCAATGGTTTGATACCGAGGAAGAATTAGCGGATCTTTACTATTTAGCGATCCGTATCGGGATTGAAAACAAAACCGAAGAATTAGGGATTCGTTTGCTGAAAGAACCCTACGAAGGATTGACTGATACCGCAGTCGATGGAACGATTGCACTAGGAAAATTCGATGATCACCAGATTCGACAATTGAAAAAAAGCCAAGCCAATTTGTTGATGGTCGATTTTGACGCATTGGCTCAGGGCGTCAATTCTCTAGTAGTGGACTTTCAACAAGCGGTGGATTTAGTGATCGATGACTTTATTGCAAAAGGCCACCAAAGGATCGGCTTGTTATCAGGCGTTGAGTTTACCAAGGATCATCACCAAGAAATCGAAGACCCTCGGCGCCGAATTTTTGAGGAACGGCTCCGTCGGTTGAAGCTGCACCACCCACAATATCATCTCAGCGCACCGTTTACAGTCGAGGGCGGTTATGAGGCGATGAAAGAGTATTTGCAGCAAAACAAAGAGTTGCCAAGTGCTTTATTTGCTTCCAGTGATGCCTTAGCGATTGGCGCTATGCGTGCTTTGCAAGAAAAAAACATCAAGATTCCTGAGGAGATCGCAATTATCGGCTTCAACGATGTCAGTGTTGCAAAGTACGTCTTTCCGACGCTGTCAACCATCAAAGTTCATACGGAATGGCTGGGGGAGCTGGCAGTGACGACCTTGCTGGATATCATTACGAATGCAGCCCCCGTACCTCGCAAAGTTACGATCGCAACGGAACTGATTACGCGCCAATCTTCTTAGCAACCAGTTGAATCACCGAAGGATGTCGTTACACACGTCAACTGGGTTTTAATGGAATAACAAAAAAATGACTATCGCCTTACCCGAACCTTTAAACAGCCTCGTCGGTTTGCAGCTGCAGCCGCGCTTGCTTTTTTCAAAGGTTCGGGTATTGTTGTCCTATCGCTTTTTTTCTAAACGCAGGCATCTTTTTGGAGACTTGGTTGGGCATTTGATTAGAATATGGTAGAATATGAGAGAGTTTTTTGAATGGGGAGAAGATAGATGAAAACATTAGCGATTGATACCTCAAACCAAACGCTGGCGGTTGCGGTGGTCGATGGTCAAGAAGTGTTGGGACAAAGCCAGACGATGGCGATCAAAAACCACAGCACAGCATTGATGCCTGCCATTGATGGATTGATGCAAGCGGTGGGGATGGCACCTAAAGAGCTGGAGCAAATCGTTGTTGCGAAAGGTCCTGGTTCGTATACAGGTTTGCGAATCGGCGTCACAACAGCAAAAACGCTGGCGCAAACATTGAACATCCCGCTGATTGGTGTTTCTAGTTTGAAAGCAGTCGCTGCCAATTGTGTGGGCGTATCGCAAGTGATCGTGCCGTTGTTTGACGCTCGCCGTCAAAATGTCTACGCAGGTGCCTACCAATGGCATAATGGGACCTTAGAAAAAAGGATCAAAGACCAGCATATCTCACTGTCTGAATTATTGACCCAGTTAAAAGCAGTCGATGGTCAAGAAGTGCTATTTGTCGGCGCCGATACCATCAAATTTGAAGACATGATCGAGGCGGAACTGCCGACAGCCCATATCAATCAAGTGTCGTTATGGAATTACCCGAATGGCGTTGTTTTAGCTGCTATTGCGAAAGAAGAAGCGCCGGTCGCTTCGATCCATGATTTTGTACCAGACTATTTAAAATTAGTTGAAGCCGAAGAAAAATGGTTAGCCTCGCATGAACCGGGAGTGGATGCCTATGTTGAAAAAATTTAAAACGATGACGGGAAAGCTGGCTCTTTTCCGTCAGATTCAATACCCAGAGCGTAAAAAAGAGATACGAGGGGAAACGTACGTTGTTCGTGAATTAGTCGGAGATGACATTAAAGAGCTGCTGCAGGTGGAGCGTCTCGTGTATGCGGGGGAACTGCCTTGGACCAAGAGCGCCTTTTTGTCAGAACTTTATTCACGGGTCAAACATCTTTATTTGGGCATCTTGCATAATGAGCGGATGATTGGGTTTATCGGGGTGCGGATTTTAGGCGCTGATGCCCATATCACCAATATCGCGATCATTCCTGATTATCAAGGGAAAGGGATCGGTTCTTTCTTGCTAGGAGAAATCGAACGTTATGCACGGAAAAACAAATGCGACCGTTTGACATTAGAAGTTCGCCTGGGCAATCGTGATGCGCAACGTTTGTATCGGACCCTCGGGTTTGTTTCACAGGCGATCAAAACGGCGTACTACACCGAAGGCAATGAAGACGCATTGGATATGGTGAAATTTTTAAATGACTAACGAACAAGCAGATCAAACGATCCCGACACCGCAAATGCTCTGGTCATTGGCAGATCAGAGCTATCCCTTTGGCTCGCCTTGGAATGTGCAGCAATTTCAACAAGATTTGCAAAACAGCAACAGTCGCTATTTGTTCCGTTATGGAAAAACCAATCAAGAGCTGATTGGGTTTCTCTGTTTTCAGCAAGTGCTGGATGAAGCAGAGTTGTTTAATGTAGCGGTTTTACCAGCGTATCAAGGTCGTGGTTTGGCGAAAGAATTGTTGAAGCAAATGGAATCGCTCGTGGAACAAACCGATGGTCGGCGCATCTATCTTGAAGTGCGTGTGTCGAATTTGCAAGCACAAGCTCTTTATTTACGTATGGGCTATACAGTCATCGGTCGTAGAAAAAAATATTACAGTCATCCAGAAGAGGATGCGTTGATTATGGAAAAGAAAGTAGGCGGACAAAAATCAAATGAATGAATTGATTTTAGCCATTGAAAGCAGTTGTGATGAAACCAGTGTGGCAGTGATTAAAAACGGCGACACCATTTTAAGTAACATTGTTGCTTCGCAGATCAAGAGCCACCAGCGCTTCGGCGGTGTCGTACCAGAAGTCGCTAGTCGTCACCATGTCGAACAGATTACTTTATGTATCGAAGAAGCATTGACACAGGCCGACACCCAACCTGAAGAGTTGTCAGCTGTTGCTGTTACCTATGGTCCAGGGTTGGTTGGGGCACTGTTGATTGGGCTGTCTGCAGCAAAAGCCTTTGCCTGGGCCCACAGCTTACCGCTGATTCCGGTCAATCACATGGCAGGACATATTTATGCAGCTCGCCTAGTGAAGCCATTGGTTTTTCCTTTAATGGCATTATTGGTCAGCGGTGGCCATACCGAATTGGTGTATATGGCAGAAGATGGCTCTTTTGAGATCATCGGTGAAACGAGAGATGATGCCGCTGGTGAAGCCTATGACAAAGTCGGTCGTGTTCTGGGGTTGCCTTATCCTAGTGGGAAAGAAATTGATCGCCTTGCGCATCTAGGCAGTGATACGTATCACTTTCCTCGAGCAATGATACAAGAAGATAATTTTGATTTTAGTTTCAGCGGCTTAAAGAGTTCCTTTATCAATTTTGTGCATAATGCACAGCAAAGAGAGGAAGCTTTGTCAGTAGAAAATCTAGCAGCTAGTTTCCAAGCCAGCGTTGTCGAAGTATTGGTTCACAAAACGTTGCGGGCGTGCCAAGCTTATCCTGTAAACCAGCTGATCGTTGCTGGGGGAGTCGCGGCGAATCAAGGCTTGCGTGACGCTTTACAAAAAGCGATGCAGGAATTGCCGGAAGTGGAATTGTTGATTCCACCGTTGCGTCTTTGCGGAGATAATGCGGCCATGATTGGTGCCTACGCCCATATTGCGTTGAAAAAGCAACGCTTAGCAGATCTTTCATTGAATGCTGATCCAAGTGTCAGCTTTGCCCATACGATTTCTTAAGATGATTGCACCTAAGATCCGTTCTTAGGTGTTTTTTTGGTTTCTTTATGAGCAAATAGAAGATTTTGTTGTATTTTATTTCGTCATTTGATATTATCATGTATAATTATTAGTTAATTGAAGGGCGGGTATGCAATGACATCGGTTTTTAAAGGACGCAGTTTTTTAGCAGAAAAGGATTTTACAAAAGAAGAACTACAATATTTGATTGATTTTTCCCAGCACTTGAAAGGGATAAAGGCCAACAATCAACCACATCGTTATTTAGATGGCAAAAACATTGCACTTTTGTTTGAAAAGAATTCGACACGGACGCGAGCAGCCTTTACGGTTGCAGCGGTGGATCTGGGGGCACATCCGGAATTTTTAGGGGCCAATGATATTCAGTTGGGGTCTAAAGAATCTGTTGAAGATACCGCCAAAGTATTCGGCCGCATGTTCGACGGGATCGAGTTTCGCGGCTTTAGTCAACAGGTTGTCGAAGATCTGGCCAACTATTCAGGTGTACCTGTTTGGAATGGCTTAACGGATGAATGGCATCCAACGCAAATGATCGCTGACTTTTTGACCATTCAAGAAAACTTTGGTGAGCTGACTGGCTTGACCATCGCATACTGTGGGGATGGGCGCAACAATGTCGCTAATTCTTTATTAGTGACCAGTGCGATCTTAGGGGTCAATATTCATGTCGTCACCCCGAAGGCCTTGCAGCCAGAAGCAACCATCATCGCACAGGCACAAGCCTATGCCAAGCAATCGGGCGCAAAGATTTTGGTGACTGATGATGTGGATCAAGGTGTTCTAGGCGCTGATGTCGTGTATACCGATGTTTGGGTATCAATGGGTGAAGAAGAAAAATTCCAAGAGCGGATCGAACAGTTGCTGCCGTATCAAGTCAACCAATCGTTGATGAAAAAAACACAAAACGATCAAGTGATTTTTATGCATTGTTTGCCAGCATTTCATGATGATCAGACCACGTATGGCAAAAAAGCAGCGCAGGCGTATGGAATTTCTGAGATGGAAGTCACTGATGAGGTCTTTCGCAGTAAGTATGCCCGTCAATTTGATCAAGCCGAAAATCGTTTGCACTCAATCAAAGCGATCATGGCAGTGACTGCTGGAGATCTATTTATTCCTAAAGTATAAAATAATTTTTTTTGAAAATGCCAAAATCTCGCTAGCCAAACAAACATTTCTTTGCTATACTTTCTGGGAAGTAAATAGCCTTGATTTGATGAAACAAGAGAAGTAGCGATTCGAGTATCAGTTAGCGAGTTCGGGGTGGTGGAAGCCGAATTGATCAGATTGTGAAACGCACTTGTGAGAATTTGCCAAGCAAACGGAATTCTGCCGTTATCAGAAAAAAGTGGGTCCGAAAAGGACAATCAGAGTGGTACCGCGGGAAATCTCGTCTCTAGTGCATGTTATGCGCTAGAGGCTTTTTTTGTTTTTATCAATCATTTCTTGCGTTAAAAACATACAGCTGTTTGCTTGCTTCAAACAACGTTTCATCAAAACATGGGCTCAGTCATTATAGGAGGGATACTATGAATAACAAAGAAATCGTCGCACAAGCCATCCATCAAGTAGTAAAAGAAGATCTATCGATCGAACAAGTTCAGCAATTACTGGAAAATCCAAAGTCAGCTGACCATGGGGATGTGGCATTCCCAGCCTTCTCGCTAGCAAAAGTCTATCGGAAAGCGCCGCAGCAAATTGCCGCAGACTTAGCAGAAAAAATCGATCAAGCGTCTTTTGAAAAAATTGAAGTGGTCGGTCCATATTTAAACTTCTTTATGGATAAAAAAGCAATCTCTGCCCACGTCTTAGAGATGGTTCTCAAAGAAAAAAATCATTTTGGCGATCAAACCATCGGCAATCAGCAAGCAGTACCCATCGATATGTCTTCACCAAATATTGCCAAACCCATCTCAATGGGGCATTTGCGTTCCACTGTGATCGGTAACTCAATCGGCTTTATTTTAGAAAAAATCGGTTACCAGCCAATTCGCATCAACCATTTAGGCGACTGGGGCACACAATTTGGGAAATTGATCGTGGCCTATAAAAAATGGGGGTCAGAAGAAGCGGTCAAAGCGGAACCAATCAACGAACTGTTGCGTTTGTATGTTGATTTTCACGAAGCTGCCGAGACAGATAAACAATTAGAAGATGATGCGAGAGCTTGGTTCAAGAAACTAGAAGATGGTGACCAAGAAGCAATGGATTTGTGGCAATGGTTCCGTGATGAATCATTAAAAGAATTCAATAAAATCTATGATATGTTGGAAGTTTCCTTTGATTCATTGAATGGCGAAGCTTTCTATAATGATAAAATGACAGAAGTCGTGGAATTATTAGAGGAAAAACACTTGTTGAAAGAAGACCAAGGGGCAGAGATCGTTGATTTGGCTGCGTATGACCTAAATCCAGCCTTGATCCGCAAATCCGATGGTGCGACTCTTTACATCACACGGGACATGGCTGCGGCGCTATACCGCAAACGGACCTACAATTTTGCCAAATCATTGTACGTGGTAGGAAATGAGCAAAGTTATCACTTCAAGCAATTAAAAGCTGTTTTGAAGGAAATGGGCTTTGAGTGGGCAGATGATATGACCCACGTACCATTTGGATTGATCACCAAAGATGGGAAAAAATTATCTACGAGAAAAGGGAAGATCGTTCTTTTAGAAGAAGTATTGAATGAAGCGATCGATTCAGCGAAAGAACAAATCACTGAAAAGAACCCAACCCTTGAAAACAAAGAAGAAGTTGCAAAACAAGTCGGTGTCGGGGCAGTCGTTTTCCACGACTTGAAAAATGACCGTTTGAATAATTTCGACTTTACGCTAGAAGAAGTTGTCCGTTTTGAAGGAGAGACCGGACCCTATGTGCAATATTCTCATGCCCGTGCCATGAGCATTCTTGAAAAAGCCGACTTTGATCCTGCTGCTGTCAGCAGTTTGTCATTGGCAGATACTGAGAGCTGGGAAGTCATCAAATTGATTCAGCGCTACCCAGAAACCGTGCTGCAAGCAGCAGAAAAATATGAACCATCCGTCATTGCTAAACATGCCATCAAATTGGCACAGGCCTTTAATAAGTATTACGCCAATGTGAAAATCTTGGCTGAAGATGCGGAAAAAGACGCACGTCTGGCTCTAGTTTATGCAGTAACGACCTTATTAAAAGAAGATTTACGGTTGCTTGGTTTACATGCACCCGACAAAATGTAACAAAAAAAGCTGTATCCTTGTTTCGACAAGGACACAGCTTTTTTGTAGTAAAAATACAGATAGGTCACATTTGTTCGGTGTCTTATAAGACCGCGTGGTTTCTGATAAATTGATAAAAAGTTTCGGCATCTTCGTCGCTGCGGGAAATCACCGCTACTGTATCAAAGCCCGCCAACGAGCAAACTTTTTCTGGCATAGTCACTTCATCGATCGCTGCCGAAAGCAAAGGCGCATTGTCCGCAACGGTATGGATCAACGTCATAAATTGCACACGATCTACTTTAGTGACAACGTCTTCGATCATCTGTATCAACCGCTGCTCTTCTTCTTTTTCATCTTCTGACGATTGCATTCCTTGAAAAATGACAAACTTTGTCTGACCTGTTTCATCGGGCACTTTCACGATTTTCAAATCACGAATATCGCGAGAGATGGTCGCTTGCGTGGCGGAGACGCCTTGGGCTTCCAATTGCTGCAATAATTCTTCTTGCGTGCGTACAGTATGTTCAGTAATGATTTGTCTAATAAGTAAATGGCGATCAGCTTTTCGCATAGGTAAACTCCTTTAAGCATGATTGATTAAGTCAGCCTTATCATAGCAGATAAAGCCGAAAAAACCTAGATATAATAAGAAAAGAATTAGAACGTTAAAAAAAATCTGGACCACGAATCGTAGTTTTTCATTTGAATCAGTTGCATTTCTTTTTTAGCTACTGTATACTGTTTAAGGCGTGAGTTTTTCACGTCAATCCCACATCTTGTTCCATCTGCGAAGCGGTGCTGATCGATTCAGTTCTTCAAGGAGTAAAAGAGCAAGAGAGGAAAACAAAAAAACCAAATTGGAGGAAACACAACATGGCAGTAATCTCAATGAAACAATTACTAGAAGCCGGCGTACACTTTGGTCACCAAACTCGTCGCTGGAACCCAAAAATGAAGAAATATATCTTCACAGAAAGAAACGGCATCTACATCATTGATTTGCAAAAAACAGTGAAATTAGTAGACGCAGCTTACGACTACATGAAAAATGTTGCTGAAGAAGGCGGCGTTGCATTATTCGTAGGTACTAAAAAACAAGCACAAGAAGCAATCAAAGAAGAAGCAATCCGTTCAGGTCAATACTATGTTAACCATCGTTGGTTAGGTGGAACTTTGACAAACTGGGAAACAATCCAAAAACGTGTTGCTCGTTTGAAACAAATCAACAAAATGGAAGAAGATGGCACATTTGCTGTTCTTCCTAAAAAAGAAGTCGTTGGCTTGAACAAAGAGCGCGAACGTCTTGAAAAATTCTTAGGCGGTATCGCTGATATGCCAAGAATTCCAGATGTAATGTACGTTGTTGACCCACGTAAAGAACGTATCGCGATCCAAGAAGCACGCAAATTAAATATCCCGATCGTAGCTATGGTCGATACAAACTGTGATCCAGACGAAATCGATGTTGTTATCCCATCAAATGATGACGCTATTCGTGCCGTTAAATTGATCACTGCGAAAATGGCAGATGCTTTCATCGAAGGTAACCAAGGCGAAGACCAAGTAGCAGAAGAAGATTTTGCTGCTGAATCAACAGAAAACGCAACTTCAATCGAAGAAATCGTTGATGTTGTCGAAGGCGACAACGCATCAGCTGAATAATAAATGATGGAGCTGTTTCAAAGGCTAGGCGCCAAGCCTCACTCTCCTTTGAAACAGCTTTTTTTAAAGACAAGCAATCTTGTTTAAAAACATTTAGGAGGAAACAAAAAATGGCAGAAGTAACAGCTAAATTAGTAAAAGAATTACGCGATATGACTGGTGTAGGAATGATGGACGCAAAACGTGCATTAGTTGAAGTAGAAGGCGACATCGAAAAAGCCGTAGACTTATTACGTGAAAAAGGTATGGCAAAAGCTGCGAAGAAAAACGACCGTATTGCTGCTGAAGGTTTAGCATCTGTAGCGATCAACGGCAACACAGCAGCAATCGTTGAAGTGAACTCAGAAACTGACTTCGTTTCTAAAAACGAAATGTTCCAAGACTTAGTAAAAGAAATCGCTGAAGTAATCGCAGCAAACAAACCAGCTGATATGGATGCTGCTTTAAAATTAGAAACTTCTAAAGGCACAATGGATGCTGCGTTGATCGAAGCAACACAAGTAATCGGAGAAAAAATCAGCTTCCGTCGTTTTGAAGTTGTTGAAAAAGATGACAATGCTGCTTTCGGCGGTTACCTACACATGGGCGGACGTATTGCTGTATTGACTGTTCTTGAAGGAACAACTGACGAATCAGTTGCGAAAGATGTTGCAATGCACGTTGCAGCGATCAACCCTCGCTACGTGAACGAAGCACAAATCTCTCAAGAAGAATTGGATCATGAAAAACAAGTCTTGACAGAACAAGCATTGAACGAAGGCAAACCAGCGAACATCGTTGAAAAAATGGTTGAAGGACGCTTGAAGAAATTTAAAGCAGAAATCGCTTTGGTTGACCAACCATTCGTTAAAGACCCAGATATGACAGTTGAAAAATATGTTGCATCAAAAGGCGCAACTGTGAAATCTTTTGTCCGCTTTGAAGTCGGCGAAGGTATCGAGAAACGCGAAGACAACTTCGTTGAAGAAGTAATGAGCCAAGTGAAAAAATAATTCTGTTCCTCGAACAGATGGGAACGCATGGAAGTGCGCTCCCTTTTTTTAAGCAAAAACGGTTTTTAAAGAAATAGTGTAGATAATTTTCAACGAAAGAGCACCAATATGCTACAATAGTATTGGAGAATGTACGGAGGAATCATGATGGGCAAACCAAAATATCAACGTGTTGTATTAAAATTAAGTGGTGAAGCATTAGCGGGTGACGAAGGCTTTGGGATCAAACCACCGACGATCCAAGAGATCGTTAAAGAGATCAAGGAAGTCCACGAATTAGGCGTACAGATGGCGATCGTGGTCGGCGGCGGAAACATTTGGCGTGGACAAATCGGCGCGCAAATGGGGATGGAAAGAGCACAAGCTGATTACATGGGCATGTTAGCGACTGTGATGAATGCTTTAGCATTACAAGACACGCTAGAAAATGCTGGTGTACCAACGCGTGTCCAAACTTCGATCGAAATGCGTCAAATCGCAGAGCCTTATATTCGTCGCAGAGCAGAACGTCACTTAGAAAAAGGGCGGGTCGTCATTTTTGCAGGCGGAACCGGAAACCCTTATTTCTCAACTGATACGACCGCAGCCTTACGGGCAGCTGAAATCAACGCTGATGTCATTTTGATGGCGAAAAACAATGTTGATGGCGTCTACTCAGCAGATCCTAAAACGGACCAAAGTGCTGTGAAATTTGAAGAATTGACCCATTTAGAAGTCATTTCTAAAGGATTGCAAGTAATGGATTCAACCGCAAGTTCATTAAGTATGGACAACGATATTCCATTAGTCGTATTCAACTTGAATGAGCATGGAAACATTCGCCGCGCCATTTTAGGTGAACATATTGGAACGACAGTAAGGGGGAAATAACATGGCTGACAAAATTTTAACAGAAGCAAAAGACAAAATGAAAAAAGCAGCAGAAAACTTGCAGCGGGAATTAGGACAAATCCGTGCTGGCCGCGCGAATGCGAGCATCTTAGACCGCGTAATGGTTACTTACTATGGTGTACCAACACCCTTGAACCAAATGGCTTCAATTACGATTCCAGAAGCAAGAATTTTGATGATCACACCTTTTGACAAAACAATGATCCAAGAAGTAGAAAAAGCCATCATGCAAAGTGATATTGGTATCACGCCTGCCAATGACGGAACAGTCATTCGTTTGGTGATTCCTCAATTAACGGAAGAACGTCGTAAAGAATTAGCCAAAGACGTGAAAAAAGAAGCTGAAAATGCGAAAATCGCGGTCCGTAACATTCGCCGTGATGCGATGGAAGCTTACAAGAAACAAGAAAAAGCTGGCGATATTACAGAAGATGATTTGCGTGAATCTGAAAAAGAAGTGCAAACTGCTACAGATAACAGCATCAAAGAAATCGATGCGATCGCAGCTGAAAAAGAGCAAGAGCTACTTGAGGTTTAAAAGGAATGACGAAGAGTCGCTTCAGCGGCTCTTTTTTTATGGTCGAAAGTGCCGTATGTACTTGAATAACACGACTGTTTTTTTGTTTTTTCTTAATATGGAAATCTTTTCTTGGTTTTCATAGGCAAGAAATCTGATTATTGTTATAATGTAAAAGATGAATTTCAAGAATTGGAAGAGGAGCGAATACGATGCTGCGTTTTTTTCCACAAAAAGACAAATATATCAAAGAAGCGGCTGAACATGAATTTGATCCATCACTGCCGATTCCCCAACACATCGCGATCATTATGGATGGCAATGGCAGATGGGCGCAAAACCGGCGCTTGCCAAGAGTAGCTGGTCACAAAGAAGGCATGGAGACGGTAAAAAAGATCACGAAACATGCTTCACACCTTGGTGTGAAAGTATTGACTCTTTATGCGTTTTCAACAGAGAATTGGAAACGGCCAAATGAAGAAGTGGACTTTTTGATGCAACTGCCCGTCGACTTTTTCGACACGTTTGTTCCTGAGCTGATCAAAGAAAATGTTCAAGTCAAAGTGATGGGGTTCACGGAATCTTTACCCGAACACACACAAGAAGCGGTCAAGCGAGCGATTGACCAAACCAAAGATAATACTGGGATGATCTTGAATTTTGCTTTAAATTACGGCAGCCGCGCAGAAATTTTGACTGCGGTCCAAGCCCTTTATGAAGAGCTTGCAGCTTCGGAGGAAGCCCTGCCCAAGCTCACGGAAGACATGCTGGCGACACATTTGATGACTGGTTTTTTGCCAAACGCGTTACGTGATCCTGAATTGGTGATTCGCACGAGTGGCGAAGAACGTATCAGCAACTTCTTGTTATGGCAGATTGCTTACAGCGAATTATTCTTTACGAAAGCGCTCTGGCCTGATTTCGATGCTGCTTTACTAGAAGATGCGATCGGGAGCTTTCAACAACGAAACCGGCGTTTTGGCGGTTTGAAAATGAAGGAGGAAGAAGAGTGAGACAACGTGTAATCACTGCGGTCGTCGCATTAGCCTTTTTCCTGCCAATTATTTACGTTGGCGGCATTGCCGTCGAATTGCTGGCAGCAGCGATGGCAGGGATTGGTGTTTATGAATTATTTCGGATGAAAGGACTAGCTGTTTTCAGTTTTGAAGGAATTCTTTCAATCATCGGTGCGGTGATTTTAGTTTTACCTCAAGAACGCTGGTTTTTCTTTTTGCCAGAGGGCACAGATAAAAGTGCCTTGTATTATGTAATCGTCCTTTTATTACTAGGGATCGCGGTTATTTCTAAAAATACGTATACTATCGATGAAGCTGGTTTTCCAGTGATCGTCAGCTTATATACGGGTGTCGGGTTTGAACGTTTCTTGACGGCACGTTCAGCAACAGATGGCTTAGTCGTTTTAGTTTTCGGTCTGTTTATCGTGTGGGCAACAGATATTGGGGCTTACATGGTGGGACGGCGTTACGGTCAACGAAAATTATGGCCAGAGATTTCCCCTAATAAAACGATCGAAGGGGCCCTAGGCGGGATTGCTGCTGCGGTGGTCGTAGCCGGTTTGTATCTGCTAGCATTTCCAGGGAAAGATTATTTTGGACATGGTAGTGCCCTCATGATCTTATTGACGGTCCTCTTTTCGATCGCTGGTCAATTCGGTGATTTAGTGGAATCGGCAATCAAACGTCATTATGGCGTGAAGGATTCAGGCAATCTTTTGCCAGGACATGGCGGGATCTTGGATCGCTTCGATAGCATGCTGTTTGTGTTTCCAATCATGTATTTATTCGGTGTTTTTTAGAAATTATTTAGAAGTGCAGGCTTGGCTTGCGCTTCTTTTTTTAAATTCTTGTTACAACGGGAATGTGAGTTCCTCAACGGGAATCGGTGTGATAAAATAAGGAAAGGCTGCCCTGAATGAGAGGGATGCTGTGAAAGAGAGGAACGAGCATGAAAACGATACTTGTATTTATCATTATCTTTTCCGTAGTGGTAGTGATTCACGAGTTTGGACACTACTTCTTTGCAAAACGGGCAGGTATTTTAGTAAGAGAGTTTGCCATCGGTATGGGGCCTAAATTGTTCGCGCATCAAGCGAAAGATGGGACGACCTACACGATTCGGATGCTGCCATTAGGCGGGTATGTCCAAATGGCGGGCTGGGGTGAAGATGAAACAGAATTAACACCAGGTATGCCAGTCTCCTTGGTTCAAGATGCAACTGGCAAAGTTATCAAAATCAATACGAGCAAAAAGATCCAATTGCCGCAAGCGATCCCTATGGAAGTGACCGACTTTGACTTGGAGGAGAAGTTGACGATCACAGGGTTCATCAATGGCAATGAACAAGAAGCGATTACGTACGCTGTGGATCATGATGCAACGATCATCCATGAAGATGGCGTTGAAGTTCGGATCGCACCTAAAGACGTTCAATTCCAGTCCGCAAAGCTTTGGCAGCGAATGCTGACGAATTTTGCTGGACCGATGAACAACTTTATTTTATCCTTGGTCTTATTCACTGGGTTGGTGTTTGCACAAGGTGGTGTTGCGAATCAAGATGCAACCATCGTGACAGGAATCGAAGCAGGAACACCGGCAGCTGAAGCAGGGCTGCAAAATGGCGATGAAATCTTAGCTGTCGAAGGTGTCGATGTTTCTAACTGGTCAGAATTAACGACTGAGATCCAAAAGTACCCAGATACTCAGATTGCTCTAGCAGTCAAACGAGGATCAGAAACACTTGATTTGACGGCAACTCCTGCGAGTCAAGAATCAGGGGAGACCACGATTGGTTTCTTAGGGATCACCGCTTCCTTAAAAACTGGGATCGGAGATATCTTACTGGGCGGCTTGCAAACGACCATTGACAATTCACTGGTGATTTTTAGAGCAGTCGGCAACTTGATTGCCCAACCAGATATCAATAAATTGGGTGGACCGGTAGCGATTTTCCAACTGTCTTCTCAAGCTGCATCGCAAGGGGTAACAACGGTGATCGCGATGATGGCGATGATTTCTATCAACTTGGGGATCTTTAATTTATTACCGATTCCTGGATTGGATGGCGGTAAGCTGGTTTTAAATATTTTAGAAGGTTTGCGAGGCAAGCCAATCAGCCAAGAAAAAGAAGGCATCATTACTCTGATTGGGTTTGGGTTTTTGATGCTGCTGATGGTTCTCGTTACCTGGAATGATATCCAACGTTTCTTCTTTTAAAAATAAGACGCACAAGCAAATCAATTGTTGATCGGGTGAACATGATTTTTTGTAGCAAAGGAGAAAAAAATGAAACAGTCAAAATGTTTGATTCCGACATTGCGGGAAACCCCCAGCGATGCGGAGACGTTAAGTCATCAACTGTTAGTTAGGGCAGGGTATATTCGACAAGTGGCGGCAGGCATTTATGTTTACTTGCCGCTAGCACAAAGGGTGTTAGAAAAGATCAAGCGGGTCATCCGTGAAGAATTGGCACAAATCGATGCCGTAGAGATGGCGATGCCTTCTTTGCTTCCGTATGAGCCATGGAAGGAGTCAGGACGTGCCTCATTGTATGGTGAATCCTTGTATCGATTAACAGATCGAAACGAACGAGAGATCGTTTTAGGACCTACTCATGAAGAGCCGTTTACGACATTGATCAAAAACGAGATCACGTCTTATAAACGGCTGCCATTGAGCTTGTATCAGATCCAAACGAAATATCGGGACGAACAGCGGCCGCGCTTTGGATTGATCCGCAGCCGCGAATTTATCATGCAAGATGGCTATTCCTTTCATGCCGATGAAGCCAGCTTAGATCAAACCTATAATCGTTACGAAATGGCTTATCATGCAATATTGAAACGCTGTGGGATCGAGTATCGGGCAGTGGTCGGGGACAATGGCTTGATGGGTGGCAGAGATTCGAAAGAATTTTTGGCATTGTCGGGGATCGGCGAAGAGCTGATCTGCTACTCGACCGAAAGCGATTATGTCGCCAATTGGAAATTAGCAACCAGTCAATACATCGCCAAAAAATCTCACGAGACCTATTTAGAATTACAAAAAGTCGTTCAGGATGAGCCTTTAACGTTAGAGGAGCTGGCGCAGGCATACGAAACAGACTTGCAAAAAATCGTTCAAGTATCTTTATTACTCGTTGACGAGCAAGTCATTATGGTGTTATTACGAGGCGATCACAGCCTCAATGAAACAAAGGTCAAGCATTACTTAGCCGCTGATCAAGTGAAGGTGCTGACTGTTGAGGAAGCGGAGTCTTATCTGACGAGTGAGACGCAGCTGCGCAGTCCCATTGCGCTTGCTGATTCGATCCAGTTGTACGCCGATCAGCATGTCCAAGATATGGCGAATCTGATCGTTCCAGCGGCAGAAAAACAAAGCTATTATCTCAATGCGAATGTGGGGCGTGATTTTCAACCATTAGCCTTTGCCGATTTTCGCTTGGTTCAAGAAGGTGATCCTTCCCCAGATGGAAAGGGAACCTTAACCTTTACGCGAGGAATCGAAGTTGGCCATATCTTCAAGTTAGGAACCAAGTACAGTGAGGCGCAAGAAGCGACGGTTGTCGATGAAAACGGCGATGAGCAACCAATCATCATGGGCTGTTATGGGCTGGGGGTTTCTCGGCTGCTTTCAACGATCGTCGAACAATACGGCAATGAATTTGGGATCGATTGGCCCCAAGAAATTGCCCCATTTGATGTGCATATCATTCAAACGTCGATTGAAGATAGCTATCAAAATGCCTTAAGTGAAGAAGTAGAAGAAATGATGAACCAAGTCGGCTATCAAGTGCTGGTAGATGACCGCAATGAACGTGCAGGGGTCAAATTTGCAGATGCCGATTTGATTGGCTGTCCGATTCGCTTGACTATCGGTAAAAAAGCCGTAGAAGGCATCGTAGAGATCAAAATCAAGCATACTGGTGCGACCGTTGAAGTGAGAAAAGAAGAAGTCGCTTCGACCCTGACGATTTTGTTAGCCAATCAGGAATAAACAGGAACGAACAAGAATGAATAGCAGATCGAGAGAGGAAATCCTTTCTCGATTTTTTAATGAAAATGAGGGCAAAAAGAGGTATACTAGTGAGTACTGAGAAAAGGAGGATCTTCAATTGTCAAAAGAAAGAGAGACCTTTGAGATATTATTAGACCAAATTGCAGCTGCCCCAAATCTTCGGCAGCATCCGTTGATGCAGACTGCCCAAATCAAACAAGTGACCGTGCATCGACAATCAAAAGCGTGGACGTTTTATTTCCAATTTGAACGTTTATTACCGGTGATGGTGTATCAGTCCTTTAAACAACATATTGAATTGGCGTTTAAAGAGATTGCGGAAGTTCGTATCATCATTGAAGCTCAAGATGGTTCCTTTGATGAGCAATTCATTCAAGAATATTGGCCATTAGCGTTAGCCAATCAAAATTGTGATCGACCATTGGTTCATCAAGTGATCAAAAACCAAATGCCTGTGCTGCAAGAGAACAAAGTGATTTTGCCAGTCAACAATGATGCGGTCATCACGATTTTGCAGCAGCAGTACTTGCCGATCATTGAGGAAAATTATAGTACCTTCGGCTTTCAAAAATTTCGGATCTTGCCGCAGCTAGACCAAGAGCAAGCGGAGGCGGCCTTAAAAGAACTTGAAGCACGCAAGGAAGAGCAAACAGCAGCGTTCCAACAACAAGCTGCTGAGAACTTAATGGCGCACGAGCAACGCAAAAAAGAAGTCAAAACAGTCGAATTTGACGGACCAATCGCCTTGGGACGTAATATTCCTGCCGATGAACCTGTGACACCGATGATCAATATCATCGAGGAAGAACGCCGAGTTACGATCCAAGGGTATGTCTTTGATAAAGAAGTCCGCGAATTGCGTTCAAAACGGAAGATTTTGATCTTGAAAATCACCGACTATACGTCATCGTTTAGTGTGAAAAAATTCTCCAACAATGAAAAAGATGAACAAGTTTTTGATGCCATCACCAAAGGTAGTTGGGTCAAAGTACGCGGTAGCGTCCAAGAAGATACCTTCATGCGAGATCTCGTTATGAATGCGCAAGATTTGCTGGAAGTCAAACACGAAGACCGCAAAGACTATGCACCTGAAGGCGAGAAACGGGTCGAACTCCACCTGCATTCCAATATGAGTACGATGGATGCCACCAACAACGTGGCGGATTTTGTCGCTCAAGCAGGCAAATGGGGCCATAAGGCGATTGCGATCACCGATCATAGTGGAGCGCAAGGGTTCCCTGATGCCCATCATGCAGGAGAAAAAGCTGGTGTTAAAATTCTTTACGGTGTGGAAGCCAATATCGTGGATGACGGCGTAGCGGTTGCCTACAATCCTCAGCCTGTTCCACTGACCGATGCTACTTATATCGTGTTTGACGTGGAGACCACTGGGTTGTCTGCAGTATACGACACCATCATTGAGTTGGCTGCTGTGCGGATGCATAAAGGCAACGTGGAGGCATCCTTTGATGAATTTATCGATCCAGGTCATCCCTTATCGCGAACGACCGTAGAACTGACGGGAATCACCGATGAAATGGTTCGCGGATCAAAATCAGAAGAAGAAGTCTTACGTTTGTTCCGTGAGTTTTCTGAAGGAGCCATTTTAGTTGCCCACAATGCGTCATTTGATATGGGCTTCTTAAATACCAGTTATCGAAAATACGGTATTCCAGAAGCGGAAAATCCCGTCATTGATACATTGGAACTCGCTCGTTATTTGTATCCAGAGTTTAAGCGATTCGGTTTAGGTGTCCTTTCCAAAAAATTCGGTGTCAGCTTAGAACAACATCACCGAGCGATCTACGATGCGGAGGCAACCGGTCATTTAGCATGGATCTTTGTCAAAGAAGCAATGGAAAAACATGAGATGCTGCTGCACGAAGAGTTGAACCGACACGTGGGGGGCGAGAACTCCTACAAAGCCGCTCGACCTTTCCATGCCACGATCTTGGCTCGAACACAGGCAGGATTGAAGAATTTATTCAAGCTGATCTCGATGTCGAATGTGAAGTACTTCCATGATAAAGTCCCACGAATCCCACGTTCAGAATTGGTGAAATTGCGGGAAGGATTGTTAGTCGGAACCGCCTGTGATAAAGGAGAAGTCTTTGTCGCAATGATGCAAAAAGGGGTCGATGCAGCACGAGAACTTGCCAAGTTTTATGACTACATCGAAGTCATGCCCAAAGCAGTTTATGCCCATCTTTTGGAAACGGAACTCGTGAAAAGTGAAAAAGACCTAGAAGACATCATTCGGAATCTGGTAAAAATGGGGGAAGAGTTAGGGAAAATCGTTGTGGCTACTGGGAATGCCCATTACCTAAACGAAGAAGACGCCATTTATCGCAAGGTCTTGATCAATTCAATGGGAGGCGCCAATCCGTTGAATCGTCATAGCCTACCAGACGTGCACTTCCGTACTACGGATGAGATGCTGACCGCTTTTCAATTTTTAGGTCCAGAAGCGGCGAAAGAAATCGTGGTGACGAACCCGAATAAAATCGCCGATCTTTGTGAAAAAGTCATTCCGGTAAAAGATGATCTGTATACACCAAAGATTCCCGGATCAGAACAAGAGATCACCGACTTAAGTTACAACCGTGCCAAAGAGTTATACGGCGATCCGTTACCAGAGATCGTGGAAAAACGTTTGAAAAAAGAGCTTGATTCGATCATTGGGAACGGCTTTTCCGTGATCTATTTGATCTCACAAAAACTCGTTCATAAAAGCAATGAAGACGGCTATCTAGTAGGGTCACGGGGATCAGTCGGTTCTAGTTTCGTGGCAACCATGACGGGGATCACTGAGGTCAATCCATTAGCTCCTCATTATTATTGTCCCGATTGCCAGTATTCGGAGTTTTACGAAGACGGTTCGTATGGTTCTGGTTATGATATGCCAGAGAAAAAATGTCCAAAATGCGGAACCCGTCTGAACAAAGATGGCCACGATATTCCCTTTGAAACGTTCCTTGGTTTCCACGGCGATAAAGTACCCGATATCGATTTGAACTTCTCAGGGGAATATCAGCCAGAAGCCCATAACTATACGAAAGTACTCTTCGGTGAAGAATACGTCTATCGTGCAGGAACGATCGGTACCGTAGCCGACAAAACAGCCTTTGGTTTCGTAAAAGGCTTTGAGCGCGATCATAATCTTCATTATCGAGCAGCCGAAGTCGATCGCCTGGCAAAAGGTGCCACAGGCGTCAAACGGACGACTGGTCAGCATCCGGGGGGGATCATCGTTATTCCCGACTATATGGATGTCTATGATTTCACCCCGATCCAATACCCAGCGGATGATCAAAATGCGGAGTGGAAAACGACCCACTTTGATTTCCATTCGATTCATGACAATATCTTGAAACTGGATATCCTCGGACACGATGATCCGACAGTCATTCGGATGCTGCAGGATCTATCAGGCATCGATCCAAAAACGATCCCCACCGATGATCCAGAAGTGATGCGTATTTTTGGTGGCACGGATGTGTTAGGCGTGACCGAAGAGCAAATCTATTCGAAAACCGGTACATTAGGCATCCCGGAATTTGGTACCCGCTTTGTGCGGGGGATGCTGGATCAAACCCATCCATCGACCTTTGCTGAACTCCTGCAGATCTCTGGTCTTTCCCATGGTACCGATGTATGGTTGGGCAATGCGGAAGAATTGATCCGTCGCGGAGATGCCAGCCTAGCGGAAGTAATCGGCTGTCGGGATGATATCATGGTGTATTTGATCCACGCTGGCTTAGATGACGGCATGGCCTTTAAAATCATGGAAACGGTCCGTAAAGGACAATGGAACAAGATCCCTGACGACTTGCGGGATACTTACTTGCAAGCGATGCGGGAGAACAATGTCCCAGAATGGTATATCGATTCTTGTTCGAAGATCAAGTACATGTTCCCGAAAGCCCATGCGGCGGCGTATGTCTTGATGGCGTTGCGGGTGGCTTACTTTAAAGTGTACTTCCCAATTCTCTATTACTGTGCTTATTTCTCTGTCCGAGCAGACGATTTTGATTTGATTGCCATGTCAAAAGGAAAAGACGCCGTAAAAGAACGGATGCAAGAAATCACTGACAAAGGATTGGATGCGTCAACGAAAGAAAAGAATCTGTTGACGGTTCTGGAGTTAGCCAATGAAATGCTGGAGCGCGGTTATGAATTTGGGATGATCGATCTGTATAAATCCGATGCAGAAAACTTCGTGATCGACGGGAAAAAATTGATCGCACCGTTCCGAGCAGTACCGAGTTTAGGGCTGAACGTAGCGAAACAAATCGTGGAAGCACGAAAAGATGGTCCCTTCTTATCGAAAGAAGACCTCGCCAATCGCGGGAAAGTTTCTAAGACATTGATTGAATACATGACGGATAACGGTGTTCTAAAAGATCTACCAGATGAAAATCAGTTGTCGTTGTTCGATATGTTGTAAGCCAACGGCTGCTCACTTAAAAAAAATAAGCCCATCATCGCAGCATCTAGTATAGCTAGTTTCTGCTTGATGGGCTTTTTTTGTCTTGTGTATGAAAGGGGTGAACAAAGAAGGTCACTATTTTTACAGGCTTTAGGCAGTTATCAAGGATGTCACGAAATGTGGCAATCGTCAATGCTTCATTTTCGCAACAAAAGAGAAGGGATTTTGTGTTTTAATATAAGAAAAGAAAAGATCAGAAGGAGGAAAAAATGGCATTCCATCAGATGATAAAAGAAAGAAGAAAACAATTAGGAATGACGCAAGAAGAGTTAGCGAAAGAATTGAATGTCAGTCGCTCAGCGATTTCAAACTGGGAGATTGGAAGAAATTACCCGGATATCACTACATTGATCGAGCTAGCTCAAATGTATCAAGTTTCTTTGGATGAATTGTTTTATGATGATATCGATCTAGTAAATAAATTCGCTGAAGACAACAAGAAGAAAGAGCAGCTAAAGAAAGTCAATAAGCTTTTGGTCTTCTTGTTACTTATCGGCGTCAGTTCGATCATCTATTTATTTTTGACGAGGAAACCTGAAATTGTTTTTGCCCATGAAAGCGTCGCTAATCATTTCCCGATGACAAATTTCAAAGAAGAGGAAATAAAGCGAGTAGAGGTGAAAAAGGACAAACTTTATCTCACAGTAGATCATCCACAAAACATCGCCTATTATATCGAATCCAATAAGGATGAATTGCAGGTTAATCTGTATCAAAGTAAGCAATCAAAAATCGACGAACGCATTTCCATTGAAGGACGGATTGAAATCGACCTAAGCAGCCACAATCTGACGAAAATCAGAAAAATCTGATCTATAGTGAAAAATCATAAGGGGAGTTGCCGCTCGGACAGCGAATCAATCGAACCTTTACCATACAAAGAGAAGAAAAATACTCGTTACCGAAAGAAGCGAATGCCTTTGGTAACGAGTATTTTTCGACAAAGTTCGTTAACTAGCTAAAAAAAGAAAAAAAGCAAAACAGGCAGATACACCATGTACAGTAAGACGGAATAGCCCAGACAAGAAGTTGCAAATTCTTCATCCCCTTGATAGTTTCTCACAAGAATTGGGACAGAGTTTTGGACGGGCATGGAGGCTTGGATAATAAACACAGAAAGCATCAATTCAGGAACAGGGATGATCCTGCTTAATAGCCATACCACGAGGGGCGAAAGAACGAAGCGACCAAACAGGACACCAGCAATGTCTTTGGTCATTCGCAAGTTCTTGAGCCCGCCAAAGTACACGATGATCCCGATAATAAACATTGATAGAGGCGTCGTTAAATCTGCTAGGTAGCTTCCAAGTCCATCAACAAAGGAGGGCAGTGGGAATGTGAACAGCATCCAGATCAAGCCGATAATGAAACCAATCAAGGCTGGCGAAAAAATCTTTTTTAGCATGACCAATGGATGAAAGGAAATGCGGGCTTCGCCGAAATCGGGGTTATCTTTTGCTAACTCAAAAATACCGATGGTCCAAAATAATGTCGTATTTACGATGTAGTACAACAACACATAGGGAACGGCTTTTTCACCAAAAATGGCTAAATTGATCGGTAAGCCGATGAAGATCGTATTGGAAAAGGTAAACATGGCGGAAAATGCCCCTTGGTGTTTGGTTTCAACTTGCGCGAAACGGCGCCATAAATAACCGGCGAAGTAAGTGATCATCATGGAAAGCAAAGGGATGATCATCCCGGAAACTAATGAGAGAAACTCGTCTTTCGTAAAGTTTTTAATGATCGTCAAAAACATATTGGCAGGTAATGAGACATTTAACACCAGTTTTGAAAACGTGTCGGCGGTTCGATTAGAAAACCATTGTTTGTAAGACAACCAATAACCGATAAACATGAGACTGAAAATGACAAAAATATTGATATATGCTTGAAACATGCGCTCACCTCTCATTTACTATAGCGAAAGGCAATAGAAGAAGCAACTGATTCCCATTTGAAAACAACAAAAAACCAAACCGCCCAATGAGCGATTTGGTCAAGAATTACTTCCGTTGCTGCTTGCCAGCGTTACGACCTTTTCCGTTAGGCTTTGTCGTGTTCAACGCTTTTTTGACAGCTTCTGTTTTTTCAGGCGTTACGTCTTTACGAGGCGTAACTACCGTTTTAGGCGGATTTGCTTTCATTTCCGCTTCGACTTGGGCACGAATTTTTGGTTTCATGATGACATTCGTGATAAACGTTTGGATACAACTGAAGACCCCACCAACTACCCAGTAGAGTGTCACACCAGCTGGTGCACTCATGGACATGAAAACGATCATCAATGGAGAAACGATCAACATGGTTTTCATCGTTTTTTTCTGTTCTTCGGGAATCCCGATGGTTGAGATATATCCTTGTGCCAAGTAGGAAAGACCAGCAATCGCCACAAAGAGGATGCTTGGGTCGCCTAAAGATACGCCAAAGAATTCAGAGTTTTGGATTCCTTGTGTGTAACGAGCGGTGAAATAAAGAGCAGAGAAAATCGGCATCTGAATCAGCAAAGGGAGACATCCGATACCGCCAAACATACTGACGTTGTTTTCAGAGTAAATTTTTTGCATCTCCGCTTGCGCTTGCATTTGTTCTTCCCGAGTGGTTGCTTTTTTCAAATTGGCTTGTGCAATATCCACTTGAGGTTTCAGAAACTGCATTTTTTCACTTTGAACCATCGTTTTTCGAGACTGATGGATCCCTAATGGTAAGATAATGACACGGACAACGATCGTTACGGCGATGATCGCCCAGCCGTAAGACCAGTTGAAGTTTTCTACGAGCATCGTGATCATATCCCCTAATGGTTTCACCAAAAAGCGATAAATCATTCCTGTTTCTTTCGGCGTACCATCAGCATTGGTACTGACACAGCCTGATAATGCTAATAACAGGCCAAATAATCCTGATGAAAGCAGCCATTTATTCATTTTAGACATTCTATTCTTCCTCTTCACAATAAATTTAGACAAAAATAACTATACTAAAAAAGACCGACTATTTCAATGTACAAAGAGAAATTCATTGAAAAATCAATCTTTCGACTTAGAAAACATTCAATTGTTAATAGTACACTACATCAAAACTCCTACGCTCTTTGATAGCATCGTCTGGTTGGACGTCGATCTGATTTACTTTCCCAGCGGGTGAAGGAGAATCCTTAACCCCAGCAACAAAGGCATCGATGGCTTTGTCATCGCCAAATGCTTCAATCGAAACAGAACCATCCGCTTCGTTTTTTACAGATCCGGTGACGCCCAACTGATCGGCAAGCATTTTTGTGGTATAACGAAAGCCGACGCCTTGGACACGTCCTTGCACATGGATTCGTAGTTTCTTCATGGACAATCCCTCCTCTGCTTTATATGATAGCGTTTTTTCAGTAAAAGAACAAGTTAGATCGATTGACTCATGCTATAATGAATCGAGGTGACAAGATGAAAGAAATTCAATCGAAAAAAAATACCTTTATCAAGGAAATCAAAAAACTAACACAAAAAAAACATCGGACACAAACCAATAGCTATTTGATCGATGGCTGGCATTTGGTGCAAGAAGCATTGCATGCACAAGTACCCATCAAAGCATTGTTGGTGACCCCGCGAGGGTTAAGTGAAGCCAACGGGCAACTCGATGATTATCAGGAAGAAAGCTATTTGATCACAGAGGAGATCGCAGCGATGCTTTCTGATTTGCCAACACCACAAGGGATTTTTGCCGTGGTGGAAAAGCAAGAACAAGACTTACAGACACTGACGGGCAATTGGCTGATTTTAGATAATGTGCAAGATCCTGGAAACGTTGGCACCATGATTCGAACAGCGGATGCCGCTGGATTCAGCGGGGTTTTTCTCGGCGAAGGAACAGCCGATCTCTACAGCACCAAAGTCTTGCGCAGCATGCAAGGTAGCAACTATCATCTGCCGATCGTAGAAGGAGCGATCCCGCCATTTCTAAAGCAGCTGCAGGCAGCTGGCGTGGCGATTTATGGCACCGAGTTAAACAAAGAAGCAGTCCCTTATACCGAGCTTCCTAAAGGACAAGCGGCTGCCTTCATTTTAGGCAACGAGGGGCAAGGGGTCAATCAGGAACTGTTGGCATTGACCGATAAAAATCTATATATTCCTATCTATGGTCAGGCGGAATCATTGAATGTCGCCATTGCGGCAGGTATTTTGATGTATTTTGCTGTCAGCTAGATTTTTAAGGAACTGTTAAACTATTTGAATCTATTGCACCTCACCTAGAAACTTGCAGGAATAGGTGCTATACTTTGTCTTGTAACAATCAAGCAGATCAAAAAAGGTGGCAGACAAAAATTTATGACAGAAAAATGGCAAGAAGATAGCGAATATATGTCTTACGTGGCTGACCTGTTAGAAACAGAAGCTGTAAAAAAATTAGCCAATTTTGTGCAGCATATGAACTCCACACGTTTGGAACATTCGATCAGCGTCTCTTATTATAGTTACAAATTGGCCAAGAAATGGGGCGGCGATGCTCGTGCAACAGCTCGTGCAGGACTCCTTCATGATTTATTTTATTACGATTGGCGTACTACAAAGTTTGACGAAGGTACCCATGCGTACATGCATCCACGAATCGCAGTAAAAAATGCCGAAAAAATCACTGAACTTAGTGATCTTGAAAAAGATATCATCTTGAAACATATGTGGGGAGCAACGATTGCACCGCCACGCTATAAAGAAAGCTATATCGTCACGATGGTGGACAAATATTGTGCGATCAAAGAAGCATCAGAACCCCTTACAGACAGCATGAAAGAAAAATGGCAACAACGCTTCTGGAAGAAACATCGCACGATTCAATAAGAAAAAAGTTCTTCGAACCAACTGGTTCAAAGAACTTTTTTTGTTTGTTTAGCCAAAAATAAGTTGGAGGATCGCTGCTCCTGCATAGAGAATCAGTAAGGTGATCAATACCGTTAAATGTCGTCTTTTGTGCATAAAAAGTATTGCCACAAATTCTCTTAAAAAGGCATTCGGTAAATAGTAAAAGGCAGTAGGTGCTCCGATACCATCCGCTTTAAGTTGGGCTTGATCTGCATAGAGACCAGCACGAAAAATATGGTAATTGTTTGAGGCAAAGATTGCTTTGTAGCCGTTTGGCTTAAGCGAATCCATGATTTCTTTCGAAAATTTCATGTTTTCATAAGTAGTCGTGGAATTTGTTTCCACTAAAATCTCACCTTCTGGTACGCCTTGGGCAATCGCATATTCTTTCATAGCAACAGCTTCCGGCAGCTGCTCATCGCTTCCTTGTCCGCCTGACATCAGTAATCGAGGCGCGGTTTTTTTCGCTTTAAATTGCGATTCGTAGAACGAGATCGCTGTATTGATGCGTTTTGCCAATAAAGGGGAGACCGTGGTGCCATTCAAAAGGCCTGCACCTAAGACGATGATAAAGTCCTGATTATAGCGAGGATGGTTGAACTGATAAATGACTGAAATGGATAAAAAGTTCAAAAAGACTACAAACAGATACAAAAGACTTAGGGGAACAATGCCGAATAAGGTTCGGATCCAATCTGGGAAAAAGTGCAAAAGGGTATCTGAAAATAGTAAAACGGTCAAAACCACCGCTAAGATCAGGGTTAACAAATTGGCGATCGATCGCGATTCTCTTCGTAGTACGATAATGGAATTCCAGTAAAGAAAGACCACGAGTGTTGCCAAACCGAATAATAGTACAGCAACGAAGATTGCCAGTAATACAGCGAGTAGACCACCTACGAGTATGTCTTGGGTTCGGTATAAATTAATGACTAAGTAGCCACCAAAAGCCAGCACGAACAAATTAAAAAGTAAGCCATTTATGAGTTGGTGCTTGTTGCGCCGATAAGAAAATAAAAAAAGGCCGGCGAAGGCGACGGGTATCAAAATAAAGAAACTACCTGTCCGTAATTCTGAGACAGCTAAATAAATCAGCAGGGCTAAGATCGTCCAACAACATTCAAAAAAGAAAATATCCGGATCATCTTTTTTCTTGCGCCATTTTTGAACGACGATCACGCCCGACACATAGCTGATGGCAAAAATCAGCAATTGCGTAAAATCCATGTTTTTCACTCCTTTAACGATACACTTAGTATACCGAAAAATGGCAGAAATTGCTTGTTGCTAAGGTCAAAGTTGCTGAATTTCTTGCAATTCGCTAAAATGAAGTAAAGAAGGAGGAAGGAACATGCAATTAGGTGAAGTGATTCGCGTCGAACGACCCGCTTTTTATGTGATTGGAAAAGAGGGCAAGGGGTTAGCAGAAGAAGGTGCTTCTTGGGTACCAGCGCTTTGGGAACTTGCAACAAAGGATTTTGAAGAGATCGAATTTCTCGTAAGTGATCAAAAGGCAGAAGAACTGGAATTTTGGGGCTTGATGAGTGATGGCACCAATTGGTTAGAGCCTTGGCAAGAAACCGGTCGCTACTTGGCAGGCGTTCAAGTCCAGACAGAAAATTTTCCTCCTGTCGGTTGGGTCCGTTGGGAAATGCCCGCAATGACCTATCTCGTTGTAAAAACGGATGAAAAAAACTTAACGATGATGACTGAAAAAATGCTGATGGAAGTTTTACCAGAAAACAACGTCCAGTTGTCAGCAGCCATTCAAGAAAGGTATCTTCCTCATTTTAAGGAGGGGGAAGTTGAATTGTTTTTCCCTGTGGAGCCATTGGCAACAGCAACGGTGGAAACAGTAGAATAAAAAAAATCTGTCCGAGAAGCAGTCTTTGCTTCGGACAGATTTTTTCGTTTAGGTTAAAAAAGATTACTGAAAAAGTTGGACACGCCGCGCCAAGCACGAACAAAGATGTTGGCTTTTTCCACTGTTTGTGTTGTGATCAATCCTGCAGTCTCGTCATGATCGGAATCATCAATATAACCAAGCGTATCAGCTGGAATCGAAGCACTTACGGTACCGACTTCTGTGCCTTCAGTCAATGGCGCTTGCAGGGCAGAATCACGATAATGCTCATTAAAGTCAATGGTTGTTTCAAAGGCTGTGGCATCCATATCTCCACGTACCCATAAGGTCAAACCTTGATTTAAGGCAACGGGCACACTCAATTCTTTCCCATCTTTGACTGCAACCGTCTGGGTATCTTCTAGTTGCGCATTTTCTGGTAAAATCTCTACTTGTTCCCAAGCGTCAAACGAGTAATCCATCAAACGGCCTGTTTCAATAAAACGAACACTAGGATTTTCTGCATGACCATTGACATTTAGCACCACGGTGATGATTCGTTGGCCATCTTTAACGGCGGTTCCGACAAAGCAGGCGCCTGCCATATCTGTCGTACCAGTCTTCAGACCGTCGACACCATCTTTCGTATTCGTAAAACCTGGAAGCATCCAGTTCCAATTGACCATCTCGACAGGCGAATAGGAACCTTCACCAAATTGTTTCGTTGAAAGGCTGGTTACTTCCAAAACATCTGGAAAGTCTTGTAACAAATGACGGGCAATCAATGCCACATCTTTTGCGGATAGTTCGTTTTCATCAGTGGAAGTTGATCCTGGGTAAATATTTTCCCCAAGATAAGCATTGTTTAAGCCAGAAGCATTGACGATCTTTGCATCGGTGATGCCCCATGATTGCACTTTTTCTTGCATTAAATCCACAAAGGCACTTTCAGACCCAGCAATCAGCTCCGCGAGCGCGACGATTGCAGCATTTGCAGATTGGATATAACTGGCATCATACAAATCTTTTACTGTATAGGTAACGTCTTGATGCAAAGGGACATTTGATAAGTTAGGGGACACGCTGAGATTTGCGGCATAATCGGAAATCGGCACAGGATCATCCCAAGCGATCGTTCCTTGTTCTACTTGCTCAGCGACAAGGTAGAGACTGATGATCTTGGTGATGGAGGCAATACCCATGGCTGTCTCGCCATCTTGATCATACAACACTTTCCCTGTGTCAAAATCAATGGAGTAGGCGGCTTTGGCGTCAATCGAAAAATCTTGGATCTCTTCGATGCTCATTGCTGTATCATCAGCATATGAAACGAGGGGGATGCCGACAGCAGCAAAGAGGATTGCCAAAGCAGCAACGAAGGAATACCCGAACTTGGTTATTTTCTGCATATATGTAGTAGCTCCTTTTAAGTTGTATCTAAGCAAAAATTTTAACAAAGAGTATCCGCTGTTGCAATACTCTAAGAGAAAACTTAGCATTTAATTGCAGGAAGGCCGCTCAAAGGGGGAATGGGCGTTGTTAAACCATTTCAAACTAGAAGACCTAAGGGCAACAGACAGCAAAAAAAACTTGCCTTCCTATTTAATAAAGAAGACAAGTTTTTCTGAATTGACATCGGGTCAAACGATTTCACTTAGCGACGATTGGAATGGATTCTCGGGTTTTGGTTTTGGGCTCTGACGGGAACTTTCACTGCTCTCGTTTCTTGTTGCATGGCCAATTTTGCTAAAAAGAATGTCCCAGCTAGTAACGCAGCTAAAGCAAAGATGGAAAAGAGTGAAATAAAGGTCGTTAACATAAAAATCCCTTCTTTCTGTTTAAAATAAATGTGGAAGGTAGGAATCGAACCTACACCTTAATCTATGAACGATCAAACATCACTCAACGGAACACCTTGTTCAACCACTTGTTAAGTTAATGATAGCATGGATTGCCAGGAAATGCTGATAAAAAGTCTGAGAATTGACCGAAGAAAATGTGAAGAAAACATGAACTCGATCTTCTCATGTCCCTTAGGTGATTTTTGTCAAAGAATAGTGGCAATCTTCTGCTTCATCATATAAAGTAATAACGGAGCCTTTTTGTTCCAGGACTAAATGATAGCCAAATGTGTCCAGTAACACTAATCGTGTCGGAGTCAGTTCAACAATGGAAACAGGCAACGGTTTGCCTTCGATGGTCAATGAATAATCATTGGCAATTTCTAAAATGATATCTTCTTTTGTCTTTGAAGTAAAACGCCAATTTCCAATGAAATTTTGACGGTTTTCATTTTTTTGTTTTTCCTTTCGCAACAGTAAGGAGCTGACTACGCCCGTTGCTAGAGATAAACCAATCAATAGAGACCTTTTCTTCATTTATACACGTCCTATCACTTACGATTCATCTAGTTGCACCTTGTGAACAAGATGCCCGCTTCTGCACACTAGAAAATAATTGCCATAAGTATACCATGAGAAGGTAAAAAAGCATGGTACTTTAGTTTGAAGTTTAGAAGTTTTTATCAAAATATGCTATGATTCAAAAGAGCAGGTGAGAAAATGAATTATCCATATACCCTCTTAGCCACGTTTCTCGTTCGAGACAACCGATTCATTGCCCGATGTCTAGTCGATGGGCAAGAAGTGATCGTCCATGTGAAAAATACGGGACGAGGAAAAGAACTATTGCACAAAGGGGCACTCGTGACCCTCCAATATTGGGACAATCCGAAACGTAAAACCAATTACGATTTGATCTCAGTCAAGAAAGAAGACCAATGGATCAATATTGATAGTCAAGTACCCAATCGGTTAGGCTATGAAGGCCTTTTGGATGGCACGATCCAGTTGCCAAATATCAAAGGGAAAATTGCCCTCTTGCGGCGTGAAGTCGTCTATGGGATGTCTAAGTTTGATCTTTATTTTGAAACAGACGAACAAGAAAAAGGGTTTATAGAAATTAAAGGGATGACACTTGAAAACAAGCAAATCGGCGCTTTCCCAGATGCGCCAACGATTCGCGGCTTGAAACACGTCAATGAATTGATCCATGCCAAAGAAGCCGGCTATTATGCGGCGGTTTTGTTCATGATCCAATTTGAAGTGGTGCAAATCGCCACGATCCATCGACAGATGCAGCTGGATCTGGCTGATAAGATCGCTGAAGCGCAAAGCAAAGGGGTCGAAGTGTTTGCGTATAATTGCCAGGTAAACCAAGGGATGATCGAGGTCAAAGAACCGATCCCTTTTGATTTGAACGTCGAATTTGACGACCCCAATCTATAGAAGAAAGAAGGAAAACACATGATTCATTTAGGGATTATCGGCACAAATTGGATCACCGATCAATTTGTACAAGCAGCCCACGAAACCAAACGGTATCAATTGGTAGCCGTATACTCAAGGAAATTAGCCACAGCGCAACGCTTTGGGGAAAAATACGGGGACATCGAATATGCGACCGATTTGGACACTTTTTTTGGCTTAGCTCATATGGACACGGTCTATATCGCGTCTCCGAATAGTTTGCACTTTGAACAAGCCAAGCAAGGGATTTTAGCAGGAAAAAATGTCATTGTGGAGAAGCCAGCCTTTTCAACGCCTGAGGAAATGGCGGAGATCATCGAATTGGCAAATCAGCAACAGGTATTATTTTTTGAAGCAGCTCGCAACATCCATGAAGCAAGTTTTTCTACTGTAGCCGAATTCTTACCGACACGCGGTGCCATTCTTGGGGCGAACTTTTCTTATATGAAATACTCGTCTCGTTATGACGCTGTACTAGCTGGGGAGGAACCAAATATCTTTTCTCCACATTTTTCTGGCGGAGCTTTAGCGGATTTGGGTGTGTATCCAGTATATGCGGCGGTCGCTTGGTTTGGTAAACCGCAGGACGTTCATTATTTTGCGCGCAAAATACCGACCGGTGTAGATGGTATCGGGACTGCTGTGCTACGCTATGCTGATTTTGATGTTACGATCCAAACAGGCAAAATCGCTGATTCAGAGTTACGATCAGAAATTTATTTTGAAGACGGGACATTAGATTTGAATGCCGTCAATGCTATTGAAGAAGCAGCATTTTTTGAACGCCAAACAAAACAAACGCATCCATTAGCAGTCGCTGCTTTAGACAATCCGATGATCGAAGAAGCGCAAGATTTTGCAGACATCATTGAAAACAAAGATGATCCTAAACAAGGACAACGCTATGAGGAATGGGTGGAACTTGCCCGCAGTGTCAATGAAACCGTCTCTTTGATGCGTAAGCAGGCCGACATCATTTTTGATGCAGATAAAAAATAAGGAATGGAACATTTATGACAGTATTTGAATTGACACAATTGCCAGACGTCTGGCAGGAAAAATGGCAAGCGGCTGGGTATCACGCACCGTCCTTGATCCAAGAAAAAACCTTTGGTCCTTTAAAAGACGGCGCGTCTGTCATAGGAATCTCACCGACCGGTTCAGGTAAAACGTTGGCGTATCTCTTACCATTGTTAACCAAGGTTGAAAAAAAGCAAGGCAATCAGCTGTTGATTTTGACTTCTTCACAAGAATTAGCGATGCAAGTCACAGAAGTAGCACGGGAATGGGCCCAAGCCATTGGTTTGACCGTTCTGCCGCTAATTGGCGGCGCAAGTACAAAACGCCAAGTGGAAAAACTAAAAGACAAACCCGAGGTCTTGATCGGTACTCCAGGCCGAGTGTTAGAATTGATCAAAGCCAAAAAAATCAAGACCCAGCAGCTGCAATCGTTGGTATTGGATGAGGTTGACCAATTATTGAAAGAAGGGGCCTTCACCCTGGCAGCCAAGATCAATCAAACATTACCAAAACAAATCCAGCGTAGTTTCTTTTCAGCAACCGCGAACGAAGTGATCGATGAGATTCGACCATTCGTGTCAAAAGAGCCGCTGATCATTGATGTTACCCAAGAAGATCAGAGCAAAGGTGTCATCCATCATTACTATTTGAACTATCCGCAACGACGAATCGTGGATGCTTTAAGACGCTTTGCTCATTTACCAAACTTTCAAGCCTTGGTTTTCTTCAATGAATTAAGCACAATGGGGAATGCGGAAGAAAAGCTATTGTTTCATGGCTTGCCGGTGGCATCTCTGGCATCTGATCAAAACAAACTTGCACGAAAAGGTGCATTAGAGAGCTTTCGTCAAGGAAAACTAGTGGAACTATTGACGACTGATGTCGCTTCTCGTGGCTTAGATGTCGTGGATCTGCCTTACGTGATCAATACAGAAGTCCCTTTAGAAAAAGAATCCTATTTACACCGGGCAGGACGCGTTGGGAGAATGGGCAAAGAAGGAACCGTCATCACGATTGTTCAAGACCATTCGTTGAAGGATTTGAAAAAAATCGCGAATCAGTTGTCCATAGAACTCAAAGAAGTTTATCTGCATGGGGGACAGTTACACACAGAAGCACCTGTTGTCGAAAAAGAAAGCAAGAAAGAAACGAAAACAGCAAGTGTGCAGAAAATTTCCAAGAAAACGCCTGAAAAATTACACACTCCTGTCAAAAAGAGCAAGAAAAAGACGAAAAAGCAAAAAGACAAAGGAAAAAGACGCCATTGAGCGTCTTTTTGTGTTACCATTAACGTTGTTTATTATTAGTGTGTAAAAAAATGAGGAGGCTATCGAATGAATTCGCGAAAAGAAGAGATTTTTCAAACGATCGAACTGCATAAGCAAGGGTTGACCGCAGTTGATGTCGCTAAAATCTTACAAATCGATCGCAGCAATGCAAGCCGTTATCTCAGTGAGCTTTATAAAGAAAAGAAAATCGGCAAACGTTCCGGCCGTCCGGTTGTTTATGAGCCTTTAGAAGAAACAGTCCATGTGGATGTGTCCTCTGAAGTTAGTTTTGAAAGTCTGGTTGGAGTCCAAGCTTCCTTGAAAGTAAGTATCCAGCAAGCCAAAGCGGCGATCTTATATCCACCTAGAGGACTCCATACCATTATTTTTGGTGAGACAGGTACGGGGAAATCCTTATTTGCCGAATGTATGTATCACTTTGCGGTTGAATCAAATATGTTAGAAAAAGATGCCCCATTCGTATCCTTTAACTGTGCGGATTATGCACAAAATCCGCAATTGTTGTTTGGTCACATCTTTGGCATCAAAAAAGGCGCCTACACTGGTGCGGCAGAAGATAGTCCGGGGTTGATAGCAAAAGCCGATGGCGGCATCCTGTTCTTAGATGAGATCCATCGACTGCCGCCAGAAGGCCAAGAAATGCTCTTTACCTTCATTGATAAAGGGATCTACCGTCCATTAGGGGAAAGTAATCAAGTTCATGAAGCCGCCGTGCAGATCATCGGTGCCACCACGGAATCATCAGAAACCTTTTTAACGACCTTCAATCGGCGAATTCCCATGGCTATTACTTTGCCAAATGTGGAAAGTCGTTCCTTAGATGAACGGTATGAAATCATTTCGTTGTTTATCAAGCAAGAGGCGACCCGTCTGAACCAACGAATCGATGTCGAACGAGATGCGATACTGGCCTTTATGCTCTATGATGCAGAAGGCAATATTGGTCAAATCAAGCGCGATCTTAAACTCGTCTGTGCCAAAGCATTTTTGCATTATCGAACCTATGGAAAAAAACACTTGCTGATTCGAAAAGGCGACTGCTCCTTGCAAGTTCAAAAAGGCTTGTTGAAGATCAAAGAAATGTCGGAACGCTTGGATCGGTTTTTGGATGGCAAAGGCGACTTTCTAAGTTTTGAACCTGGCGACCCAGATGTCGTCTGGTCTCGTGATCCACAACGGAATATGCAAGTGTATAACGAGATCGAAGAAAAAGTCAGCTCGCTGATTGAAACGGGCGTAGCCAATGTCGATCTAGAAAATTTGATCTCTAAAGATGTCGATGCGTACTTTGAAAAGTATGTCGAAGAATTGATCCAAAATCCCGTTCATAAAGAACTGATTCCAGAAGACATTTGGAAACTGACAAATGTTCTTTATGATCTAGCTGGGCAAAGATTGTCTCGAACCTATAGTGAAAAAGCCCGCTTTGCCTTTGCACTGCATTTGCAAAGTACACTGGAACGTGTCAAGGAAGGACATATGATCGTTCACCCAGATTTGAATACAGTCAGAAAAAACTTGAAATCCGAGTTCCAAGTGGCAATGGATCTATCGACCATTATCGAAGAAGAACGCCATGTCGAGATCCCCTTCGATGAGATCGGCTTTATCAGTATGTTTTTAGCGATTCAAGTCAAACAACCCTCGCAACTGCCCCTTGAAAAAGTCGAGATCATTGTCTTGATGCACGGCAAGGCGACTGCCAGCAGTATGTTGGAAACGGCACAAGAGCTGCTTGAAACTGACCACGGCAAAGCGATGAATATGTCTTTAGATATGGAAGTCGGTCAAATGTATGAGCAGCTATTGAACTATGTCACTGACAATAAGGAAAAGATGAGCAACGGCTTATTGCTTTTAACTGATATGGGTTCCCTCAATTCATTTGCGAATTTGATTTCCGAAGAGACCGGGATTCGTACGAAAGCCATCTCGATGGTCAGTACGATGATCGTCTTAGAGGCTTTGCGAATGGCGGAAAGTGGCCGAAGTTTAGAAGACATTTATCAAAACATTCAGCGTTCTTTTGAAACCATCGTGCAAGAACAGTTCCGCACAGTTCGCGAAGCGAAGGGAAATAAAAAGGCAGTCATCGTCACTTGCTTTACTGGAGAAGGTGTCGCTGCCAAACTTTATCAACGAATTTATCCCGTCGTTGATCAATCAAAAGTCGAGATCATTCAAATGCAATTTATTGAAAAAGAAACCTTCAAAAAACATATTGATGGCTTGCTAGAAGAATATGAGATCAAAGCCATTGCGGGCACCGTCGAGATCGATTATCAAAATATCCCGTTCTTTTCCGCCTATGATGTCTTTGATGACAATCGGTTGAATGTACTGAAGCGGATCGTTTCAGATGAAGTGCCGATTGAAAAAATCGTACGTTCATTAGAAAATACTTTAACGCATGTGGGGTCCGTCTATCATCTGATCGAAAGTCTACAACGAATCGTCCATCAAATTCAAAATCAATTGCATGTGATTGTTGAACCTACCGTTGATGCGGGCTTAGTGATTCATTTAGCCTTTCTAGTGGAAAGTTTATTGAAGAAGGAACATTCTCGTACCTTCCCCAATTTGGCGGCCTTCCAAAAACGGTATCGTATCGAAACAGATGTGTTGCGAACTCATTTATTGCAGATAGAGAAAAACTATCAAATCAAAATCTCTGAAGATGAGATCGCCTATTTAACACAAATGTTCTTAGAAAATGAAATAAAAAGTTATGATGAATCCGCACACAATATTAGTGTGTAATGAAAAATCCGTGAGTGTGCAAAATAAAAATTGGTTCAGACCATTGATATATAAAGGTCTGGACTTATTTTTTTTTGGCACGCTTTTTGCTTTATAGTAAAGTGTAACTTACAACAGAAAGGAGCGGATACGCGATGGCGAAAAAAACGATTATGCTTGTTTGTTCAGCAGGGATGAGTACCAGTCTATTGGTGACGAAAATGCAAAAAGCAGCCGAAGCAAAAGGAATGGAAGCAGATATCTTTGCTGTTTCAGCTTCAGAAGCCGACCAACATTTGGAGTCGAAACCAGTCGATGTTCTATTATTAGGACCACAAGTACGATTCATGAAATCACAATTTGAACAAAAGCTAGCACCAAAAGGCATTCCTTTGGACGTGATCAACATGGCAGACTATGGCATGATGAACGGCGAAAAAGTATTGCAACAAGCAGAAACATTAATGAACTAAGATTTTTAGGATCGAAGTGTAAGGAGGATTTTTAAAGATGGATGAGCAAAATTTGGAAGCCATTATGGGATTGATCATGTATGGTGGTAATGCAAAAAGTGACGCAATGGAAGCAATCGCGGCAGCAAAAGAAGGGGACTTCGAATTAGCTGACCAAAAAATCAAAGATGCTGAAGCATCTCTTGTGGAAGCGCATCATTCGCAAACAGGATTATTGACACAAGAAGCGCAAGGCAATCATATGACCGTGACATTGTTGACAGTGCATTCACAAGATCACCTAATGACGTCAATCGCATTTACCGATTTAGCGAAAGAAATCATTGATGTCTATCGACGTCTAAATAACGAATAATCTTTGAACGGATAGAAGTAGTTATTGTCGATGAATCAAAAAATCTTCTTTGACGAATAGAACTTATAGGAGGAATTAAGAATGGATGGATTAACAAGTTGGATGGAGAGACACATTCTCCCAGTTGCAGCTAAAATTGGTGCGCAAAAGCATTTGGTTGCTTTGCGGGATGCCTTTATCGGAATGATGCCAGCAACGATGGCTGGGGCAATTGCAGTATTATTGAACGCCTTCATGCGTGATTTTCCAAACACTTATCTAGGTGCGGACAATGCAATCACCAAATTTTTCACACCAGTGATCGCCGTCAACGGATTAGTTTGGACAGGTACCTTAGCAATCATGGCGGTTATCTTCTCAGCATCTTTTGGCTATAATTTAGCAAAGGCTTACAATGTTGATGCACTATCAGGTGCGTTGGTTTCTTTAGCAGCATTTATTATGGGTATTCCACAATCAGCTTCTCTTTCTTTAGCATTAGAAGAAGCACTACCAACCAACGTAGTAGACTTGATCAACAGCACAAGTGCTACATCAGGATTTGCAGCAGATGGTTCAACGATCAGCGCTGCTGGCTGGGGCTATTTCCCATTTAGTGCTTATATGGGCGGCTCAGGATTGTTTACCGCAATCATCTTTGGTTTCGTTTCAGTTATTATCTTTGCAAAATTGATGCAAAAAAATATTATTATCAAAATGCCAGATTCAGTGCCACCAGCAGTTTCTCGTGCTTTCGCAGCAATTATCCCAGGGATCGCCGGGCTATATGCATCAGGCTTGATTTACTACCTATTTGAACGTTTCGTTGGTATGCCAATTATTGACTGGATCTCCGAATCGATCCAAAAACCATTATTGGGTCTTTCTCAAGGATACTTTGCCGTATTTATCATTGTATTGCTTGTCCATGTTTTGTGGTTCTTTGGCTTACATGGTACAAATATCATGGGACCCGTTTTACAATCGATTTACGGTGTGGCCATGGTTGAAAATACCAATGCTTACCAATTAGGGGAAACAGTTCCTTATAAATGGGTAGCAGGTTCGTTCGAAGCGTTTGTTTGGCCTGGTGGAGCAGGTGTGACTTTAATGCTATTGATCGCAATCTTGCTATTTTCTAAACGTGCCGACTACAAGACAGTTGGTAAACTAGGGATTGGACCTGGTTTGTTTAACATCAATGAACCAGTAATGTTCGGTCTACCGATCGTGTTGAACCCATTGTTTATCATTCCATTTATTGTTGCACCATTAGTTACAGCGACAATTGCTTACTTTGCAACAACATTAGGCTTAGTTGCACCAGTTGTGGTAAATGTGATCTGGGTAATGCCAACGATCCTAAGTGGCTTCTTGGCTACCGGTGGGGACTGGCGTGCAATCATCTTGACGATCATTAATTTGGCTGTAGCTTTATTGATCTGGGCACCATTTATTATTGCTGCCAACAAAATCAACCCAGCAGACCAAGAGAACTAATCAAACGAAGCAAACGTTCTAGATGGGTGATTTCACCCATCTAGCCATCTTTTTTAGGAGGAGAAAAAATGATTATCGTAAATTCCGCAATGCAGCAAGACAACATCAAAGCATTACTTGAGTCTTTGTCAGAAGATGAGATCAAGTATACCTTCAAAGAAAAAAAAGGGATTCAGTTGATTTTTGAAACAACGGCAGATGACAAAGAAAAAGCAGTGAAGCTTGCCAAGGACGCAATCAAAAATACCGATTGGGGCCGAGTACTATACTTCAACGTCGTTAGTCAATAGTGAGGTGATATCATGTTTAAAAATGGATTGTTTTTTATAAGTATCGGTAGTATGTTATTTATATACAGCGCCAATGCGCAGTCAGGTGAATACCACTGGGTGAATCTCATCACGTCAGTCATTCTAATGGCTATTGGAGGAATCATGGCTTCAATTGGACACAAACGCAACAAGAAAGACAAGGAGGCGCAAGATGGAAATCACTAAAAAAATGAATGTACCCGCTGACTTTTTATATAAAACGATCATCGATTCCGTTTTACATGATATTAAACAAGCGACAGATCAAACGTTGACAGAAGACCAATTAGAAGGCTATAGTTATCTAAAACAATTTTATAAAGATAGCAATGCCAACATAACGATTGAAACAGTCAAGAAAAACCAAGCCTATGCGTTCCAAACGGCGACGAAAAAAAATACCTTCCGTGTACACTATCAAATTGAAGCGATAGATGACGCGCATTGCACCTTGCACTATGAAGAAAAAATGACTTCTGAAGGAATGATCCAACAATTGAATGACATGCTCTTAGGCACCATTCTAGGATATTTCAAACGCAAGCAATTTAAAAAAATGTTGAGTATGATGGAAGAAGCATATTAAGGGGTCGACTGACGCCTTTTTTGCGTTTCTTGCGTGTTTTCAAGTAGAGGAGATGAAGGAATGACAGATGTCAAAAAAATGACCGAATTCGGTTCGCAAGAAGTACTGGAATTGGTTTCTTATGCCTTTCAGTGGGAGTTGAATGAAACAAATATCAAGCGCTATCGCAAGCTTGCGGAGAATTCATGGAATTATGGTTCCTACGACGAGGATGGAAAACTAGCGAGCCAAATCATGGCAACTATTTTTGATGTGAATTTTCATGGAACGACCTATCCAATGGCAGGGATCGGTTTTGTGGCTTCTTATCCAGAGTATCGCAGCCAAGGTCGGATCGATCGGATCATGAAACAAATCATTAAAGATTGCTATGAACAAAAAATTGTTCTGTCCTATCTGGCACCTTTCTCCTTTGCGTTTTATCGCAGATATGGGTATGAATATGCCTTTGAACGCACCGTTTATGAAGTTGATGCGCATCAATGGCCCGATGGCAAGAAAGTGAACGGAAGGATTCAACGCATGAATTGGGAGGAAGCACAGCCGATCATTCACGAGATTTATCATCAATTGCCTCGCCATCAAAAAGGTGGGCTGATTCGCCAAGCCTGGTGGGAAGAAATCAAGTTTGTTTTGCGCAGACCGTATACGTTTGCGATTTATCGCAATGAAGCGGGCGTTCCTGAAGGGTATTTGATCTACTTTGTTGAAGGAGGACGCTTTGATATTCAAGAGTGGGGCTATTTGACCGCTGACGCGTATCAAGGATTCAATCGGTTTATCGTTTCCCATGCAGATTCAGTAGCGCAGATCCATTATCGACCAGGGTTTGATGGGGAAGTCCTGCAAGTAAATGCAGCCAAACCATTGGCTCACTACCAAGTGCGCCCGGACATGATGGCACGAGTCGTCGATGTGGAAGGGTTTCTAAAAAGCTATCCATTTACGTTGAAAAAAGCTGGTCGTTTTGCCATAGAAATTCAAGGGGACGAATATGCCCCATGGAATAATGGGTGTTATGAAGTGACGATCGAAAACGATCAGCATCATGTCACGAAAACGACCGCCACCCAGCTGCCAAAAGCAACCTTGTCGATTCAGCGCTTTGTGCAACTGTTTTTGCAGGCACAATCCCTTGATTCCTTGGTCTTTTTCCAGCAAATGGAAACGGAGAAGGAAGCTGCAGTGATGATTCAGGAAAACTTACCAGACGGAAAGCCGATTCTGGAAGATTATTTCTAAGCAAATCGAGGCAGAGGTATTTGCTTTCCAACAAAAAAAGATTCCTTAAAAATAAGGAATCTTTTTCTTCAAAAAACGTTCCCTGCCGGAATCGAACCAGCAACTAATCCTTAGGAGGGACTTGTTATATCCATTTAACTAAGGGAACACAATAGCTATATTTTACCTGTTATTCGTGTTTCTCGCAAGATGAGAAGGAAAAGAAAGGAAGAAAAACATGGTCAAACGATTGATAAGTGCAAACTATAGTGAAATCAAAGAAATGTCGGCGCAAGAATTGAAACAATCCATTAAAGCGAGCGAAGGACGAGTGATAATCTGTGAAACGGTGGTTCAAACCATGCCGCAAGCTGGCGACATCACCAACGCAGAAGTCGCGGCAGCTTTTGGGGCTGACTTGATTTTGTTGAATGGCTTTGATTGTTATCGTCCAGCTATTTTTGGGATGCCTGGTATCACATTGGAGCAGCTGCTTGATCCTACACAGCCCATTGAAAATCCGATTCCTCAACTAAAACAACTGATTGGACGACCTGTCGGCATCAATCTTGAGCCGATCCCAGCTACGACGGAAATGATGAGTGAAAAGATCAGCATCAGTCAAGGCCGAACAAGTTCGGTTGACACCATTAAAAAAGCCCAAGAACTCGGGGTGGACTTTCTTTGCTTTACAGGCAATCCTGGAACGGGTGTGACCAACCGAGAAATCGCTAAAGCAGTTAAATTGGCAAAAGAACATTTCTCTGGGTTGATCATCGCTGGAAAAATGCACAGTGCCGGCTCAGATGAACCTGTGGTTGATCGAGACGCCATCATTTCTTACGCTGAAGCTGGGGCAGATATTTTGTTACTGCCTTCCGTTGGCTCGATTCAAGGCTTTCTAGAAAAGGATCTGATCGAAGCTGTTCAAATTGCCAAACAATATGACTTATTGACGATGTCAGCGATCGGAACGAGTCAAGAAAGCGCGCGTCCAGAAACGTTGCGGCAATTAGCCATTATCAACAAAACTTGTGGGGTCGATCTGCAGCATATCGGTGATGCCGGCTATGGCGGCATGGCACCGACCGAAAATATTTTCGAAACATCGGTTGCAATTAGAGGTATGCGCCATACGATCAATCGTGTCGGGCGTTCAATCAACCGTTAAATCAGAAAAAATTACTAGCGAAGGAAAACGGAGAATCGTTCTGCTTCGCTTTTTGCATTTTTTTCGCTAAGTTAGAAAGAAAGGAGGAAACACAAAATGAAACAAGCATTGATCATTTACGGAGGTTGGGAAGGACACGCCCCAAAAGAAACCAGTCAGTTTTACCAAACGTTGCTGGAGTCAGAAGGATATCAGGTGACACTCGCCTCAGATTTTGAACCTCTCTATCATAGAGAAGAATTAAAAAGGCTGGATCTGTTGATCATGAATTGGACGCGAGGAGAATTGCCTGATGAGCCGCTGCAAAATGTCACTCAGGCTGTAGCAGAAGGGTTAGGATTAGCAGGCGTTCATGGCGGCTTTGCCTCGGCTTTTCAAGCCAGTAAAGGCTGGTTGTTTCTGACTGGCGGCTGTTTTTTGGCACATCCTGGTGGATTGGAAACGACCTATAGCATCGATCTTACGACAGATCACTATATTACGGCAAATACTCAATCGATCCCTCAGTTGACGACGGAGCAATACTATTGTCTGGTTGATCCAGCCGTCACTGTGTTAGCTACCTCAACATTTGCCGCTAAAGATCATCCGAATGCAGCTAACCAAGAAGTCATACTGCCAATGATGTGGATCAAAAAATGGGGCAAGGGCAGAGTCTTTTTTCAATCCATTGGACACAGTCTAAAAGAGCTAGAAGAGCCCACCATTCAGACTTGGACCAAACGAGGCTTTCTATGGGCCACCAGAAATACCTTGGCTGATCCGCTGAAAAATAGCCAGTATATGGAGTAATCAGAAAAACGAATAAGTAAATAAACGCGTGCAATCGTTTTACTTTATGGAAGAAAATAAGCATGGTACACTTTATTTGTATTTGATTAAGCAGGAGGTAATGTGGAATGGGAAAATTTGGAAAAAGTTTTTTATCGCAGGTAATATCTGACGGAATCAAAGGACCATTTGTCACGATCATGCTCAATACGCATGTCGGCCACCAGAATGTCGAAAAGGATCAAATCAAATTTAAGAACTTTGCCAAAGATGCGAAGCGCCGCTTTGAAAAGAAATACCCAGAACATTCTTGGGATCTTTTTCAAACAAAAATTGATGAACTGCTTGCAGATCAATCATTTTGGCGTAACAGTACAACGAGTGTGGCGGTGATTATCACACCAGAAGATGTACTGGTCCATCGGTTAAGTATTCGTGTGGATGATCAATATTATGTAGGGGAAACCCCGTATGTATTAGCTGTCATCAAAAACGCACAATTTAATTACCCATTTTATCTCTTAGCGTTGAATCGCGATTCAATGCAAGTCTATCAAGTTGAAAACAATCAAGTGCGTGAAGTCGAGTTGCCAGAAGAGGCACCGACAACGATCGAAAAAGCGCTGGGGGAAGAAATCACTGGCGGCGGCAACTTTAATTACAGTGCCCAAGGCGGCCCTAACTCAGGGGGAGAAGGCGTCGCTTATCACGGCTTTAGTGCCAAAGATGAAGAAGTCGAGATCGATCACGTCAACTACTACCAAGCAGTTGATGCATTTTTTAAGAATGATTTTTCAAACGAAGAGCATTTACCAATGTATCTTTTTGCTTTACCAGAAAATCAAACGCTGTTTAAAAAAGTGGCAAAAACGAACTTTTTCAAAGCAGAACCAAGCATTTCCTCTTCACCAGCATCGTTATCTTTGAAAGAGATCCAAACGTGTACGCAAAAGCTGATTGCGGAGTTAACACAAAAAGAAGTTGGGGAATACGGCAAGCTGTTGGATCGGAAATTTATTGACCAATTGGTTGATATCGTACCTGCAGCTAAAGAAGGCAGGATCGCCAATCTGTTTGTAGCGACTTCCAATCTCGCCGATGGGTTTGGAGAAGATCCTGACACGGAATACGATCGTCGCCAAGTGTTAAATACGCTGGCAATCGATGTTTTAGAAAATGGCGGCGAGGTATCTATTTTGGAACAAAAAGATGCCCCAGGAGAAAAAAGTTTGACTGCGATTTTGCGCTACTAAACGCAGTTGCGTCCTTCGTAAATAAATCGTTTCCAAAAAAGAAAAGACTGTTGCAGATCTTTAGTGCAGCAGTCTTTTTGCGAATCACAAAAAAATAAAGGCGTTTTCATTTTTTTTGATTTTCTATTAGTCATAAAGAAGATAATGTGCTATAATACAAAGTGTAGTTTTTGTTACGGTAAATTATGGTAGCTTGTTTCATCTTAAACATCTTCCACATTTTCACCTTATACAAGTAATTGCAAAATATGTGTATAAACACAAGGAGGATTTTTATTATGGAAACAGGTACAGTTAAATGGTTTAACTCAGACAAAGGTTTTGGATTCATCACTGCAGAGAACGGTAACGATGTATTCGTTCATTTCTCAGCTATCCAAGGCGAAGGCTTCAAAACTTTAGAAGAAGGTCAAGCAGTGACTTTCGATATCGAAGACGGACAACGTGGCCCTCAAGCGACTAACGTTAACAAAGCGTAATTTGTGAATGCCTTTTAAGAGCAGCTTAGCTGCTCTTTTTTTGTGCGCGTGATATTTGCTTGCTGAGAAAGTAGTTGTTATACTCTTAGAAAAAAAAGGAGGCAAACTGATGGGATTGAATGAATTTATTCTTGGATTGGCTAATTTAGAAAAAATCCAACGAGCACCTGGATTTTTTAAGTTTACCGAGCACAGCGTGGCCGCTCATTCGTTTCGAGTAACCATGATTGCCCAGACCTTAGCCGATATCGAAGAACAAGCGGGAAATCAAGTCGATTGGCAAATTCTTTATGAAAAAGCCTTGAACCATGATTACACGGAACGTTTCATTGGCGACATCAAAACGCCAGTCAAATATGCAAACAAAGAATTGCGGGCGATGTTATCAACCGTTGAAGAAAAAATGACCGATGCCTTCATCGAAGAAGAAATCCCCCAAAGTTTTCAAGCGACGTATCGCAGACGCTTGGCGGATGGCAAAGACAACAGCCTTGAAGGACAGCTGTTGGCAATTGCGGATAAGATCGATCTTTTATATGAATCTTTTGAAGAGATCTCAAAAAGCAACCCCGACAAAGTGTTCAAAGAAATGTTTCGTGAAGCGGTTTTGACGGTCAAAGCGTTTCAGCATCGTCCATGTGTGACCTATTTCTTTGAAGCCATTTTTCCCGAGTTATTGAATGCAGATTTTTATGGCAAGACTGCTTTTCTAGAAGAAATCGCAGCTTTGGTGGAAAAATAAACAAAAAGAAAAAACGAAAAATCAAGAAATGATCCATCTCACAGGTTTTACTTGAAACAAGTGAGGGGAGCAGGTTTGATTTTTCGTTTTTTTGTTGTATTAAAGCAAAGATTCCGCTCCATCAATATAGACTTCCGTTCCAGAAATATTGCCCGCAGCCTCTGAAGATAGAAAAAGCACAAGGTTGGCGACTTGTTCTGGCACGCCTGTTTCTTGTTTTAATGGTCGAGAACGTTCTGGATATTTGACGGGGATCTCAACGCGAGCAACCTCTTCTTCAATTTCTGTGCTGGCATCGATATTCGTTGCGATCGCCCCAGGGCAGATGGCATTGACCCGAATATTATAACCAGAAAGTTCCAGCGCAGCCATTTTTGTAAAGGCGACTTGACCTGCCTTAGATGTACTGTAAGCAGTCCCACCAAAATTGCTGAAGATGCGGTTTCCATTGACTGAACTCGTAATGACAATGCTGCCGCCGTTTGCTTTCATAAATGGGATCGCAGCTTTGACGGTAATAAAGGTACTGCGTAAATTTGTGTTGATTGTCTGGTCCCATTCCGCCACCGTCAATTCTTCGATCGGTGTCCAAGTACCGTTGATGCCGGCATTGACGTGAAGTACATCGAGACCGCCTAGTTCTTCCACAAGACCACTCATCGCTTCTTGCAGCTTCTCTGCTTCAGTGACGTCAACGGCACGATAGTGGGTTTGTGTGTCATAGTCAGCAAGAAACTCCTGCAGCTCCTCTTCGTTGCGATCAATCAACCCAACAAGAGCACCCTGGGCTAGAAATTGTTCTGCCACCGCTTTTCCAATCCCTGAAGCAGCCCCCGTTACAATCACTCGTTTGTTTTTGAAATCATTCATTTTTTTCGCCTCCTTATAGTAAATTATAAAAAAGATCCCTTTTTTTGTCGAAAAAAGCGATCAGCGACGAGTGACAAATTCCTTTGGCTGATAAATACGGATACTAGATAGTAAGGTTCTTCTTCCTGCGAACCCTCGTATCCGATGGGAAAACAGATGTAATCGCCATTGATTTTGTAGTATAATGCAGACAGTGTGCAAGGAGGAATACAATGAAACCCATATACGCTGTGGTGGATCTTGAAACAACAGGAACCGATTCGACGATTGATCGAATTATTCAATTTGGCTGCGTCTTAGTCCAAGATGGCAAGATCATTAATCGTTTTGCCGCAGATATCAACCCTGACCGCAGAATTTCTAAGCAAATTCAACGATTGACACACATCACAAACCAGCAAGTAAGCAAAGCTCCTTATTTCGAAGACATAGCTGACACGATCTACAACTTACTCAGCAATACGATTTTTGTGGCGCATAACATTTATTTTGACTATCATTTTTTAAGCAATGAATTTGTTCGTTGCGGTCTGCCGCCTTTATCGATTCCAGGGATCGATACGGTGGAATTGGCGCAAGTGTTTTTGCCGACAGAAAGCAGCTTTCGCTTAGGTGATCTGGCAGACAGCATCGGCTTTCGTCATGACAACCCGCATCAAGCCGATAGTGATGCAGAAGTGACCGCAGCATTATTTTTATACATTGAAGCAATCATGCGACAGCTACCACGGACGACTCTTAAACAGATTGCACTTTTAAGCGGTCAGATGGGGATGCAAACGAGTGAGTATATTCACGGAATTTTGAAAGAAAAAGGACCAGAGTTGGCGGAAGATTTCGAAGTGATCGACGGCGTTGTCCTGCGAAAAAAAACTGTTCCGCTTTTTGAAGCCACGCATTTTCAAGAAACGTATCCGAAAGTAAAAACGGAAAAAGAACAGCGCTTTGGCGAGCACTTGATCTATCGGAAACAACAAGCACGTTTGATGAATGCGGTGTATACGCATTACACCCAACCAGAGAAAAATTTGATTATTGAAGCAGAAACGGGGATGGGAAAAACCATCGGTTACTTGTTTCCAGCCGCTTATTTAGTGACGCCAGAAAATCCATTGATCGTTAGCACCTCATCGATTCTTTTACAAAATCAGATCATTAGCAAAGACATTCCATTGGTGAACCAAGTACTGCAGCAGCCTTTGCAAGCGGTCTTGGTCAAAAGCCATCGTCATTACATTGATTTGCAGCGCTTTAAAGCGACGCTGGATCAACCGGTAGAACAAAAGCAATACGCCCAATATCAGATGGGGATCTTAGTCTGGCTGACCAAAACAGAAACAGGTGACTTTGATGAGTTGAATTTAGTTCGTCTTGATCATCCTTTATTTACCGACATCCGCCATCGCGGCGTTGCCTTTTTAGCCAAAGATCAACCCTTCTATGAACAGGATTTTGTCCGACATTTATATCAGCGGATGGCGCAAAGCAATGTTTTGATCGTCAACCATGCCTTTTTGATGCAGGAAAACCGGCGAGTGCAGCCGCTTTTGCCAGCGAGTGATTACTTATTGATCGATGAAGCCCAACAGTTGCCGCAGCAAGCAGAAGGCTTTAGTCAACATGTCTTTGACTCTGCTCATTTCAAGCGGCAGTTTTTACAGCTGAATGAAGAAGGACTATTTGAAGAAATTGCCCAGATCATTACCGAGGACGATTTTTTGCAACGGATGTTCTCGTTGTATCGAAACGCGTTGTCGATCTTGGTCGAAACACAAGAGCAGTATTTTCGCAGCTTATCGATCGATGCGCCAGAGTTACAAGTCGTTCAGCATCATGACCTCTATGATGGGTCATTAGAGCAGGACAAGCTACATCAAAAATTGAGCCTCTATTATCAGGAAATCAATGAGATTCAACAGCAGCTGCGTCAGCGATTCGAGTTGACCAATGATCGGTGGTATGCAAGACAACGGATCGTGATTGCCCGTTTATTTGATTTCTTTAGTCAAATGGACGCACAGGAACAAACGGTGACCGCATGGTTGACTTGGTGGCATCCTCGTTACGTTCATTGGTTGAAAAAGCATCCCCAGTCAGGAAATGCTGTGATTGAATTAGCTGATCTAGAAGGGCATTCGATCGTGGAGAGCACATGGTACCAACGCTATCAGCACATCATTTATCTAGGGGGGACATTGAAGATCCCAGGCAACAAAGAATATTTTGCCCATCAGATCGGCTTGACGGATGTGCCAGTCAAAACGATTCCTGCCTTTTATGATTACAGCAAGCAAACGCGACTGTATGTAATCAAAAAAGGTCTCTCGATCCAACAAGCATCAGCTGCCGAATACGCGGATTATTTAGTCGAAGCGTTGGTCCCGATTTTGTTTGACAATCCGCAACCAGCGCTTGTGTTGTTTACGGCGCACGAAACTTTGAAAAATGTCTATGATCGATTGAATAAAAAAGCCCTGCATTATGGCAGAGAAATCGTTGCTCAAGGGACTGGCGGAACCCGTGAGAAAATCTTAAAGAAATTTTTATTAGCGGAAAATGGTATCTTATTAGGGACTAGCAGTTTTTGGGAAGGGGTCGATTTACCAGGACAGGCACTGAAGATCGCTGTGGTGACCCGATTGCCTTTTGAGAACCCTAAACAACCCATGGTCCAAGCACGGCACGCCTTTTTGGAAGCAGAAGGCATTGATTCTTTTAAAGAAGATGCCTTACCTAAAGCGATTTTACGGCTGCGCCAAGCATTGGGGCGCTTGATCCGTTCCGAGGAGGATACCGGCGTGATGGTCGTCCTTGATCGACGCTTGCTATCGACAAAATATGGCAAACGAATGGTCAAAGGCTTACCCAAAAACTTACCTCTGATTGAAGCAAGTCCAACCGAGATCGCCGAAGACATCCAACATTTTTTTGCGCAAGAGGAAAAAGCAGCAGCCGATTTTGAAAAATGAGTTGAACATCTGATATAATGGATTTTATTTAAGATTGGAGTACGAAGTGTGAAAACAAAAGACAAAGAACATCGGCGTGTGGTTATTTTGCTGAGTGCGATCACAGTCTTACTGGTCGTTATTCTCTTCGCTTCTATTTTCTATCTCCGTTCTTCTCGTCCAATGCGACAAGCAAGAAACGAAGCAATCGAAATAGCAGAAAGATACACCGATTTAGCAGAGGTCGAACAATTTTATTGGTTTACCCGTGAGGAAACCTCCTTTAGCATTGTTGGAAAGGATACGAATAACAATGAGATCGTTGTGATCATCCCAAAAAGCGGTGAGAAGGTTTCTGTTTTTAATCAAGCGGATGGGCTGACGGAAGCACAAGCTAAGGCATTTGTTCGCGACAATCATCAAGGTCAGGAAATCCAAAAGGCCGCATTGGGTATTTTTGAAGGCCAGCCAACTTGGGAAGTCATGACGAAAGATGGCGAGGGTCGTTTGAACTATTATTTGATTGGTTTCAAAGATGGCGAAGAAATCAAAGCGATCACTGAACTATAGGAAGACGCTTATGATAGAATGAATTTTGGATCGTAGAAAGGATGATAAACATGGTACTTTCAAAAAGAGCAGAAAAATTGGAACCCTCCGCAACGTTAGCGGCATCTGCTAAGGCAAAAGCGTTAGCGGACCAAGGTGTAGACGTATTAAGTCTAACTGTCGGTGAACCCGACTTTATTACCCCGAAAAACATTCGCCAAGCAGCGATCGCAGCGATTGAGAGCGGCAAGGCTAGTTTTTACACAGCAACTGCGGGGATTCCTGAGTTAAAACAGGCGATTCTTGCTTATATGAAAGAGTTTTATGGTGCTGACTATGATTCAAACCAAGTGATCGTGACAGATGGCGCGAAGTTTGCCCTTTATACGCTGTTTCAAGCGCTCCTTGATGAAGAGGATGAAGTACTCATTCCAGTGCCTTATTGGGTCAGCTATGCGGAACAAGTCCGTTTAGCGCAAGGGACACCTGTGTTTGTTGAAGCCAAGCAAGAAGCCGATTTTAAAGTTTCTGTGGCTCAATTAGAGGCTGCTCGTACAGAGAAAACGAAAGCCATCATTTTAAACTCGCCTGCCAACCCTACAGGGGCGATTTACTCAAAAGAAGCGTTAACGGCAATCGGCAACTGGGCAGTGGAAAATAATATTTGGATCATTGCCGATGATATCTATGGTCGTTTGGTTTATAACGGCAATACCTTTACATCGATCGCAAGCTTATCAGAAGAGATCCGCAAACAAACCATCGTGATCAATGGCGTTTCTAAAACCTATTCTATGACTGGGTGGCGGATCGGATTTGCTGTCGGCGATGCAAAAATCATCAAAGCGATGATCGATATCGCTTCCCAAGCTACTAGCAACCCGCCGGCTGCTAGCCAATACGCAGCAGTTGAGGCACTGACTGGGAATCAAGAATCGATCGAAGTGATGCGTCAGGCCTTCGAAGAGCGCTTGAACAAACTATATCCGCTAATTGCCGCTATTCCTGGTTTTCAGGTGACGAAACCCCAAGGCGCGTTTTACTTGTTCCCAAATGTCAAAGAAGCCATGACGATGTGCGGCTATCAAACCATTGATGCCTTCGTGGAGGCCTTGCTGATGGAAGCCCACGTGGCAGTAGTGACTGGTGCTGGTTTTGGTACACCAGATTATTTACGCATCAGCTATGCAACTGATTGGGACACGTTAGCGGAAGCTACCAAACGAATCCATGATTTTGTTGAAAAGAAACGCCAAAAAGCTTAAAATGCTCTATGGTGCCTTTATTAATTAGATAGGAGAGAATCAAGTGGAATCTATTCAAATTTTAGATGCAAAAAAACACGTTGGCGAAACCGTTCAAATCGGAGCATGGGTTGCTAACAAACGTTCTAGCGGCAAGATCGCCTTTTTACAACTTCGTGACGGAACAGCGTATTTTCAAGGAATCGTTGTAAAAAGTGAAGTAGGGGAAGAAGTTTTCCAATTAGCGAAAAATCTAAATCAGGAAACTGCCGTACTGGTCACTGGGGAAATCAGAGAAGACAGCCGCTCAAAATTCGGCTATGAAATTGGTATCTCTGGTTTAGAGGTTGTTGGGGAAAGCCATGATTACCCAATCACACCAAAAGAACACGGAACAGATTTCTTGATGGACCATCGTCATTTATGGTTGCGTTCCTCAAAACAACACGCCATCATGCAAATCCGAAACGAAATCATTCGGGCAACGTATGAATTTTTCAACAAGAATGGCTTCATCAAAATCGATCCACCGATCCTAACCGGATCAGCACCAGAAGGAACGACTGATTTATTCGAAACCAACTATTTCGATCAAAAAGCATATTTGTCTCAGTCTGGTCAATTGTACATGGAAGCTGCCGCTATGGCGTTTGGCAAAGTCTTTTCTTTTGGACCAACTTTCCGTGCCGAAAAATCAAAGACACGTCGTCACTTGATTGAATTTTGGATGATTGAACCAGAAATGGCCTTTATGCACCAAGAAGAAAGCTTGGAAGTCCAAGAGCAGTACGTGGCATTCTTAGTGCAAAATGTGCTCGATAACTGTGACTATGCATTAGACGTCTTAGGCCGTGACCGTGAAGTCTTGAAAAAATACACCAAATTACCATTCCCACGAATCTCTTACGATGATGCAGTGGCATTATTACAAAAGAACGGCTTTGATGATATTCAATGGGGCGATGACTTTGGCTCACCACATGAGACCTTTATTGCCAATTCATTCGATCAGCCCGTCTTTATCTTAAACTATCCAAAAGCCATCAAACCTTTCTATATGAAGCCACATCCAACGAGAGAAGATGTCGTGATCTGTGCCGATATGATCGCACCAGAAGGCTATGGCGAGATCATAGGCGGTTCTGAACGTGCTATCGATCATGAATACCTGCTAGAACAAATCCGCGCCCACGGCTTGGACGAAAATGAATATTCATGGTATTTAGATCTACGCAAGTACGGCTCAGTTCCTCACACCGGCTTTGGTCTTGGATTAGAACGGACCGTTACCTGGTTATCAGGAATCGAGCACGTAAGAGAATCCATTCCGTTTCCACGGTTGTTGAATCGGATTTATCCGTAATTAAACAAATTTTGTGCGAAAGCGTAAATGATTCACTCATCACACCATCCCTTGCTAGAAAGTCTCTAGCGGGGCTGGTGTTTTTATCTGCTCTTGATGATGAGGGATTACTTCAGAAAAGAAGCAAGCAGCAATCCAAAGGGCGGCTGGGACTGAATAGAAGAAATCGCTTTGCTTGCTCGAGTGTGCTTTTTTTACGCGCGGGGATGTGATATAATAACAAATTGACTAGTATCTCTCATTTTATAACATTAAGGACAATACACTATGGATAATAGAAAAACGAATAAAATAATCATCAGTATTGTGACACATAATAGTCGTGATATATTCAAAACATTGGATCATCTGGAGAAAGAGATAGGAGAGGATCCACGCTTTGAAGTGAAAATATTTGATAATAATTCGAAAGCAGAATACATTGCTAAAATGCAAGATTATCCATTTGTCACTGTCATCTCAGCCAATGAAAATCTTGGATTTGGTCATGGACACAATCAATTATTAATGAATGCAACGCAAGAATACGGATTTATTTGCAATCCTGATATTCTTGTCACGAAAGAATCAATTGAAGGATTATTAAAAAGAATTCAAGAGAATGAAGCAGCTGTCGTAGTTCCTCAGGTTTTGAACGAAGATGGCTCTATTCAGTATTTAGTAAGAAAACGATTAGCTGTATTCGATTATTTCTTGCGATTTATTCCGTTTCATTGGGTAAAAAAAGTATTTAAAAAAAGACTGTCTGCTTATGAGTGCCGTGACCTTCCACAAGATCAAACCAGTTATATCCGAATGGGTTCTGGTTGTTTTATGCTGGTAGAAATCGCTCGCTTTAAAGAAATCGGCGGCTTTGACGAACAGTTCTTTATGTATTTTGAAGACAATGATTTGTGTTTGAGATATGAAAAAGCGGGGTACCGCATTTTGTATACGCCCTTTGAAAAAGTCGTGCACTTATACGGTAAAGGAGCTCATAGAAGTGCAAAACTCTTTTTGGTGTTTATGCATTCGATGATGAAATTTTTTAATAAATGGGGTTGGAGGCTGTTTTGATGAACCGTTTATTTGTAACGATCGTAATGTATGAAAGAAGCTGGCAAGAAGCATCGGCTTCACCGCTTTTGGAAAAAGCGGTGAAGAACCAGCAAATCCAATTGCTGGTTTATGATAACAGTCCACAAAGTCATGATGAGCCTTTTTTTCAGCATCCATTAGTGACCTATTTTCATGATCCAGCCAATCCCGGCCTCTCCAAAGCATACAATAAAGGGTTTAAGTCTGCGTCTAGCGGCGATTTTGATTTGCTGCTTCTCTTGGACCAAGATACGGAGCTGACAAAAGCCTACCTAAACTTTCTTATGGCTGAGACGATCGGAACTGAAATAGGTGCTGTTGTGCCGCTGATTTACAGTGGCACAATACAGGTATCACCGGTCTTAGCTGATCGTTACATCAATCGAAATCTGGCATATCCTGCTATCGGTGAGCAAAAACAGCGGATTATGGCAATCAATTCCGGCACCGCAGTCACTCTCGCGGCTATAAAAAAAATCGGCGGATTCAATGATGCTTTTCCGCTGGATTTTTTAGATCATTGGCTTTTTCTTCGCTTACATCAAGAAGGCTTTCGGTTTTTGATCGCAAACCAAAATCTGAATCATGATCTTTCAGTCATGCATTATAAAACGATGACTAGGGAAAGATATGAGCAGATTCTTACCAGTGAATCGAAATTCTATAGGGATTTCGATAAAGAAAAGAAAAAGGAACATGAAAAACAGCTTTTTTTTCGAACAATAAAACAAGCACTTTCACCCAAAATGTGCCGATTCAGTCGAAGAACATGGAAAGAATACTTGTCATTTAGGAAGGATCATTTATGATATCAGTATGTGTAGCTACTTATAACGGAGAAAAGTATCTTCAAGAACAGCTGGACAGCATTCTAATTCAACTTGCACCTGATGATGAGCTGATAATTTCGGATGACTTCTCTACTGACAAGACAAGAAGTATCCTCGATTCTTATCGCGCAGATCCCCGAATCAAACTTTTGGAAGGACCGCAAAAAGGCATTATCAAAAATTTTGAACACGCAATTAACCAGGCTTCAGGCGATCTGATTTTTTTGGCCGACCAAGACGATGTGTGGCTTCCCGATAAAGTTGCTGATACAAAAGCAAAATTTAATGAAAAAAAAGAGACACAGGTAGTCATTTCTGATTTGAGAATTGTCGATGAACAGCTTGAACTGATTGAACCCTCCTATTTTGCCTATCGGAATGTGAAAGTCGGATTTTTACGAAATTTGCTTAAAAATAAATACATCGGAGCAGGCATGGCTTTTCGAAGAGAGTTGAAGCCATCTATTCTTCCGTTTCCGCAAGCAATTCCAATGCATGATATGTGGATCGGTGCAATGGCAGGCAACCGTATCGAGCTTATCGATAAGCAGTTAACGTTGTATCGCAGACATGAAAAAAATGCCAGTGAAATCAAAACATCCGCTTCATTTGCCCAGCAATTCGTGTGGCGCTGGGGTTTAATCAGAAGCCTGATCATGAGAAAGGTATTTGATAAATAAAAGTTACATTTTCATTTCAAAACTTTGAATTGAATGACAAAGCTTTCTAGAAATGAGATAATGCTGTGGTGAGAAATACAAGTAAATTAATTAAGGAGCGTAATGAATGAAAGGGATTATTTTAGCAGGCGGTTCAGGAACACGCCTTTATCCATTAACAAAAGCAACTTCTAAACAATTGATGCCTATTTATGACAAACCAATGATTTTTTACCCAATGTCTACTTTGATGTTGGCGGGGATCAAAGAAATTTTAATTATTTCCACTCCTCAAGATACTCCTCGCTTTCAAGAGTTATTTGGCGATGGCAAAGACTTAGGACTGCAAATTGACTATGCAGTACAGCCAAGTCCTGACGGCCTCGCTCAAGCATTCATTATTGGGGAAGAGTTTATCGGCACTGATAGTGTTTGTTTAGTCCTAGGAGACAATATTTATTATGGGGGCGGTCTATCAAAAATGCTTCAACGAGCTGCTGCAAAAGAATCAGGTGCAACCGTTTTTGGCTATCATGTAAATGATCCTGAACGATTTGGTGTAGTGGAGTTTGATGACGATATGCACGCCTTGTCTATTGAAGAAAAACCTGAGAAGCCGAAATCAAATTATGCTGTAACAGGTCTGTATTTTTATGATAACGAAGTAGTCGAAATCGCCAAGAATATCAAACCGTCTGCGCGTGGAGAATTAGAAATTACCGATATCAATAAAGTTTATCTAGATAAAAATAAACTTTCTGTTGAAGTCATGGGAAGAGGTTTCGCTTGGCTTGATACAGGAACACATGAAACATTGCTTGAGGCATCTACTTTTATTGAAACGATTGAAAAACGGCAAAACTTGAAAGTTGCGTGTTTGGAAGAAATATCATTCCGAATGGGCTATATCACAAGAGAGCAGTTAGTTGCTTTAGCTGAGCCATTGAAAAAAAATCAGTATGGTCAATATTTATTACGACTAGCTGCTGAATAAAGAGGAGACGCTTTGATGAAAGTTATAGAAACAAAATTGACAGATGTAAAACTAATAGAGATGGACGTTTATGGCGATCATCGAGGTTTTTTTACTGAAAGCTATTCAAAAGAAAAATTTTCAGCACAAGGAATTGACTTTGATTTTGTTCAAGATAACCACTCATTATCTGCTGAAGCAGGTGTGTTAAGAGGCCTGCATTTTCAAAAAGGTGAAGCAGCACAGACAAAATTGATTCGTGTGGTGACTGGTGCGGTACTTGATGTTATCGTAGATATTCGTAAAGGCAGCCCGACCTATGGAGAGTGGGAAGGGTACTTGTTAACCGAACACAACCATCGTCAGTTATTAGTACCTCGCGGATATGCTCACGGGTTTATGACACTGACTCCAAATGTGAACTTCTTGTATAAGTGTGACAACTATTATAATGCTGAAGCTGATGGCGGCATTGCATTTGATGATCCCGATTTGGCAATTACTTGGCCTATAGATGTGAAAAAAGCGATTCTATCAGAAAAAGATAAAAAACATCCAACACTGAAAGAATTTGAAATAGAAAATACATTTATCTATGGTGAAGTATAAGGAGTGAAAGTGATGAAAAAAATTATTGTAACTGGTGGAGCAGGATTTATCGGCTCTAACTTTGTTCATTATGTGATCAATAATCAGCCTGATGTTTTTGTAACAGTTTTAGATAAGCTGACCTATGCGGGAAATAAAAACAATCTTAATGGTCTTCCAAAGGATCGCTTTGAATTAGTTGTCGGCGACATTGCTGATCAGGAGCTGGTAGATAGATTGGTTCAGGATACAGACGCTGTCGTTCATTATGCTGCAGAATCTCATAATGACAACTCGTTGAAAGATCCTTTTCCGTTTGTTCAAACCAACATTATTGGAACGTATACGCTGATAGAAGCATGCCGAAAGTACAATGTAAGATACCATCATGTTTCAACCGATGAAGTATATGGCGATCTTCCTTTGAGAGAAGATCTTCCGGGACATGGCGAAGGAGCGGGAGAAAAATTCACGGACAAAACGCCGTATAACCCATCAAGTCCTTACTCTTCAACAAAAGCTGGTTCCGATCTTTTGGTAAAAGCTTGGGTGCGCTCATTCGGTCTCCAAGCGACGATCTCCAATTGTTCTAATAATTATGGACCTTATCAACACATTGAGAAATTTATTCCTCGACAAATTACCAATATTTTGAGCGGCATCAAGCCGAAATTGTACGGTGACGGGAAAAATGTCCGTGACTGGATTCATACAAATGATCATTCATCTGCTGTGTGGACGATTTTAACAAAGGGACAAATGGGTGAAACGTATCTCATCGGTGCCGATGGTGAAGAGGATAATAAAGCAGTAATTGAACTGATTTTAGAATTAATGGATCAGCCCAAGGACGCGTATGAGCACGTAAATGATCGACCAGGTCATGATTTACGCTATGCAATTGATTCGACAAAATTGAAAGAAGAATTGGGCTGGCAACCGGAATTCACCAATTTCCGAGATGGCTTAGCCGATACGATTGAGTGGTATCGCAACAACGAAGAATGGTGGAAGACAGAAAAAGAAGCGGTAGAGAATAATTATGCTGCGAATGGACAATAAATAAAAGCAGGGAAACCTGCTTTTTTTGAAGGGATGAGAAATATGATTTTACTGACAGGCGGAAATGGGCAGCTGGGCACGGAGCTGCGACATCTATTAGATGAAAAAGGATTAAACTATGTCTCAACGGATGCCCAGGAAATGGATATTACGGACGAAAAAGCAACTCTTGCGTTTATTCAAGAATTAAAACCGACCGTTATTTATCATTGTGCTGCATACACAGCAGTAGATAAGGCGGAAGATGAAGGCAAGGAACTTGATGAGAAAATCAATGTCAACGGGACGGAAAACGTGGCGAAAGCGGCGAAAGCGGTAGGAGCAAAGTTTGTTTACATCAGTACTGATTATGTGTTCGATGGAACGAAAAAAGAGGGGGTCTACAAAGAAACAGATACGCCGAATCCTCAAAATGAATACGGACGTACAAAATTGCTGGGTGAACAAGCAGTGAAAGACCTTTTAGATGAATACTTCATTATCCGAACTTCATGGGTTTTTGGTAAATATGGACATAATTTTGTATATACAATGAAACGTTTAGCGCAAACGCACCCGCGCTTAACCGTCGTTGATGATCAATATGGCCGTCCAACATGGACCCGAACATTAGCTGAATTTATGGTCTATATTATCGAAAACAATGCAGACTATGGGATCTACCATCTATCAAATGACAATAGCTGTTCATGGTACGAATTTGCCAAAGAAATTCTGAAAGAAACGGATGTTGAGGTTGCACCTGTGACTTCAGCAGAATATCCGCAAAAAGCAAAACGACCACAATACTCGGTGTTGGATCTTACAAAAGCAAAGAATACCGGTTTTGTTATTCCTACTTGGGAAGAAGCACTGGCTGATATGACTGCATCTTTAGAGAAAGAAGAAAACTAGAAAAAGAGGGATCATGATGAAAGTTTCCGTTTTTGGTTTAGGATATGTAGGATTAGCAAACGCTTTGTTATTGGCGCAAAAAGAAGAAGTGCTTGCTTATGATATTGTGGATGAAAAAATCGATCAATTGCAAAAGAACATCTCACCTCTTGAAGACAAAGAAATTCACCAGTTTTTGGAGCGGACAGACTTATCCGTTCGTTTCACCAAAGCTTTTGATGAAGCTGTTGACTTTGGGGATGTATTAATTATTGCGACGCCTACAGATTACGATGAGCATAAAAACTATTTTGATACGTCGACTGTAGAATCGGTGATCGAAAAAGCGCTAGAATTGCGTCCAGATGCTGTGTTTATTATTAAATCAACAGTTCCTGTAGGGTATACATTAGATCTCAAAGCACGTTTTAACACAGAGAACATTTTATTTTCACCTGAATTTTTGCGTGAGGGAAAAGCTTTATACGACAATTTGCATCCTTCGAGAATTGTTGTTGGAGAATGCAGTGAGCGAGCGAAAGAGATCGCCGAGATGTTCAAGCGAAATGCATGGGAAAATGAAATTCCCGTGCTTTTAACAAATCCGACTGAAGCTGAAGCAATAAAACTGTTTTCTAACACGTATCTGGCGCTGCGCGTGGCATATTTCAACGAATTAGATACCTATGCGGAAGTGAGGGGACTTGATTCACGACAAATCATTGAAGGCGTCGGGCTGGATCCTAGAATCGGCTCCCACTACAACAATCCGTCTTTTGGATACGGTGGCTACTGTCTGCCCAAAGATACCAAGCAGCTCCTAGCTAACTATGATAAGGTTCCGAATAATATCATTCAAGCGATCGTCGAAGCAAATACGACCCGCAAAGATTTCATCGCGGAGCAGATCCTTGATCGACAACCGAAAGTTGTGGGCATCTATCGATTGACTATGAAAGCTCATTCTGATAATTTCCGCTATTCTTCAATTCAAGGAATTATGAAGCGGATCAAATCCCATGGAATCAACGTAGTAGTATACGAGCCTTCTTTAAAAGAGAAATCCTTCTATAACTCTGAAGTGATTGATGACTTTGAGACGTTTAAAAAGATCTCTGATGTTATTGTAGCAAATCGTATGGAAGATGTACTGCATGACGTAGAAGACAAAGTATACACAAGAGATTTGTTTGAAAGAGACTAAAAACTTTGAGAAAAAGGAGGCCAAATTTCGTTCGTTGAATGCGGCTTTCTTTTTTTCGTTTAATCTGTCAATGAAACATTAATTTTTTTTCTCAATTTTTGAAATGATCTGGTAGAGGTTGAGAAAGAGGGGAATGTCGAGTATACTTTTTAAGGATAGCTTTAAAAAGTTTTACCGTAAAAAAGATTAGTGGAACCTTAAAGGAGAAAATGATGTTCGAGCGTAAAAATAGAATTTTATTGAAAGAATTAGTAAAAACCGATTTTAAACTAAGATATCAAGGAAGTATTATGGGCTATGTTTGGTCTGTTTTGAAGCCCTTGATGCTGTTTACTGTCATGTATGTGGTCTTTGTACGTTTTCTTAAATTTGGACAAGATGTTCCTCACTTTGAAGTGGCGTTACTTTTGGGAACCGTTCTATGGAGCTTTTTTAGCGAAACGACAAATTTAGGTATGTCATCAATCGTCACACGAGGCGATCTGCTTAGAAAACTAAGCTTTCCTACACATATCATTGTTATTGCTGTATCGATCAACGCCTTAATCAATCTAGTAATCAGCCTTGTGATCGTTCTTTTATTTGCGATGATCAATGGAGCGGATATTTCAATCTATGCTTTTTTAGCACCGCTGCTTCTGATTGAACTCTATGCCTTTTCATTGGGCGTGTCTTTTATTTTGGCAACAATCTATGTTAGGTTTCGAGACATTGGACCGATCTGGGAGGTTGTCCTTCAAGCGGGTTTTTACCTTACACCGTTAATTTACCCATTGACACTTGTAATGAATATGGACGTGAACATTGCCAAACTTTTGATGATGAATCCAATGGCTCAAATTATTCAAGATATGCGGCATATCTTAACAAGTACAAGCAATATTACGGTATGGCAATTAATAAATACGAATTGGATCGTCGCAATTCCATATGTTTTGCCATGGATCGTATTAGTTGCCGGCTACATGATTTTTAATAAAAATTCGAAAAAATTTGCGGAGATTATTTAATATGAATAATGAAATAGCAGTGAAAGTTGATCATATAGGAAAATCGTTTCGTCTTCCTACAGAAAGTACAACGAGCTTAAAAAGAACGATCGTTAATTATTTTAAAGGAATCAAAGGATACAATGAGCAAAAAGTCCTAAGAGATATTTCGTTTGAAGTGAATAAAGGAGATTTCTTTGGAATTGTCGGAAGAAATGGGAGTGGAAAATCAACCTTATTAAAAATTATCTCCCAAATTTATACACCTGAAAAAGGGTCTGTAGAAGTGAACGGAAAATTGGTTTCTTTCATCGAGTTAGGCGTTGGATTCAATCCAGAATTAACTGGGAGAGAGAATGTCTATTTGAATGGCGCTATGCTTGGTTTTTCCGAAAAAGAAGTGGATGGAATGTATTCCGATATCGTTGAGTTTGCGGAATTAACTGAATTTATGAATCAAAAATTAAAGAATTATTCAAGCGGCATGCAGGTTCGGCTTGCGTTTTCTGTAGCGATTCAAGCGAAAAGCGATATTTTAGTTTTAGATGAAGTATTGGCTGTCGGGGATGAAGCGTTCCAAAGAAAATGCAATGACTATTTCATGAAGGCCAAAGATGAGAACAAGACCATTATACTCGTGACTCACTCAATGGAATCTGTTCGTAAATACTGTAATAAAGCACTGATGATCGATAAAGGGGAAGTAAAAATCATCGGAACCCCAGATGATGTAGCAAATCAATATTCTTTAGACAATGTTACACAGACGGGGGCCTCCACCGTTATTGAAAAGGAAGAGGTTTTAGAAGAACCACAAGAAGTTGAAACAAAAAGTAAAGAAGAGGAAACAATACGAAACTTTACAGTAGATTTATTATCTGATGAAATGCTTACCGATGAGAATCGACGAGTAGAGTTTTTGATTTCTTATGAAGTGTTAAAAGATATGGAGACGTATATTGCTTTTTCAATGACAGATATCGATCGCAACATTTGGATGTACAACGACAATTCATATGATGAAATGACAAAAGGTATCGGTAAAAAGACTTTTAAATATGCTTGCGAGTTAAATCATATCAATGAATGCAAATTAAGGTTAGGCGTATCAATTCGAAACGCCGCGGACGAACCATTTGCTTTTTCAGATCAAGAAAATTCACCCGTAATAATCGTTTCCCCAAGAAAAAATCGATCAAAAAGCGAGCGGATCGCCTCAAGCGGTATTTTGACAAGCAATGGAAGCTGGCAGAAGCTTAAGTGATCAGAAAAATCTACTTATAGAAAAAGGTGAGTCGTATTGGAACCATTAGTTTCCGTGATTATAACTTGTTATAATCATGAAAAATATGTTGGTCAGTGTCTGGAAAGTGTATCTTCCCAAACCTATAAACATTTAGAATTAGTGATTATCAATGATGGATCGACAGATAATTCAGATCAGATTATTAGAGATTATTTATCACATGTTTCGCTAAAACATGAGTATTTGGTTCAAGAAAACCGAGGCGTTTGTGTGACACGAAATAAAGGACTCGAGCGAGCTGTCGGAAAATACCTATTATTTGTCGACAGTGATAATTATCTAGATAATCAATATATTGAAAAGCTAGTTGAAACTGCCGAAAAAGAAGAAGCAGATATTGTATATACTGATCTTGTAAATGTTGAAACAGGTGAGCTGTTTATGGAAGCCAAACCATTCCAATTGGAAGAGTTTCTTTCTAGTAACTTTATTGATAATTGCTCGTTGATAAGAAAAGAAATTGTTGGTCAGCTAACATATGATTTAGCGTTAAACAGAAAAAAATTAGTCGACTATGACTTTTTTATGCGACTGATTCTTACCAACCATGCGAAAGCTGTTAAATGTTCTTCCACAAAATTAAATTATCGAGTGCTACAAGAATCAATATCAAGGAAAGGGCAGCATGGGACCGAAAAATTTTATTATGAGATTTATCTTTATCTCCTGAGCAAGCATCAGGAACAATATCCACAACTGGTTCTTTCAGCAATTAAGAATAATATCATGCAACTGGAAGACCGAAACGAAGATTTAATCAATCATCTTGCAGATTTGACTAATTATATAAAACAACAAAACAAAGATAATGAATTATTGCTTGCAGAAGTTAATGAATTAAAAGTATCTGTGGAAGACTTAAACAATGAAAAACAGGCGATAGATCAGCGATTACGTGAAGAAAATCTTGAAAAAAATGACTTGCAAAATCAGAATTTATCTATGGCGCAATTAATTCAGTTGCTGGAAAACGATAAACAAGCGTTGATGTCATCTAAGTCATACAGGGTTGGTAAACTTATTGTGAAGCCTTTTAGTTATGGACTAAGATTTTTAAGAAATCCTAGTAAAGGATTAGTACTTGTTGATAAAGCAAAACAAAAGTTATTGGTTAAACTCAGAAAAATCCCTAATTTGCAATTTTTAGTTTTATCTAGCAAACGAAAAGCAACACGCAAAAAAAATGTTTATCAAAATCCAAAAAGAGTATTGGTATATGTTATCTATGAAAGCCAATCCCAGCTGCAAGAGTATAAACTCATTTTTCTTTCCTCTTTAGCAGATTTTTCAGAAAAAGTATTAATCGTAGTGAATGGTAAATTACCGGAGTCTGACTTAGAAAAGCTTCGTAAGTTTGGGGAGGTCGTTCTTAGATCTAATGATGGATATGATACGGCAGCCTTTAAACACGGTATCAATTTTCTTGGCGAAAAGGAATTAAGTAAGTATGATGAATTGTTATTGGTGAATGATACGAATGTTGGTCCAGTCTCAGATTTAACAGAAGCATTTAATAAAATGGCAGCTAAAAAACTTGATTTCTGGGGAATTTCTTATGGAGAAGAACAACCTGATTTTACCAAGTATAACAAGTATGGATATATCCCTATTCATTTACAGTCCTATTTTTTAGTAATTGAGAAATCAATGTTCCACGATCCATCATTTTATGACTATTGGAAAAATCTTGGAGATACAAACTCAAGAGAAAAAGCAATCGGAAAGCATGAAACGGTTTTTACAAAACATTTCAGCGATTTGGGCTTTAAACACGGGGCTTTAACCGAAAAGAATACGGATAGTCCAATGTATATCCATCCCCTTCAAATGGTTCGAGAGGGTGTACCTATCGTTAAATACACAGCTTTTGCAAACGATACAGACGAGAAATTTGCTTGGCAAGGACTTCAGAGGAAAACAGAAGTTCCTGAATTAATTGAATATATTAGAAATGAAACGGAGTATCCAGGTGCTGTGATCAATCAAATCATGGAGGATATCAAAAATAAAAAGCACAAAGAACATATTCTCATAATAGATGGTGTCGAAAATGCAATTCCGCAGTTAACAAAATACCGTGTACAAAATAAGATTGAACAGTTAAAAAACCTAGGCTTTGATGTCTGGCATGTTAATCTTTCTACATTTCAGATGGGATTAGCTGAACACGCAAGTCATATCATTATTTACCGTGCACCATATGATGAGCGATTAGCAGAACTGATTCGTTTAGCAAGAAAGTACCATAAACCTGTGTTGTATGATATTGATGATTTAGTGATCGATACCAAGTACACGGATCAGTTGACGTACGTCCAAAATCTTACAAAAGTTGAAAAAAACAATTACGATAGTGGCGTTATCAGTTACAAAAAAATGATGCTTATGTGTGATGGAGCAATAGCTTCCACAGGTGTCTTAAAAGAGGAACTTCTGAATTATCACCAGAACGTACTGCTTAATCGAAATCTTGCGAACCAAGAGTTGGTGGCGATCAGTCATGATGCAGTTGAAAATAAGATGGAAGATAGTACAAAGGTGAAAATCGGGTACTTTTCGGGATCAATCACCCATAATGAGAATTTCGAATTGATTAAGCCTGCTATTCTAGAAATCTTAGAAACTTTTCCGCAAGTGGAATTGCATTTAGTTGGGCATTTAGATGTCCCGAAAGAAATGGAAAGGGTAGAATCGCAACTGGTCATTCATCCATTTGTTGATTGGAAAGAATTGCCGAAACTGATTTGCCAAGTGGACATTAATTTAGCACCGCTGGTACATTCGATTTTTAATGAGGCAAAGTCTGAAATCAAATGGATGGAGGCTGCTTTAGTGAAAATACCTACATTAGCAAGTGAAATTGGCGCTTTTAAAGAGATGGTAACGCACAACAGAAACGGCATACTCGTCAAAGATAATGAGTGGTTCAACCAATTAGAAAAAGTGATAAACGATAAGACTTTTAGAGAAACTATCGGTGAGAATGCTTATAATTACGTAATTGAAAATTGTACAACATCAGAGCATGAAGATGAACTAAGTGCTTTTTTAAGGAGTATCCATTAATGCTACTTATTAAAAACAATCTAATTGAACTAAAAAAGAATTACAAGCTGCTTATTCTTTTTCTATTCATTCTTTTGACTGCTCAGTTTTTCTTACAATATATAGAATTAACTTGGCCTAAACTGTATATTGTTTTGGCCTTAGCGGCTGCTATACTCTTACTGATAGTTTCAAGAATAAGTGATGAAACGAAAATCGCCAGAAATGCGTTTGTCTTAATCTTTATTGCTGGTACATTAAATGCACTGATTCTACCAATTCGACAAAACTATGACGAGAATACGCATTATTACCACGCATTAGAAGTAGCAGATGGAAAAGTCAGAAATCAAACAGATGAAAGAAATTTTCTTGCCATATCCCCAGATTTCTTAGCTATTACCAAATTACCTAGTAAACCCGAGTATGGAAATGAACTGAATACTAATCTTTACCACAAAGAATTCCTTGAAATTGAATCTATTCCCTCTACCTATAATGAAGACTGGCTTGAAAAAAGCGGGTTTAATAATCCCGCTTATATACCAAGTGCTATAGGCATATCCATTGGACGATTATTCTCGCAAAGAGTATCTGTTCACTATTATTTAGGGAGAATTTTTAATGTTCTGTTTTATGCATTGTTGGCTTTTTGGGCTATAAAGGTAAGCAAAGTTTATAAATTAGCGCTTTTCGTTGCAGCTACGACCCCATTTGCCGTATGGATCTCATCTGGTTTTACCTACGATAATCTTTATTATGGTCTAGTACTATTGATATTGGCTCAATTCACCAATTTTTTTGTTGGTGAACGCGAAGTTAATTTTCGAAAAATCATACTTTATATGCTTACTTGCCTTGGGCTGGTTTTTTGTAAGGCACCAGTGATTCTGTTGGCTGCACTGCCTTTATTTGTGCCTACAAAATATTTTGATACGAGGAAAACAAAAAAAATTACGGTTTTTGCAGTACTTCTATGTTTTTCATTAGGCTTTTTATGGTTGATGAACGGTGCGATTTTCCATATATTCGAGGATGTTCCTGCAGCTAATACTGTCGCAGTGGATGAAAATGAAGATGTTCTTTCGTATTTAATCAGTAATATTGGATACACAATTACTTTGTTTTTACGATCATATTCGGATGTAATTGCTTCTATCGGTTATTTTCTGAAGAATCCAATGCCATACTTTATGGCTAGTGAAGCCGCGGGGTTCATCAATTTGATAAACTATACTTTGATGATTACTCTTTCTGCTATGCTTATTAAAATCACTATCCCTAAGAAGACACGTGTGCTTACTTTGGCTACTTTTTTTGTGATTATTTCAGGAACAATCTTGGCAATAACAGGTGATCCACGAGTATTTGCAATTGGTGATTTAAGAGTCCCAGGTGTACAAGGTAGGTATCATTTTTATTTACTCGCATTCCTGCCGTTATTTCTAGGGCCTATTCTTAATAAAGTAGGCTTTGAAAGTGAAAAGGTAATGAGTCATTTGGATTCAAATAAAATTACTAGCTTTTGCGTTAAAACAATCTATGTCATTACATTTTTTAATTCTTGTGTCGCACTGTATGGCTATTTATAAGAATAAGAAAAGGAGATTTTAATGAAAAAAATATTATTCCTTTCACCAACTGGCACAATGGACAACGGGGCAGAAATTTCAATATTTAATTTAATGAAATATCTAGTTGAGCAAGGATATGAAGTAGTAAATATTGCACCGGTTAGTGGAGACGTCGAAGTAAATGACTACTCGCGAATTTTTGAAAGTAATGGGATCAAATGTTTTTTAGTTTCAAATCAACGGTGGTGGTGGGAGGATGCACCAGGAATGTTATTTGGAAGTGAAGAACAACGAGCGGCATCTTTTAGAAATACTATCGATCTCATTGCAAAAAAGATAGACGAGTTTGATATTGAGTTGGTAATCACAAATACAGCAAACATGTTCCAAGGTGCGATGGCGGCGGCTGTTCAAGACGTTTCTCATATCTGGTTAATTCATGAATTTCCTTCCGGCGAATTTGCTTACTACAAGGATAAAATTGAGTTTATAGAAGAATTTTCTGATGAGATTTTTGCTGTTAGAGGCGAGTTGAGCAATAATTTGCAAGAGCTGTTTACAAGGAAAAAAATTAAATCATTCGCTCCCTACACAGAGTTAGAACAAGTTTCCCTTAAAAAGGGAGATGTTCAAAGAATCGTTTCAGTAGGACGTATCAACCCAAGAAAAAATCAATTAGAATTAATTAAAGCATATCATCAGTTGAACAGGTACGATATTGAGTTGGTTTTTATTGGTGCATGGGATGATGAGTATAAAGAAAAATGTCTCGATTATATCAAAAAAAATCGTTTAAAAAATATAACTTTTCTAGGAAATGTAGACAATCCATGGGAGCATGTGACATCGAAAGATATATGCGTTTTTTCTTCAGCAATGGAAACATTCGGTTTAGTTTATGTTGAGGCTCTTTTAAACGGTGTACCAGTTATTATATCCAATAATCCAGGGCACATGTCAGCATATGATTTTTTTAATCACGGTTGTGTCTATCCATTAGGTGATATAGATAAATTAGTAGAAATGATCCGCGTTCGATTAGATAACTTCGATGACTTCAAAAGCGAAACAGTCAATTTCTCCGTTGAAGCAAAAGAGAAGTACCAAATTTATTATGTTTATCAAGACTTAATCGAAGCGATCGATTCCGTAACTGCTTCGCCAAAAGCGATTCGCCATATAAAATCTTTATTGACCTTAAATGAAAAAAAGAGCAAACTGGCGCAATTTGAGTATCAAACGAGAAGTTTCCTGGAAAGAGTTAAGTATAAAATAAGGAAAAGCTTTAAATAAAGTTCAAATGATTCTAAGTAAAAAGACAAGGCCGGCAACAAAGGCAACCTTGTCTTTTTTACTTTTTCAGTTAAAAGTTTACTATTTCACGGACCGCATACTCTTAGAAATAGTAGGGATCGAGTATTAAAGCAAAAAATACAAACAAGGCTTTAAAAAAGCTGTTTAATTCTATTAGCAATAAAAATTGCTTGATAGGTGAATATGTCAGAGATTTAATGCTATCATAAACAAAATGATCAGATTTTACGATATCTTTATTGTAGAGTTGTTTCCTCGACCATATCAAATAGTGTCAGTAAAAAATAATTGAGTTTTTACTGACACTACTAAAAGACTGGTTAGTATATTCAATTATATAGTAAAAATTTATCGTAGCAATTGGTGTGATTTAGCAATTTATTATTTAACTTCAAGGTCTGATCCTTGCATAATCTGCTGATTATAAAAGCTCGATGTCTTACTAAGTTCATTAGAGAATTCATCAAACCCTAATTTTTCCATTAGAGTCATTTCTTCTGAAAATAGATTTGTTCCTAAGCCTAATCGATTTCCCTCAATGGAAACACCTAATGCAGATAAAGTGGTCGGAAACAAATCCAATGTACTGAAAGAACGATTGGTATTATTCAAGGTTGTTACCGGTGAGTTAATAAAGAGATTGAAGACAGTTCGCTCATAGTCTTCAGGGATACCATTAAAAAAAGAGGGATCCATGCTTAGGTGGTCACCGGCAATTACGATAGTAGTATTATCATAAAAAGACTGTTGCTGAACCCATCGTATAAAATTACCTAACATATAATCTGAATAGTGGATGACATTACTATATTGCTGTTCAAAAAGTTTAGGTGTATTTTCGGTCATCAAACCATCTGGGAAGTGCATATCAGCTGTTAGAAGCGTTAAATTAAAGGGCTCTTCTGACTGAGAATCTTCTATAAGTATGTTTTTAGCAAACTCAAAAAGTTTCTCATCCTCATATCCCCACCAGACTTTATAGTCAGACGGTATCCATTGATTATCGATGGCATATTGATAATCTTTTATTTGGTAATTTCCATGTTGAGAGTAAAATTTATCTCTGCCGCCAAAGCTTGCATCGGAACCGATTAACAGTGTTTGATTGTATCCTTCTTGATCTAAAATGGTACCGATTGTGGTGACACCAGGCATAAAAGATGAAGTATTGCCATATTCATTTTCGTTATAGCCACCAGAGACTCTCAGAGGAACCCCAGAACTTTGGGCAACCATTCCTCCTACGGTAAAACCAACACCAGGAACTTGACGAGCACCGCCGAAAGTACTTTGGTGCGAAAAATTTAGTCCATCTGCATAAGCTGATTCTGTGAGATTTGGTAATAGATTGACTTCTTGCATTCCTCCAAGGTCAATGGATAAGTACGTTGATTCTAATGATTCGACGTAAATATAGATAAGGTTTCTTTTTTGTTCTGGAAAGGTAAGCGCAACATCATTCGGGTCCACATAAAAATCTTCGTAAATCGTTGATTTCTCAAAAAAATATGCTTTTAGTTCTGCATAGCCCAATGTTTGTATACCAAAGAAAAAACCATATATAGTGAGGCTTACACTAATGAAGGCAAAAAAGAAACTCGTCTTTTTGGTTAACTTAATTTGCTGAAACTTTTTGTAAGATAGAGCATAGAGTAGCAAGTATAGGATTACTAGAAAACTAAGTGTGAGAATAATAGAATTTAATAAAGGACCCAAAATGAACGTATAAATTTGACCCGCATCTGTTCCTGTCAAGGGTTGAGACAAAGTGTATAGAATTTCACTAATGCCTACATTACCAAAAAAATTTTTCGTCCAAACGGCACTGTTTCCAGCAAGTGCTCCAATGAATACTAGTAATGAAAAAATAAAAAAAGAAAGTTGAAGACGCCAGTTCAAGGATTGAAATATTCTGTCAATCAGACCTGTTTTTTTGATAATCAGGACCGTTGATAAGAGAAAAAGAAAAACAAGGATACTTACACCAGTGACTGCGGACTTGGTTGAAAGGAAACTAAAAGATAAGAGATTTTTTCTTAATTCAGTTAAGCCGAGTGATCGTGCAATAAATGCCGTGAATGAAAGATGAGAAACGGCACAAAATAGAGAAAGCGAAATTCGGCGATAAAAGCTTCTATTTGCTGTTAAAAAGAGTATGAGAATAAAAAGTAAGATGGAAAAAAGCATCCTGTACCTCCAAATACATATTATATATAGTATACTAGAATAATGACAAGTCTCCAAAAGAAAAACTTAAAAAAAGGCGTGGAATCCTTATTTTTTTTCATTTTTTGCCAAATAATGAGAGTTTGTCTTCTTTAAGTTTTTTTCGGGATTTTAATTTTTGTTGAGAATTACTAAAAAGTCGAGTATAATTTTTTAGAATTGGATATTTAAAACTCTTAACAATTCATGGAAAGGGATATTCATGCATACATTTGTTATTTGCGCTTATAAAGAGTCTTCTTTTTTAGAAGAATGTATACTTTCTTGTTTAAATCAGACGAGTCTGAAAAAAGGAAAGTCCAAGCTGATTTTGTACACAAGTACACCAAATACTTATATAACAGAGATTGCCAACTCTTATGAGATACCTATGTTTACTAGTTCAGGCGGAAGTATCGGACGAGATTGGAACAATGCATTGTCTTTTGTTGATACGCCATATGCGACGATCGTTCATCAAGACGACATCTATTTAAAAGAGTATGGTGAAAGCGTCATTGATGCGTTCGAAAATAATAATCAAACAAGTATTGTGTTTACGGATTATAAGGAAATCGATCAAGAAAGTCAAATCAGAAAAAGATCAATAAATCTTAAAATTAAAACGTTCGGTTTAAAAACAATGGGGTTATTACAATCAAAGTGGTATCAAAGGCGCATATATGCGTTTGGGAACTTTATTTGTTGTCCAGCTGTTTCATATAATTTGCGGGTGCTCAATGACTTCAAATTTAATGAACAGATGCGAATGGCAGTAGATTGGGATGCATGGGAACGAATCATGAAGCGACCGGAAAACATTTGTTACATCTCAAAAAATGCAATGTATCATAGAATTCACGAAGAATCTGAAACAACTGCAACAACCCTGGATAAAACGAGAGAAGCAGAAGAATTGGAAATGTACAAACGTTATTGGGGGAAAACTATTGCTTCTTTTCTCATGAAATTTTACGTGAAAAATCAAAAAAGCAATCAATTATAAGAAAAGTTAGGGTGTAAATCGTGAATCCAAGAATTTTACTGATTATTCCAGCATATAATGAAGCAGAAGGTATTGTCCAAGTAATCGACAAGGTACTCGAGTATAGAAAAAAAACACCATATAATTTAGATTATCTTGTTATCAATGATGGGTCTACAGACAATGAGGAAGCGGTATTATTGGAAAACAATATTCATCATGTCGAGTTGGTGAACAATTTAGGTATTGGAGGAGCTGTGCAGACGGGATATCTGTATGCATTAGAACACGATTATGATATCGCGATTCAATATGATGGCGATGGACAGCACGATATTGAAAGTTTAAGTCAGTTGGTTGAACCGATTATCAATAATCAGGCTGATTTTACCGTCGGATCCAGATTTGTAGAAGACAGCACGTCGACGTTTAAATCTACTGGTGCAAGACAATTAGGAATCAAGCTTCTTTCAGGACTTATTTACCTTCTGACAAAAATGCGCGTCAAAGATGTAACGAGTGGTTTCAGAGCAGGAAACCGGCAAGTAATCAGACAATTTGCCCATCGATATCCGAGCCAGTATCCGGAACCTGAAAGCTACATGCATTTAGTAGCCAAAAACATCCGGGTGAAAGAGATTGGGGTAAACATGTTCGAAAGAACGACTGGTCGCTCGAGTATTCATTTTTTCGACTCGGCAGCGTATATGGTTAATGTCTCTTTGGCTATTCTGATTGCATCTTTGATTAAAAAGGAGGAATCCTAATGCCGGTTCAATTACAAATTATTGCTATTTTTTTAGCATTTGCTTTTTTTGTCTTAACTGTTTATTTGATTCGTAAAGATCATGCAGAAGTACGTCAAATGAACAAATGGCTTTTACTGGGAATAATAATGTTGATCGGTGCATTATTTCCCAAAGTAGGGACGACGATCGCCCACTTTCTAGGGATCACTACACTCACTTCTTTAGCATTATATAGTTTAACAGCCTTTTTATTGTTTATCACTTTAACAACTAGTATTGCATTGATAAATACGCAAAGACAAGTCAAAACATTAACACAAGAGTTATCTTTTTTGAAAAAAGAAATTAGAGAAATGAAAGAAGGAGAAAAATGAAGGGCATTTATTTTTCCCAAGACTTGACCCATGCTGGTGGAATTCAAAAGAAGATCAATCGACAAATTGAAGAGTTTGAAAAAAATGGTTTTTCCATGAAACCCTTAATAAACCCAAAAAGGAATATAGGTCATCTGTTTATAAACCTAGTTCCTTTTTTTTCAAGACAGTTTTTTTTAAAAGAGAAAATAAATTGGCAAGAGTACGACTTTGTTTACATTAGAAAAAGTGCGGTTTTTGATAAAAGTGTTATCGATTTATTAAAGAAAATCAAGACAATGAATCCATCGATTATTGTCTTATTAGAAATTCCAACATATCCTTATATGAACGAATTTAAAGGAATTGTAAAATGGGACATTCAAGCCAAAGAACATCTCTGGACACCATATTTAAAACACTACGTTGATCGAGTTCTGACTTTTTCGGATGATGAAAAAATTTTTGATATACCATGTATCAATCTTTCGAATGCGTACGACTTTGCTAGTCCGATTGAAGGTAGTAATGAGGGAGATGGTGCAATCCGATTACTAGGGGTCGCAGCACTTTGTTTCTACCATGGATATGATCGCGTCATTCAGGGACTGCACGAATACTATAATTCATCTGATGCTAAGAGAAACGTCATGTTCACTTTAGTCGGGGATGGTCCTGTCTTAAAGGACTATAAAAAGCTGGTCTCTGATTACCACTTAGAAGAAAAAGTGAAGTTATTAGGCAGAGTAGAATTTTCTCAATTGGATCAGTTTTATCAGAATGCAGATATTGGGATTGACTCTTTAGCCCGTCATCGATCTGGAGTGACTTATAATAGTAGTTTAAAAGGAAAAGAGTATTTGGCTAAAGGGTTACCGATTGTTTCTGGAGTGAAAACTGATTTGGATAATTGTGATCTTCCGTTTTATTATCGTGTACCGAGCGATGATACACCAATCGATATTCCAAGCTTAATTGAGTGGTACGATTCAATGCTTGAAAATTCTTCAAAAAAGGAATTAAGCGCAGCTATTTTTCAATATGGTCTTAGTCATTTTACTTTTGAAAAAACCTTTAAGCCTGTAATTGACTATTTGAGGAGTACAAAATAATGGATGAGAAAATCAGTATAATAATTCCAATGTATAACGGAGAGAAATATATAGGTGAATGTCTCAATAGTCTTATGAATCAAACCTATAAAAACATCGAGATCATCGTTCTTGATGATGGCTCAACAGACGATTCAATAGAGGTAGGTAATGAAGTCATAAACAAAAACACATCCAGAGTTATTCGATTAGTTAGCAAGAGTAACGGTGGCCAATCAAGCGTTAGAAACGCTGGGCTTTTGAATGTCAGTGGCAAATTTATTACATTCATTGACTGCGATGATTTTGTTACACCGATTTATTGTGAAGAATTGATGCGTGCGATTAAAACATGTGATGTTCAAGTTGCTATGTGCAAGTTTACCAAAGAAGAAACCGAGTTGAACTTATCTGTGGTTAATCCTCCCAAAATTGTTGAAGGGACATCTTTACAATTAATTGAGGAATTATACGATTCTGATTTTCCTGCGGGTTCTCCAACTATCAAACTTTATGCCGTGGAACTGTTCAAAGATGTTGCGTTCACTGAAGGAATTATTTATGAGGACGGGCTGTTTTTCTATGAAATGATTGATAGTAAAAGCTATTATTATCGAACAACAGAAAATTCAACTTTAACGAGTAAAATAAGCAAGAAGAATTTTGATGTTATAAAGAAAAACAGATTAACTGAGAACTTTTTAGAGAAATATCCAGAAGCATTAGGGCAATTCTATCAAAAATACGCAATCTGAATGATTGTATTGCTGTAAAATGTATTTATGATAAAAACCCGTTTTTTGTCAATTGATAAGAGAAATCTTATCAATTTATCAAGAATATGTAAAAGAGCATACCTCAAGACAGCTTCTCTATAAAAATTATTTTCTCTATAAATCATACTCACTGAAGTGAGTATGATTTATAGGAATAAAGAAAATGGGAAAAATGTATTTTCGCAAGAATATTAAAACATCGTATAGTAGCTTAGGAAGTAGGATCAGTGAAATGAAGAAAACAATAGGAATCTTAATTCTAAATTATTTAGCTTTTCAAGATACAATTGAATGTGTGGAATCTTTAATGAATCAAACCTTTAAAAAGATAGATATCCTAATCGTAGATAATGATTCACCAAACGATTCATTTAAACGTTTATCAGATAACTTTGAAGATTCAGAGCAGGTTACAGTTGTAAAGATGAAAGAAAATCTTGGTTTTGCAAGAGGAAATAATTTTGGTCTATCACTTTTTAGAAAGAAAGGAATTGAAAGAGTCCTGGTTATAAATGGTGACACTCTCCTTGAAGATAGAACTTATTTAGAAAAACTAGCTTCAATATCGTACAATGAGGATATTGGCATGATTGGTACAAAAATTATCACCAGAGACGGAAAGAACCAAAATACGCTAAATGTCAATCTAAAAAAGAAAGCGGATTTGGTTTTCCATAGAATGATATTGTTATTGTTGGAAAGTTCATTGCGTTTAAATATCTATCCGCACCTTAAGAAATTGATGACGCTTCGGGACAACGCGTATCAATCAGTTTCTTTTTCGGTAGAAACCCAGGAAATACTAGATCCTTACGAGAAGACACTGCATGGTGCGGCAATCTTTTTTACGGAAAATTATTTGAGATATTATATTGGATTTTATCCGGAAACATTTCTTTATAATGAAGAAGATTATTTGGCAATCCTTTGTCAGCGGCTTGGATACAAACAACTGTATATACCATCGTTGAGCATTTACCATAAAGAAGATGCTTCGAGCGACCTATTATATAATGACAATCTGAAGAAGTCATATCTTTTTAAGTTGAAAAATGTAAAAAAGAACTTATCATTAATGAGCGGATTTTTTTCGTTATCAAATGAAGACTTAAAGAGAAGGATGAGTATTTAGATGAGAAATGCTTTTAGATCAGGTATGATTTTTACAGCAATCGGACAGTATAGCAATGTTTTGATCCAATTGCTGATAAACGTTGTACTGTCAAGATTAATACCAGTTGAAGAATTTGGGGTGGTAGCGAATGTTCAAGTTTTCCTAGTATTTTTCCAAATGTTTGTGACAGCTGGCCTAGGTCCGGCAATCATTCAGAACAAAGAGATGAAGGAAGAAGATTATGGCATAGTTTTTAACTATACAGTTCTGTTTGCGTTTCTGTTAGCTGTCGGTTTTGGGTTGTTCGGCCATTTTGTTGCGATTATCTATAATAATTCTATCTATAAATCGCTATTTTGGTTTATGTCGATCATTGTATTCTCAGAAGGAATGAACGTTGTACCAACGGCAATTTTAAATAAAGAATTGAGATTTCGAACCCTTAATTTGAGGCTCTTGTTCTGTAATCTTTTTGGTGCAATCTTTGGTATTGCCTCAGCTTTTGCTGGCTTTGGCGTTTATGCATTGATTTTAAGTGCCGCTATTCCTGCAATTGCTACGCTGTTTGCTAATTTTGCTGTAGTTAAGATCAAGTACACAAAAAGTTTAGACCCGCAACCTTTTAAAGTACTATGGTCATTCGCAAAAAACCAATTAGGTTTTACAATATTAAATTATTTTTCCCGTAATTCAGATAATTTACTAATTGGACGATTTTTAGGTCCCGTGCCCTTAGCAAATTATCAAAAGAGTTATCAAATGATTACTATGCCCAATACGGTATTTTTAGGTATTATTTCCCCAGTTCTGCAACCTGTTTTGTCACACCATCAAGATGATGTGAAGTTGATACGAGAAACGTTTTTAAAAATTGTCCATGTCCTAGGATTAATCGCATTTCCATTAACTATTTTTATGGTAATGAATGCTGAGGAAATAATCCTATTTCTCTTTGGTTCTCGCTGGTATGCCGCTGTCGTTCCTTTTTCAATATTGGCATTTAGTATATGGGCGCAGATGCTTACTTCTGCAACTGGAAGCATATTTATGGCAAGAAACCATTCAAAAACATTATTGAAAACGGGAATGATTTCAACTTTTTTGATTCTTAGTTTAACATTGGTTGGAATCAATTTCTCGAAGATAACTTATGTGGCTGCCTTTGTTTGTGCAGCGTATATCTTAAATTTTTTCACCTCCTACTGGATTTTAATGACAAAAGTCTTAGAAGGAAAACTTTCAGATGTTTTGAAGCAGCTGATCAGCCCAGTATGTATCAGTGTCGTTTTAGCAGCTGCTCTCTTTTTGTTCGATCATCTCATCACGATCGACACGAACTATTTCGTCTTACTGGTAATCAAAGGTATTTTATGGTTAATTCTATTGATTTCATGTTTGTTGATTACAGGGGAAGTCAAAAAAATAAAATCTGTCTTTTAGATTTGCTATACTCAAGAAAATCTTATGGTATTCAAATAAAAAATCGCATCTAATTAAAAAGGAGTGAGTAATTCATATGAAAAAAAGGTTGGCTAATTTCTTTCTGGTTCTAGTAATCCTTACGAGCAGTTTCAGTCCAATCATTGGACTTGCTGAAACGAACGTTGTAGGACAAGAAATGACAAGTAACGCTTCAGAGAGTTTGACAAATGAGCAAACCAGCAGTACTGATTCAAATTATCAAAGCGAATCTACAGAAACGACGGAAATGTCGGATAGTACTTCTACAACAAATAGTGAAAGTACAAGTTCAACTTCAGTAAGTGACTCAAGTACGCAAGATATAACAGAATCATCTTCAAGTACGTTTGATTCTACGACAGAGCAGACGACGTCTTCTTCCAGTGAAGAGGATGATATTGAATTAAAATCCGCAAAAGGTTTACCCAACTTGAAACTAATGGTACATATACAAACAGATGGGGAAACACAAGTACCACCAGCTAGTAATGTTACTGGTGGTACAGTTGGACAGGCGAAGCGCTTGGAGGGAATGTCGCTCGCTATTGATCCAGACAGCACAGAACTGAAAGGTAGTATCGTTTATTCCACGCATGTTCAAACTTATGGCTGGGATTTAGGCGAAAAAAGAGATGGCGAATTTTCTGGAACGATTGGTGAAGCTAAGCGCCTTGAGGCAGTCAAAATTAATTTGACCGATGAGTTAGCGGAGGACTATGATATTTATTACCGCGTCCATTCACAAACGTTTGGTTGGCTTGGATGGGCGAAAAACGGGAATGAAGCGGGTACTTCTGGATTTGCTAAAAGACTAGAATCTATCCAAATTCAGCTAGTGGAAAAAGGTAGTCCAGCACCCGGGAGCACTGATAAACCTTATGTTTCAACTGACAATGTAACCCAACCTTCGCTTCATTTATCTTCGCATGTTCAAACTTACGGATGGCAAGACTCCCAATCGAGCGGTCTTGTTTCTGGAGGTGTTACTGGAGAAGCAAAGAGACTAGAAGCGATTCAGCTTCGTTTAGATAATAATATTTATGATGGAGATATCGAATACCGTGCACATGTTCAGAGTTATGGTTGGCAATCCTACCAAACGAATGGTGCAATTGCAGGTACAACAAATGAAGCTAAACGGATAGAAGCGATTCAGATCCGCTTGACAGGAACCTTGTCTCAATTATTTGATGTCTATTATCGGTTTCACATTCAATCGTTTGGCTGGTTAGGGTGGGCGAAAAACGATCAAATGTCGGGAAGTGTCGCGCTCTCACGAAGAGTAGAAGCAATTGAAGTTCAACTTGTGCAAAAAGGAACGGCGCCGCCAGGAGATAGTACGATGCCGTTTATCTCCTACGAAACAATTGAAACACCAAGTATTCATTTGAGTGCACATGTTCAGACTTTTGGATGGTCGACGACGATTAATCCGGGCCAAGCGAGTATTGGAACAGTTGGTCAGGCAAAACGACTGGAAGCAATCCAGCTAAGTTTAGAAAACTCACCAGTTACAGGTGGAATAGAATATCGTACGCATGTCCAAACCTATGGTTGGCAAGGGTATCAATCTAATGGGAGTACAGCCGGTACAACAGGTGAGGCGAAACGGATCGAAGCACTCCAAATTCGACTGACCGGCAATATCTCATTGCTTTATGATATTTATTATCGAGTGCATTCCCAGACTTATGGTTGGCTTGATTGGGCTCGAAATGATCAGCGGGCTGGAACGAGTTCGTTAGCAAAACGTGTTGAGTCTCTCGAAATAAAACTTGTGCCTAAAAATCAACCGGCACCAGGATCGACAACCAAACCGTATATCGAAATGCAAGAGTTTCTATTTGTAATGGGACACGGAGGGATTGACCCGGGAGCAGTGGGAAGCGGGACAAATGAGCGAGACTTTACAAGAAATGAATTGCTTCCATATTTGCGGAAGTATGCCAATCAATTGAAAGAAAGCAGAATTAATTTTTATGATGTGTCACGCGATATGTTTACTGACACTCGAAACGGACAAGGAGCACACCTTGTAAGTAATGCAATCACTTCAGTTACAGAATTTCATCTAGATAGCGGAGGTATCGGAGCTTCTGGGGGGCACGTCATAGTGAGACCAGGGGGATCCAATTCAGTTAATATCGGGCTAGCGAATACCATTCGGACCTATGTCGGCTGGCATCCTTCATTTGTTAATTCGAATGGGTTGAGTTTTAGACAAGACTTATTGAATTTAAATATTTTCAGATCTAGAGGGATTGAGTATCGCTTAATGGAACTTGGCTTTATCTCCAATCCTTCAGATGTTGCGAGAATAAGAAACAATTTGGATAATATCGCAAAAAACATTGTGCAAAACGTGACCGGTGAAAAATTATAAAAGTTTTAAATGAGCAGAATGCTTAAGTAAAAAAAAGAATGTCATTTCTTTCTGATGAGTTTTCATGTATAATGATACAAGTCAAAAAGAAGAAATTAAGGAGGAGTTGTTTTGTCTAAACAACATCCAGAAGATTCTTTTAAAGAGAAAGTTATGGAGTCTTTAAAAGAATCAAGTTCAAAAAAAGAATCGATATCTGAACACAGCTTCTTGGATGACGATTCTGTGGGATCTCGTAGTAATCATCTAAATAAGAGTAAACATATAGAAGAGAAACAAAATCATTCTGCTTCTTCAGAAAGTTTGCAAGAAACTGTTTCTGAAAAAAACCAACGCAGATTGCAGCGCAGCAAGGAAGACAAAATAGTTAATAAAATCGTGTTGATTGTTGTTCTTGTTTTCTTAGTAATCGGCGGAATATTAGGTTTCTCAGCTTATCGATATGTTACTTCAAGTTTGCAGCCATTAGATCCCGATGATACTGAGAAGGTGACGATTGTTATTCCAAGCGGTTCTTCGAATAAAGCAATTGGTGAGATCTTAGAGGATGAGAACATTATCAAAAGTGGAATGATTTTTAATTATTACACAAAATTTAATAATCTGACGGGCTTTCAAGCAGGAACATATCATTTTTCACCAAATATGACACTGGAAGCGATAAGTGAGCAGTTGCAAAATGGCGAAGGCTCGGTCACCTCTGATGCAAAAGTGACGATTCCAGAAGGATTTGATGTTGATCAAATCGGTGATGCTCTAGCGGAAGCAACGAATATCTCGAAAGACGATTTCTTAGCTTTGATGGAAAGTGACGAGTTCTTTGAAAAAATGAAAGAAACCTATCCTGAGCTTTTAGCAAGTGCCGGCGATGCGCAAGGTGTGCGTTACCGACTAGAAGGATACTTGTTCCCAGCAACTTACGACTACTATACAGGGAATACCCTAGAAGAAGTCGTTACCCAAATGGTGGATAAATCAAATTCAGTCTTGTCAAAATATTTCGATCAAATCGCTCAAAAAGAAATGACGGTTCAAGAAGTCCTTACTTTGGCATCACTTGTTGAAAAAGAGGGCAGTAAGCTAGAAGATCGTAAAAATATCGCACAGGTATTCTTCAATCGTTTAGCGATTGATATGCCGCTGCAATCGGATATTTCGATTCTATACGCGTTAGGTGAGCACAAAGAGCTAGTTACTTATGAGGACACTCAAGTTGACTCTCCTTTTAATCTTTATGTGCATACCGGATATGGACCAGGACCATTCAATAATCCAAGTGAAGAAGCGATCCAAGCGGTCTTAGATCCAACACCGAACAACTACTATTATTTCGTTGCTGATATTCATACCCAAGAAGTGTACTTTGCGGAAACCTATGAACAGCATATGCAATTAGTGGAACAATATGTAAACAATACCTCAAATTAAATTTTCATAGGTTTATAGTTTACATTTAAAAAAAAGCATGGTAATCTTTTGTGGACTCATCGCAAAAGATTACCTTTTGCGATTTATTAGAAGTTACTAAAAGGAGAAAAGAACTATGGTAGAAAAAGTTTACCCAATGACACTTGAAGGAAAAGAAAAGCTAGAACAAGAATTAGAAGAATTGAAAACGGTAAAACGCGGCGAAATCATTGAACGTATCAAGGTAGCCCGCAGTTTTGGCGATTTATCCGAAAACTCAGAGTATGAGTCTGCTAAAGATGAACAAGCGTTTGTCGAAGGCCGAATCACTACTTTAGAAAATATGATTCGTTTTGCAGAGATCATTGATAATGAGGGTGTAGACTCTGATGAAGTTTCCATCGGAAAAACAGTGATTTTTGTTGAGTTGCCTGATGGTGACGAAGAAGAGTACATGATCGTCGGTAGTGCTGAAGCAGATCCGTTTTCTGGTAAAATTTCCAATGATTCACCAATCGCTCGTGCCTTGATTGGCAAAAAAGTCAATGATGAAGTGACGATTTCAACGCCAGGCGGAGATATGCAAGTAAGAATCACAGAAGTAAAGAAAAGCTAATTGCTTGATCACTCGATCAATCTAGTTGACCCTGTTGTTCATTCTCCTTTAGGGAATTTGATCAAACAGGGTCTTTTTTCGGACCAGCGACGGATGGACAAACCATTTTTTTCAGGTATGATAGAGTAGAATTACTAGGAGGAGGAGCTTGAATGAAAAGTCCTTGGCGTTTTTTCTTTATTGTTGAAGCGCTCTTACTGCTTTTTGCGGTATGGCAAATTTTATCTAATCCGCCATTATTATTTTTATTAATACTTGGTGTGACGTGCTTGGTTCTTGTGAACCGAAGTGAGCGCAAGAGCAATTTTAAAAATTTCTTGATGGTCTCAAGTTCCATTGCTATTTTGATCAGTTTGTTAAATAGTCCAGCACTGTGGCTGATGCTGATTTTTGCGATTTTATTTATTGGTTTAAAAGGAGTCGAGATTACCGGAATCGACTTAACTAAAAATTCATTCTGGCGAAAAAAACAAATGATTATCGTTGAAACTGAAGAACCCAAAGCTGATCATCCACTGAAACAAAAGCAGCAATGGTTAGGCAATGAACGGATCGGCAGTCAAGTCTATGAATGGGACGATATCAATCTAGATATCTTGACGGGAGACACTTTTATCGATCTAGGCAACACTTTATTGCCTAAAAAAGAAAACGTCGTGATCGTACGAAAAGGCTTTGGCAGAACTCGTATTTTAGTGCCTGCTGGCGTAGCAATCAAATTAGAGCACAGTACTTTTATTGGCTCCGTTATCTTTGAAGGCGAAGAAACGAGCTTGAAAAATGAAAAAGTGACGATCTACAGCCCGGATTATGGCGAAAATAGTCGGCGTTTGAAAATCTTGACGAATACCCTTGTTGGTGATGTTGAGGTGATTCGGGTATGATCGGGAAATTTTCAAGAGGCATGATCGCTTTTTATGCAGGATTAGCAAGTTTTTTCACCATGATTTTGATGCTGTTTTCCTATTTGTATGCCAGTGGGAAAAATAATTGGCTGATAGAAGTCTTTCAAATCAAGCTCTTCTTTATCCCAATCGTCTTTCACTTACTTGTAATATCTGCATTGATTGCGTTAGCTGTCTTTTTACTGATTTCTTTTTTTCGCAACCGTCAATACGGACCGGTGGAAGAAAAGTTAAGACTGTTAGCCAGCGGCTATATCGATAGCCCTTTATTGGAAACAAAAATCCCCCATGCGTCTGAAAACCATTTGATTGCGAATGTGGATCGTGATATTGCCAGTATCCAATCGAAGATGAAACAGATGTCGATGGAATTACAGCAATTGAATGCGAAACCGCAGTTTGTTGATGGTCAGACGAAAGAAGAGATTTTAGAAGCAGAAAGGCAGCGTCTGGCTCGTGAATTGCACGACTCTGTTTCTCAACAGCTGTTTGCCGCCATGATGATGATGTCTGCACTAAATGAGCAAGCGATTCGAACAGATGCGCCAGAAAGCCAAAAGAAACAGTTAGCTATGGTCACAGACATTATCAATGCTTCGCAATCTGAAATGCGGGCGCTCTTGCTTCATCTACGACCTGTTACTTTGGAAGGGAAGAGTCTAAAGCAAGGAATCGAGCAATTGTTAAAAGAATTAGAGACCAAAATCAAAATTCTATTGACTTGGGATATTGAAGACTTTACGATGCCTAGTTCGATTGAAGATCAACTCTTTCGTGTGATCCAAGAACTCTTATCTAATACACTGCGTCACGCCAAGGCCAATGAGTTGGAAGTTTACTTGCATCGCATTGATAATAACGTGTTGTTGCGGGTGATCGATGACGGTGTTGGCTTTGATCCACAAGATCAAAAGGCCGGCAGCTATGGCTTGATGAATATCCGAGAACGGGTAAGTGCCGTTGGCGGAACGTTGAAAATTATTAGTTTTAAAAATCAAGGAACCAGTATTGAAATTAAAGTTCCACTGTTGAAGGAGGCATAAGGTATGATTAAAGTGTTGTTAGTTGATGACCATGAAATGGTTCGTCTGGGGGTTTCTTCTTATTTATCGATTCAAGACGATATAGAAGTAATTGGGGAAGCGGAAAATGGTCGAGTCGGGTATGAAAAGGCATTGGAATTACGTCCAGATGTGATTTTGATGGATTTGGTGATGGATGAAATGGATGGGATCGAATCTACGAAATTGATTTTAAATGATTGGCCCGAAGCAAAAATCATTATTGTCACTAGTTTTATTGATGACGAAAAAGTCTATCCTGCTATTGAAGCGGGTGCGGCAGGTTACCTGTTAAAGACGTCTACTGCTCATGAGATTGCGGAAGCCATTCGTGCAACCCAGCGAGGAGAGCGGGTCTTAGAACCCGAAGTCACCACGAAAATGATGGATCGTTTGACGAATCGGACACCGATCCTACATGAAGATTTGACCAATCGGGAACAAGAAGTGTTACTGTTGATCGCCGAAGGAAAGAGCAACCAAGAGATTGCGGATGCACTCTTCATTACGCTGAAAACAGTGAAGACACATGTGTCAAATATCTTATCAAAATTAGAAGTAGAAGATCGTACACAAGCTACGATATATGCTTTTAAACATGGTTTGATAAAATAAAGTCTTAATAATCATACCTCCTCATGGCAAGCAGAGGAGGTTTTTGTTATACTAAATTATGATCTGGTAAAAAAGGAGCGTTTGTGGTGAAGCAAAATTATGCAATAATCGGTCTGGGCCGTTTTGGTGGCAGTATTTGTCGCACGTTGATTGAATCTGGACAAGAAGTACTGGCGATCGATAGCAACGAAGATCGTGTCAATGAGTACATGAATATCGCCACCCATGCGGTGGTCGGCAACGCACAAGATGAGATGACGTTACGCTCATTGGGTATCCGTAACTTTGACCATGTCATTGTTGCGATTGGTGAGGATATTCAAGCTAGTATTTTGGTGACCTTGATGGTCAAAGAAATGGGTGTTCCTAATATCTTAGCGAAAGCCCAAAACGAATACCATGCCCGTGTACTGGAAAAACTCGGCGCAGACCGTGTCGTTCATCCCGAACGTGACATGGGGATTCGCATCGCCCATAATCTAGTTTCCAAAAATATCTTAGATTATATTGAACTATCTGATGAATTTTCTCTAGCAGAGATTCGTGTGTCCAATCCACGTTTTTTCAATAAATCCCTGATTGAACTGAATTTTCGACAAAAGTATGGTCTGACAGTCGTTGCGATTCGTCGGGGACCAGGACAAGTGATCGTTTCGCCAGATGCAGAGGCGATCGTGCGTGAAAACGACAATTTACTCGTGATCGGCAATACAGATGATGTAGATATACTTGATGAACATATGAATGATTAGGAGTGAAGAAAATGAACTTAACAATAAGTCCTGAAGCAATGCAATGGTTTAAAAAAGAATTGGTGGTAGACCAAGGAAGCGGGATTCGTTTTTTCGGGAAAATTTATGGCAAAACACAAGTGCATGACGGATTTTCCGTGGGAATGTCAGTCGATAAACCAGAACGTCCGATCGTCGAACAAACCATTGATGGCTTGCTTTTTTTTATTGATGAAGCAGACGAATGGTTTTTCAAAGGCTATGATCTAACTGTGGACTATGATGAAACGTTAGATGAACCGAAATATGATTTTAGTGAAGATAAAAAATAATATGAGTTTGGTCAAATGATGACCGATGTAACTCGATTGGCTCTAGGAGATGAAACCGATGTTATCAATTGTTGTACCTTGTTTTAATGAAGAGGCAAGCTTGCCGATATTCTTTGAAGAAACAGAAAAAGTGAAGAAACACTTAAATATGCCTTTTGAATATATTTTTGTTAATGACGGATCTTCAGATCAAACCCTGTCTGTTTTAAGAGACTTGTATCGTACACACCCTGAAAGTGTTCGCTATCTATCTTTTTCGAGAAACTTTGGCAAAGAAGCTGCTCTATATGCAGGATTGCAAGCTGCTAAGGGCGATTTTGTCACTGTGATGGACGCAGACCTGCAAGATCCGCCGACTTTACTGCCGGAAATGTTTGCGATGCTAGAAGCAAAACCGGAACTTGATTGTATAGGGACAAGACGGGCGGATCGCAAAGGAGAACCAAAGATCCGCAGTTTTTTCTCAGATGCCTTCTACAATATTATCAATAAGATTGCCGATACTGAAATGGTAAACGGTGCGCGAGATTTTCGCTTGATGCGCCGCAATATGGTTGATGCAGTTTTACAGCTGTCAGAGTACAATCGCTTTTCAAAAGGGATCTTCAGCTGGGTTGGGTTTGACACTGAATACATCGCCTATGAGAATCGAGAAAGAGTAGCGGGTGAGACGTCCTGGTCATTCTGGAAGCTATTCCAATATTCGATCGATGGCATCGTCAACTTTTCAGATACGCCTTTGAATATCGCCTCGTTTATTGGTGCGCTCTCCTGTTTTGGCTCTCTGATTGCTTTGATCTTTATTGTGATAAGAACCTTTATTTTTGGTGATCCAACAACAGGTTGGCCTTCAATGGTCAGTATCTTCTTATTTGTTGGTGGATTGCAATTGCTTTGTTTAGGGATCATCGGCAAGTATATCGGAAAAATTTTCTTAGAGACTAAAAATAGACCTTTGTACTTTTTGAAAGAAACCGAAAAAGACCAAGAAAAACAACGATAAAATAAAAGTGTACATTCTGAGGGGGTTGCCCCCAACTGTACACTTTTTTTGTGGAAAGAGTTTGTTAGTATCCCTTATCCAAGTTTATCTCATTTTTAACAAGTTCTTGTCTCGTTAAAAATTGTTGGAAATTCGCTAAGAAAATATCCATAAATGCCTTTTGAAAATGGGGCGTGTGTCCTGAGATATGAGGAGTAATCAACAGGTTTTCGGTATGCCATAGCGGATCATTTTCTGGTAGAGGTTCCTCTTCAAAAACATCTAGTGCGGCAAATGCCAGCTGCTTTTTCTCTAATGCCTTTGTTAATGCGGCAGTATCCACGCTAGGACCGCGACCGACATTATAAAATGAAGCGGAAGGCTTCATTTGTGCAAAAAAGGCTTCATCATACAAATGTGTGGTTTCTTCTGTCAGTGGAAGAATATTGATGATGCAATCGGCGGTTTTTGCGCAAGCGTGTAAGTCAGATAACGCAAACGTTTTTTCAAAATTCGCCACCTCATGGCCGCTTGTATTAATGCCGATCGGATGTACACCAAAAAAGGTTAATGCTTGGGCTAATCTTTGGCCGATTTGTCCCGTACCAACGATCAAAATCTCTTGATCAGATAGCTTTGCATAAGGAATCGTATCCGGTGCCCATTGCTGTTTTCTTTGTTGTTGGATTGCTTGGAAAATCCCGCGGTTTTCCATAAAGAGCAAAGCCAATAAATGGTCTGTAATCGATTCTGCGTGGATGCCTCTGCCATTTGATAAGAGAACGTCGTATTTTGCAAACTCTTTTAATGGCAAGGTGTCCACACCAGCCGAAATCGCTTGGACCCATTTCAAATTTGTTTTTTCGGTTAACAGGTGTTCGTTCCATGTTGGTTTCCAACCGATAGTGATTTCTACTTGTGACCAATCAATTGCTTGGTCCTTTGAGTACACGAGAAATTGATAGTCTTTTTCCATTTGTTCCACATACGTGTCGCGAAAGTTGCGAGTGGCTAAGATTATTTTTTTCATTGCCAAGCCTCCTTGTATCTTAAGTGTAGCAAAGAATGAGAAAAAAGCCATGTTCAATGAATTGAACATGGCATAGATCATTTTTTTAATTGTATTTTTGGTGAATCTTTGACACCTTGTGTAAATAAGAATAGGGAACCAAACAAAATAAAGGTGGTAGCATCAAAGGAAGGTAGCGCTAGTTGTACAATAACACTAATGAGTGTAGGCAATGCAGCACAGACAATGAGAATCTTTAAATTTTCGAAAAAGGTATAAGAGAATAGCTTCAATTTCGTATAGATCGTTGCAATAAAGGTTCCCATGATCAAGGTGATCAGTAAGCTGACAAACGTGGGATATAAGGCGACAAAAAAGACAATGATTTTTATCAGCCATGGGATCGCTTGGTTGGATAAGGTTTCTCGAATCGCCTGACCGTTAAGATTACGCAGTGCTGGTTCACTATAATCAAACTCTAATTGGTTTGAATCGAACATAGACGTTGAGAAACCAGAAGAAGGGATACGAATGACCAGCTGATCTTTTAACAAACCTACTGCGATCACCGAGCCGGTGACATCAGATGCAATATCTGCTGGTGTACGATTGCCATCAGGATCAAAAGTAAAGATGATCGAATCGGTTTGATAGATGAACCCTTGCGTATTGGGAGCGACAGAAAGCTGTCCATTTTCGATCGTAAAATCAGGAATCGTTTCTCCGATTTTTTGTCCATCTGCTTGCACATCACGAAAGACGTCTAAGACATTGATGGTAACTGGCAAAGCCATCATCACGGCTGCACCTAATAGAAAAACGATCACTTTGGAAAACTCTGCTTTTTTGACGAATTTTAGCTCTGGTATTCGAAAAAAAGCAATTTTAAATAGTTGGACGATAGTCATTTGCTGATAAACTCCTTTGTGGTATAACTAGAGTAATTGTAACGAAGGGTTCTTAGGATTACAAGGAATTCACAAAAAAAGAGCCAAATATCTATTGAATAAGTAAATAACGTAATGAAAGTAGGCATATGTATGCAAAAGTTTATTGAATACAAACAAATCTTACAACAAAAAAAACTGTGGGAGCCACTCACGTATTTATTTTTTGGTGGTTTGACCACCGTAGTCAATATTGTCGTCTATCTTATTTTTCGTGAAGGGTTTGGTTTTTATTATCAAACAGCGAATGTGATTTCTTGGATCGCTTCTGTTTTATTCGCTTACTTTACAAATAAGTTATGGGTCTTTGAAGCAAAAACAAAAACGAAGCAAGAGTCTTGGGCGGCATTTGGAAAGTTCATTTTTTTTCGCGTTATATCATTAGGCTTGGACATGCTCTGTATGTATTTCTTAATCTCAGTTTTAGCTACCGGAGATCTTGTTGCCAAGCTGGTCACCCAAGTCGTTGTTGTTTTGGCAAATTATGTGTTTAGTAAATTTTTGATTTTCAATACGAAAAAAAGTGAGAAAAAGTAAGCATATTTTTTGAACAAAGTCTGATAGTCTGATAATGTTACTTATGTAAACATTATCATTGAGGAGGATTTTTTTTATGACTTACACATTACCAGATTTACCTTACGCATACGATGCATTGGAACCATATATTGATGAAGAAACGATGCATTTGCATCATGATAAACACCACAACACTTATGTAACAAACTTAAATGCAGCGATTGAAAAACATCCTGAATTAGGTGAAAAAACAGTTGAAGAATTATTAGCAGACTTTTCTTCTGTACCTGAAGATATTCAAACAGCGGTTCGCAACAATGGCGGCGGCCATGCTAACCACACGTTCTTCTGGGAAATCTTAGGCCCAAATGCCGGTGGCGAACCTACTGGGGCAATCAAAGAGGCAATTGAAGAAACTTTTGGCAGCTTTGAAGACTTTAAAGAAGAATTTAAAACTGCTGCAACTGGACGTTTTGGTTCAGGTTGGGCATGGTTAGTTGTTAAAGACGGTAAACTAGCAATCACTTCAACCGCGAATCAAGATTCACCATTGATGGATGGTCAAACACCTGTATTAGGTTTAGATGTTTGGGAACATGCGTATTACTTAAAATACAAAAATGTTCGTCCAGATTACATCAATGCTTTCTGGAGTGTTGTTAACTGGGACAAAGTAAACGAATATTTCGCAAAAGCTTAAACAAACTATTAGGAAGAAGCCTGACTAAGGGCTTCTTTTTTGTGGATAGAAAGAAATTTCGTTATTGCTAACGCTTACATAATCCGCTATAATGAAATCGACGGAATCGTCGGATTATAATTATTGGAGGCTTTACACACTATGGAACATGGGAAAGTAAAATGGTTCAACAACGAAAAAGGGTTTGGTTTTATTACAGTTGACGGTGGCGATGATGTATTTGTTCACTTCTCTGCCATTCAAGGAGATGGGTTCAAATCGCTTGAAGAAGGACAAGAAGTTGAATTTACGATCGTTGAAGGTGCCCGCGGACCGCAGGCAGCGGAAGTAACCAAAGTCTAAATACTTAATTACAGAATCGACTGAAAACCTTGCAGCTAAGCAAGGTTTTTTTCGTCCTAGCTAGTTTCTGGCAAAACCATTAAGGAAAAGAATGAGAAAATTATTTCTTTCCTTCAAGTGAGGGATCCTTTCGTTTTGTTTCATTTACATTACATTTTTATTAAAACAAAAGTTTTATAACAAATGAGATTGCTGTATGATATAAATTGTGCGAAAATTTAGTCGATTGTTATTTTTATAGGACGAGGTGCAAGATGCGAAAATATCAAAGAATAGTAATAGGAACATTAGGGATTTTAGTCCTGGGAATTATCGGATTAACTGTGTACGGCTTGCAAGTTTATAAAGATACAAGTTCAACTTTTGAACATATTTCTAAACCAGTAGATCGAAAAACAAAAAGGCGTTCAGAAACTGTCAACATTGAAAAAAGAGAGCCTTTTTCCATCTTGTTACTAGGAATTGATACCGGAGCTTTAGGAAGGACTGAGCAAGGCCGTTCAGACAGCATGATGGTTGTTACAGTAAATCCAGAAAAAAAGCAATCTACGATTGTTAGCTTGGATAGGGATATATTTACTCAAATCGTCGGGTATGGAACGCTAGACAAGTTAAATCACGCATATGCTTTTGGCGGAGAAGCCATGGCAATGGATTCTGTGGAAAATCTTTTGGATATACCGATTGATCATTATGTGACAATCAACATGCAAGGCCTGAGAGATTTGATTGATGCAGTTGGGGGGATCAAAGTAACGAATGATATCGACTTTACGCTAGAGGGGGTTCATGTTCCAAAAGGAAAAATCACTTTAAATGGGAAAACTGGTCTAGCTTATGCACGCATGCGTAAAGAAGACCCAGAGGGAGATATTGGTCGGCAGAAAAGACAACGTGAGGTCGTAACAAAAATTCTAAAAAAAGTAATGAGTTTGGATGGAGTCAATAATTATCAGAAAATATTAAAAGCAGTTGAGAAAAATTCAAAGACGGATCTGACATGGGACGATATGCTGGATATCGGAAAAAACTATTTACCGGCTTTTACGACGATTCATCAAGAGCAGCTGCAAGGGGAAGGGCAAATGTTGAATGATGTCTACTATCAGCTTTTAGGGGTCAATCAGCTCTTACACATGCAAAATACACTCAGAGAACAACTGGCCCTCCCTCCAAACAATCAGCTTTCACAAGGAGATGAACATACGCAAGGCTACGTGAACTATCAGTTCTATGATGACAGTGCAGTGTTTTCCGATGGTGAGGATGCGAGTGAATAAAACCACATAGCTGTCTTTCAATCATTTGAGGGTGTGTCGCTTTGCACATCTCCTTCAACTGTTCGATAGGATAGCGGAATCGATACATAGGCAACTGCTTGTGTGTCGATTTTTCGTTTATCTGAAAGATCCCATCGATTCAATTAATCTAGTTTTCCACAAAAACTGAAATGTATTTCTTGTTTCACGAAATCAACAAATGAAAAAACATAAGAAAGCTTAAAAAAACAATTTTTTCATGAAAGAGTGAAAATGAAACAATCTATCTGTGAAACATTCAGGCAGATATCGTTGAGTTTTTATAGTTTTTTCTAAGGATTAATGGATATTTTTTGTTTTTTCTGTTTCAGATCGAATTTTTTGGTAAAATAGGACAGTAGTCATTATAGATTGGAAGGATAGATGAGATGAAGAATTTGAAAGATAAAGTTGTCCAAGGGATACGTAAGGGGCCAGAAGAACCAAAGGCCAAATCGTATCGCAAATCTCATGTTCCATTTCGATTGAACTTTTTGTTTTTTATTATTTTTGCTTTGTTTGTATCATTGATTGTCCAATTAGGCTATCTACAGATCGTCAATGGCGACAATATTGAGCAGCAATTGAAAGCTTCATCTGTAGTGGAAGTAAAAGGAAGTGCCCCTCGGGGGATGATTTACGATGCTTCTGGGAAAGCTTTAGTGGAAAATCAAGCCAATGCAGCAATCACTTTTACCCGGGGAAACAAAATGACCGCTCAAGATCTTTTAGAAACGGCCAAAAAATTGAGCGAGTTGATCGAAATGCCAGTCGACAAAAACTTGTCTGATCGAGATCTTAAGGACTTTTGGTTGGCAGATGAAGACAATCTTGAAAAAGCAACTGAACGATTGAGTGATGAAGAGCGTTCTTTAGGTACTTCTGAACAATATACGGCAACCGTTGAGAAAGTGACCGAGGAAGAAATCAATTTCTCCGATGCCGAATTAGAAGCAGCCACGATTTTCAAGCGGATGAACAGCGCACAATCCTTGAGTACGGTCTTTATAAAGACGTCGGATGTGTCTGACCAAGAATTGGCAGTTGTTGCTGAAAACATGGTCGATTTACCAGGAATCTCCACCGGGACCGATTGGACACGAAAGATCGTTGAAGGAAGTTCTCTGGCTAGTTTGATCGGAACGGTGACTAGTGAAGAACAAGGAATACCTGAAGAAGTTCTAGACGAATTCTTAGAAAAAGGTTACGCACGTAATGATCGCGTTGGCCGTAGTTATTTGGAACAACAATATGAAGAAGTTTTACAAGGAACAAAATCCATCTCTGAAATATCGCTTGACAACAACAACAATATTGAAAGTCAAAAAGAAACCTTTGCAGGTGCAAAGGGGGATAATCTGGTTTTAACACTCGATGCTGAATTTCAAGCGAAAGTTGACAAGATTTTGCAAGACAATTTTCAAAAACTGATTGATTCTGGTGCAGCAGAGTATTCCCCAGGGGTATACGCAGTGGCGTTAAATCCGAAAACCGGCGGTGTCCTTTCCATGTCCGGGTATCATCATGACACGGGATCAAATGAAATGCAGGAAAATGCCATTGGTACCTTTATTAATTCCTTTGTACCAGGGTCCGTCGTCAAAGCAGGAACCTTGGCTGCCGGTTGGGAAAACGGCGTCTTAAACGGCAATGAAGTGCTGCTGGATCAGCCAATCAGAATCGGCTCCGATGTAAAAGCTTCTATTTTCAACCCAACTGGGGCAAATAATCGCAATCTTTCTGCAGAGCAGTCGTTAGAAGTTTCTTCTAACTCCTATATGATGCAAGTCGCTTTACGTTTGATGGGCATCAATTATCAGTCAGGCATCTCGATTCCAACAGTGGATCGTCAAGGGGATGTCTACGAAAAACTCCGTTCCTCTTTTGCCTCTTTTGGTATGGGAACTGAAACAGGTATCGATTTACCAGGAGAAGCAACTGGTATCAGCACATCCATTGAGAACATGGACCCTGTCAGTGATGGCGGAAAGATCCTCGACTTAGCATTCGGCCAGTTTGATACTTATACGACACTGCAACTGGCACAATATGCAGCAACTGTTGCTAATGGTGGCAAAAGATTGCAGCCTCACATCGTTGACGGAATCTACGACAATGATGAAACAGGCGGACTAGGTTCGCTGATTGAGGACATCGAACCAACGGTATTGAACGAGGTTGGTTTATCAGATGCCCAAATGCAAATTATCCAAAATGGCTTTTACGATGCGGTTCATGGAACGGATGCTTGGGCAACTGCCAAAGGCTTGGCTTCTGCGAAAATGGAAGTCTCTGCCAAAACAGGTACTGCCGAAACACCCATCGTGGATAGTAATGGCAATACCATCAGCTTAGTTAACTTAAACATCGTTGCCTACGGTCCAAGCAGTGATGCGGATATTGCGATTGCGATCGTGATGCCTCAATTAAAAGGAGACACCGATACGCATCCCAATATTCAAATCGCGAAAGAGATCATGGATGCTTATTACGACTTGTATATGAAATAAACAAAAAATCGCAGTGAAAGCTGCGGTTTTTTTAGTTTATAAGAATGCGGATAGAAAACCATCTTTTAGTGAGAAAGACTTGCTATTTTTGAATGATTGGCTTAGAATACTAGCGGTCAAGAGATAATTTTGATTTATACGATAAATAAAAAGATAAACTGATAATAAAAGGGGCCCAAAGCACAATCATGAACAAGGAATGTTTAAGCAAACAAGAACTGATGAAACAGTTGGGACAATTTACACCAGCTGAAAAAAAAGAGATTCGTGAGTACTTGCAACGGAAAAATCCATTGCTTTTTCGTAAATTTGAGCGAATGAAACACGATCTTTACCGCTTGGAATCACGGCGTGTCCAATGCGAAATTGAAAATAACGAAAAGGAGTTAGGTCTTCTAAACGATAAGATCCTTTTGAAAAAAGAAGATTTTCTTGAGCTGTTATTAGCTATTCGAAAGAAAAGAGGGTAATGGATGGAATTTATTGAACTCGTCATTATCATTGCAATTCTCGTCACGTTATCAAATGTGGCGAGCAAAATATTACCCTCGGTACCGATCTTTTTTATTCAAATCATCTTAGGAATTTTATTAGGTTTAACAGAAATGGGACAGGAAATCGCTTTTGAACCGGAAATGTTTTTAGTAATGATCATTGGACCATTGCTGTTTCGTGAAGGAGAACGAGCAGATGTACCTGAAATCCTCAAAAACAGCAAGATCGTGTTGTTTTTGGCTTTTGGCGGCGTTTTAATGACACTGTTTGCTGTCGGCGGAACGCTCCATTGGTTGATGCCCACGATTCCTCTGGCTGCTTGTTTCGCTTTTGGTGCTGCGTTAGGACCAACTGATGCAGTGGCAGTCTCCTCATTAGCAAAACGTTTGAAAATTTCCAAAAACATTATGCACATTCTGGAAGGCGAGGGCTTACTGAACGATGCTTCAGGGGTTACCGCATTGCAGTTTGCTATCGTAGCTTTGACCACCGGGAGCTTTTCAGCAGCCAACGCAGGGTTCCAGCTCCTATTCTCTAGTATCGGCGGCGGGCTTGTCGGTTACTTGATCGTGTGGCTGAAACGTCGAATTTTGCGCTTTATTGAAAAAATCTCGGCACAAGATGTCACAGTATACTTATTGATCGAACTGCTCTTGCCATTTGCTGCCTATTTGCTGGCCGAAATGATCGGGGTCTCAGGGATCATCGCAGCCGTTGTGGCAGGTGTAGCCCAAGCCCAAAGAAAACGACGGATCTCGTTGTTTGATGCAGAGCTGGCGAACATTTCAGAAAGTACTTGGTCGACCATTGTCTTTACATTGAATGCATTGGTGTTTCTTTTTCTAGGAATCGAGTTGTCACAAGTATTTTCACCAATCTGGGAGAGCAATAATTATGCAAACTGGCATCTAGTGATTACGATTTTGGTGATCACGGCGGTGATCTTCCTTGTTCGTTTTCTCTTTTTGTTGTTTTACTATTGGTTTTTACAGTCAAAAAAACAAGTATCAATGAATCAAGTCGCCTTGTTGACTTTTGGCGGAGTCAAGGGAACAGTCAGTTTGGCAGCCATCTTTATTTTGCCTGTGATGGTGCATGATGCACCCTTTCATGAAAGAGGCTTGCTTCTGTTTTTGACCGCTTGTGTGATCTTACTGACATTGATCATCAGCGTGATGGTCTTGCCATACTTGGCAGATGGGGAAGCTGCCGAAAGCGTCGACTTCAATCACTTGCTGATCTTAGAAGACGTCATCGAACAATTGGAAGCAGAAGAAAAGCAGGAACTCTCGGATAAAGGCCGTTTAGCGATCGATGCTGTCATCAATTCCTATGAAAATCGGCGCTGGGAGTTGTATCGCAATAGTTTGACTGATTCAGAAAAACAAGAAATCCAAGAAATTCAAGGATTGATCCTATCGATCGAACAAGACGGCTTGGATGAAGCGTATCGAAATGGGAAAGTCAGCTTAAATGGCTACCGTTTTTATTCACGGTTTATTTCTCAGCAACAGCATTCCCTCGCAAAACAAATTCTCTCATTCTTTAGTTTTTGGCTCTTCTTTATTCAGCGATTTATCCGTATTTTGATTCATCCTCGCTTGTTTTTACAAAGACAGCAGCAGCTAAAAGCTGCCTTGAAGCAACGAGACATTTCTGAAGTACAAAAAATTTACTTAAAGAACAGTGAATATATTTTTCATAGTTTGAGCAATTTAGAAGATGTCTATGATTCCTCGCTGATCAATTTCTTTATTCGTCAACGAGAAATGAGCATAAAACGATTTGAACACAGCAATTTCATTGAAACGATCATGATCGAGCAAGACCCGATTTTTGTTAAGAAAGTCCTTTGGGGCTATTACCTTGAGCGCAAGACGATCGATGAATATGAAGTGGCTGAGAAAATCTCAACGATTTCGGCAAATGAATACCGACGCAATGTCAATCTGTTAGAATCGTATGCGATGTCTCGAGCAGAAGAACAGCCGAAACAGCGAATGTTTCGCCGATAATACGTCTCAAGAGGCGCACAACTTGAGGCACGTTTTATGGAGTGTCTTCGTCAGGTTATTCCTAAAAGATGATCAACATCGATGATCAGAAGGAGTAGACTGACGAAGGCATTCTTTTTTACAAAAATTGATTTTTTTCTCTCATCGTTTCCGCTGATGAAATGTGGTACAATGAGCGAAGAAAAAACTCAGGAGGGATTCTGTGAAAGAATTAAAAGTAAGTGAATTAACCAAAACATATGGTGAAAAAACACTGTTTGATCAGCTTTCTTTTCTGATACATGAAAAAGATCGAATCGGTTTGATCGGTGTCAATGGCACGGGTAAATCGAGTTTGTTACGGATCTTGGCCGGTTTGGATCGCGGAGATGGCGATCGCCAAACGGTATTTGCCGCCCAAGATTATCGCATCGGTTTCTTGACTCAAGACAATCAGTTACAAGAAGAATTATCTGTTGTAGATGCTGTTTTTCAAGGCACCAGTCCGCTGATTCGCGTTGTTCGTGACTATGAAAAAGCGCTGATTGCCTTAGAGAATAATGGCTTGGATCAACAAACGCAACGGAATTATCAGTTGGCAGAAGAAGCGATGAATAAAGCCGATGCTTGGAATACAGATACAACTGCCAAGATCATTTTACAAAAACTTGGGATCAATGAGTTAGAAAAAAAGGTCAGTGAGTTATCTGGAGGTCAAAAGAAACGAGTGGCTATGGCTCAAGTATTGATCGATGAACCAGACTTGTTGTTATTGGATGAACCGACTAACCACTTAGATTATGATGCGATCCAATGGTTGGAAGGCTATCTAAAAAATTATCGGGGTGCATTATTGATGGTGACCCACGATCGCTACTTTTTGGATCGAGTCGTTAATCGGATCTTTGAATTGTCTTTTGGCAAGCTACATGAATATCAGGGCAATTACGAGACGTATCTTCATGCTCGAGCAGAAAGAGAACGTGTGGAGGAGACGCAAGAAGACAAGCGCAAGCAGTTGTACAAACATGAGTTGGCTTGGATTCGCACTGGAGCGAAGGCCCGTACAACGAAACAACAGGCACGGATCGATCGTTTCGATGATTTAAAAGAAAACCTACATCAAGTAAAACGAAACGGCGAAGTGGCCATTGATGTTGCTACGACACGCTTAGGCAAGCAAGTCTTAGAGCTAAAAGATGCGAGTTATCAGATTGAAAACAAAACGATTTTGTCTCACTTTGATTTGTTGATTCAATCAAGAGAACGCTTAGGGATCACAGGAGAAAACGGTGCGGGCAAATCGACGTTGCTCAATATTTTAGCTGGTCGCCTGCCTTTAGAAGAAGGGGAGCGTACGATGGGCGTGACTGTGAAAATGGCTTATTATACGCAAACGATTGAAGCGATGAACCCTGATCAGCGAATGATTGCTTATTTGCAAGAAGCAGCCGAGGAAGTGCAAAAAGTGGATGGCTCCCAAGTCAGTGTCGCCGAAATGCTGGAACAGTTTTTATTTCCGCGATCCATGCATGGCACCAAGATCGGCAAGCTGTCTGGTGGGGAAAAACGACGACTATTTTTACTCAAGCTATTGATTGGACAGCCAAATGTTCTCTTGTTAGATGAACCGACCAACGATTTGGATATTGATACCTTGACGATTTTGGAAAGTTATTTGGAAACATTTCCAGGTGCAGTCATCACTGTTTCCCATGACCGCTACTTTTTAGATAAAGTTGCCCAAAAATTGCTGATCTTCGAAGGAAATGGTAGGATTACGTCCTACTTTGGTTCCATCAATGAATATCTAGCAGCCAATACCAATAAAGCTAGTTCGAGTGTACTAGAGCCAAAAGAAACAAAAACCGATTCACTTTCTGCTGAAAGTGAGGCGTCTGCTGCAGCGCCTGTCAAAAAGAAACTGAGTTATATGGAACAAAAAGAGTGGGCGACGATTGAAGATGATATCGCGGCATTAGAAGAAAAAGCAGCCGCTTTGACCGAAGAAATGAATCATCATGGCGCGGACTTTACTAAGCTGCAAAAATTACAGCAAGAAATCAGCGAGGTTGAAACGCAACTGGCAGAAAAAATGGATCGTTGGGAATATTTGAGCGAATTTGTGTAGAGTAAAGGAGAGAACGATGGAACAAGCATATTTAGATCTAGGAAGAAAAATATTAGCAGAAGGCAATGATAAAAGTGATCGTACAGGAACGGGAACACGCAGTGTCTTTGGTCATCAAATGCGTTTTGATCTGTCCCAAGGCTTTCCTTTGCTGACAACAAAAAGAGTTCCTTTTGGCTTGATCAAGAGCGAATTATTGTGGTTTCTAAAGGGAGATACCAATATCCGCTACCTGCTGGAACATAATAACCACATTTGGGATGAATGGGCGTTTGAACGCTATATTAAAAGTGATGCTTATACAGGTCCTGATATGACAGACTTTGGTCGCCGTTCCTTAGTGGATGAAGCTTTCAATGAACAGTATCAACATGAGTTGAAACTATTTTGTGAAAAAATCTTAGCCGATGATGCTTTCGCTGAAACTTTCGGCGATTTGGGCCATGTATATGGGTATCAATGGCGGCATTGGGAAAAAAGTACCGGCGGGTTTATCGATCAAATCAAAGAAGTGATCGACATGATCAAAACGACGCCGGATTCTCGCCGTCTGATCGTCTCCGCATGGAATCCTGAAGATGTACCGACGATGGCGTTGCCACCTTGTCACACAATGTTTCAATTTTATGTTCATAAGGGTCGCTTAAGCTGTCAGCTGTATCAACGCAGTGCCGATGTCTTTTTAGGCGTTCCCTTCAATATTGCTAGTTATGCTCTATTAACGCACCTGATTGCTCATGAAACTGGACTAGAAGTCGGGGATTTTGTCCATACATTAGGCGATGCTCATCTGTACAGCAATCATATGGAACAAATGAAGGAACAGTTGACTCGTTCGGTACGTCCGGCGCCAACCTTACAGTTAAATCCTGAAAAACAGTCGATTTTTGATTTTGAAATGGAAGATATTACCTTGGCAGGGTATGATCCGCATCCAACGATCAAAGCACCGATCGCAGTTTAAGTGGTTGTTTGGGTTTCATTTCATAAAGAAAGGAATGAGGCGTAATGGTAAATACCCACAAGCGAGGCTTTGCGGCGACCTTTCATCAGAGACATGCTGGATCGATTACTGTAGCGCTCATTGAGCAAGTCATCGATTTCTTGCATCAGCACTATGATGCAGTTTGGCTATCCGTATCCGAAGAAACAGTGCCAGAGCTAAAGGAAGCCATTCGATCAAATCAGCAGTGTACTGCCATTTTTATACCAGCAAAAGGAGCAGCGGATGCCCGCAGAAGGCTTGTTTTTGCTGCCCAGCACCACCTGCCAGCTTTGGATTCGCTGCATATTTGTGATTTTGATCGCGTGGTGACGTGGATGAAGACCTATCCCGAAGAACTAGTGGCAATAAGCAAAAAGCCTTTATCTGCGAATACGTATTGTATCCTAGGACGAACTGCAAGGGCGTTTGCGAGTCATCCGCAAACGTGGCAAAGAACGGAGCGCTTGATCAACGAGATCGCTGCTGACTTCTTTCAAATAGAAGAAGTTGATATCGCAGCTGGTAGTGCTCTCTTTCCAATCTCCCTGATACCGACCTTGCTGAAAAACAACAACGCGCATTTAAACGATGGGGAATGGCCGCGAAATGTCCAAAGAAGCGGCGGCACAATTGTTTACCAAGCCTGTGATGGCTTGCGCTTTGAGGAGCGCAACAAAGATCCATTTGAGCATGAATCAGCTTTTCAGCTGATGCAGCGGCTGCAGGTTGCTGCTATTATTTCGGAATCATTTTATACAGAAGGGATGTAATTTTTATGTTGATCGCACTTTGGGCACAAGATCAAAAGGGGTTGATCGGAGCGGATGGTACACTGCCGTGGCATTTGCCGAATGATTTGAAATTTTTTAAAGAGCAAACCATCAATAATACGATTATAATGGGACGCAAAACCTTTGAAGGCATGGGAAAAAGATTACTGCCACAGCGTACGACTATCGTTTTGACGAGTGATCGGGATTATCAAGCCAACGGCGCCTTAGTGATGCATGACCGTGAGGAAATTTTGGCGTATGTGAAGCAGCAAGAGCATCCCGTTTTTTTAACTGGTGGAGCAGGTGTTTTTGAAGCGATGATTGACGATTGCGATCAATTGTACCGTACAGTGATCGCTGCGGAATTTAACGGAGATGTGTATTTCCCAGAGATTGATTGGACGCAATGGAAACTTGATCATGTGATTGATGGGATCGTCGATGAAAAGAACCATTATCCCCATCAATTTGAATTTTATCGTAGAAAATAAAAGAACAGGAAGCTTTCTGCAGCGAAAGTTTCCTGTTCTTTTTTTATAAGCAGTGCTTCATTTTTAGGTATACAACAAGACGGAAAAGTACATCAGTCCAGCACCTAACATAACGAATAAGTGCCAAACCACATGCATGAACCGAACGGATTTTAAACTATAGAATAGCGCACCTACAGTATAAGAAACACCACCGCTTGCTAGTAAAAATGTTCCCCAGTAGCCTAAATGTTCGATCAGAGGTTTAAAGGCAATAACACATAACCAGCCCATGATGATGTAGATCAGGGTGGAGATTTTTGAGACGGTCTCTTTTTTATGAAGAGTCAGTGACTTATAAACGATGCCGCTAATTGCTAGTAGCCAAATCAAGACAAAGAGTGACCAGCCAAGCCAGCCTTGGATACTAAGCAAGCAAAAAGGTGTATAACTTCCAGCGATCAGCAAGAAAATGGAGGCATGATCAAAGACTTGGAAGACCTTTTTTGCTTTGGTAAAAATCAAACTGTGAAATAAGGTAGAAAAGAGGAAAAGCAAAATCATCATCGACCCATAAATGGCATAGGAAACGATGTGGATAGGTGACCCTAGATTTGCCCCCTTGATTAAGAGGATGACCAGTCCTGCGATACTCAGTCCTAATCCGATCCCGTGGGTTACTGCATTTAATACTTCATTGACGATCAAATATCTGCGACTAAACTTCATGTGCTGCATTCGGCACCGTCCTTTCGAATCGAAATTAGATGAAAAAAAATTTTCTCTCTGTTATACTTAGTATAAATGGTCTGTGGTTATTTTACCACGAAAAAAGACTTGATTTAAAGAGAGAGTGAATATATGATGGCAAATCTTAAAATTGTGACAGATTCTTCCAGTACGATGGAACCAAGTGTCCGTGATGCTTTGGCTATCCATGTCGTGCCTTTATCTGTAATGATCGATGGTGTCGTTTATCCAGATGATGAAACGCTGCCGGGAGAAAAATTTATGCAAATGATGGCGCAAGCCAAAGAATTACCTAAAACTAGTCAGCCGCCGATTGGTCATTTTGTAGAACTGTATGACGAATTAGGCAAAGATGGCAGTGAAATACTATCGATCCATATGACCAAAGGTCTTAGTGGAACTGTGGAAGCGGCTCGTCAAGCCAGTCATTTATCAAAAGCCAAAGTCACCGTGATCGATAGCGACACGACAGACCAAGCGTTGGCTTTTCAAGTGATTCGGGCAGCAGAATTGGCTAAAGCCGGTAAGACACTAGAAGAAGTTTTACCAGAAGTGGATCTGGTGCGTGAGCATACGAAATTATTTATCGGCGTTTCAACGTTAGAAAACTTAGTAAAAGGTGGGCGCATCAGTCGTGCCAAAGGTCTTTTATCGAGCTTACTGAACATGAAAGTGATCATGGATTTTGATCATTCAGAACTGATTCCAGTCGTCAAAGGACGCGGCGTCAAGACGTTCAATAAATGGTTTGAGGAATTAAAAGCAGAATTGAAGAATATGCCAAAAGTGACGAAAATTGGTATTTCTCATGCAGAAGGGTTAGAAATCACGGAACGTTTCCAAAAAGAACTAGCAGAATTGTTTCCTGACTTGGAGATCCCATTGCTTCACACAACACCGATCATCGCCACTCATACAGGTAGAGGTGCGTTTGCGATCACTTACAGTACGGAATAAAAAAGGTGCTTCCTTTCAGCGATTCGTTTGACGACGAATCGCTTTTTGGTGTATGAAAAGCTGAAAGGAAGAAAAAGCAGAATGAAGCTGCGATTCTTTGTCTATTCAGAGAGTAGGGAGCTGTTTTCTTTCTTAAGTTTGAAGGATTGCGACTAGGAATTTTATGAGAATTTTGTTAAAATAGCAAAGATTACAAAGGAGTTTGAATACCTGTGAAATGGAAGAAATTAGTAACTTATTTGATCGTTGTGGGACTGATAGCCGTTGGAACGGGTGTACTGTTTCATTTAGCTGTTCCCAAAGCGCAACCACTGCTGACCCCTGTGGATAAGCTAGCAGCCAATGATTCGAAAAAATCCGCCATTGAATACCTCGCTCTTGGGGATTCATTGACAGAGGGTGTTGGGGATGAAACAGCTCGGGGCGGCTTTGTGCCTATTTTGGCAGGAGATCTAGAGGACCGCTATGATCTGAGCAATTTAGTAACCAAAAATTATGGGGTCGCTGGTGAACGAAGCGACCAGATTTTAAAACGAGTCAAAAATGATGAAGACTTGCGCCAAGACCTTAGTCAAGCGGACCTGATTACTTTGACCGTCGGCGGAAATGACGTCTTAAAAGTGATTCAAAGCAATTTCTTCGGTCTGAGTATCGAGACGTTTACGGAACCGATGGCAGAATATAATGAACGCTTAAAAGATTTATTCGCTCAAATCCGTGAACTAAATAGCGATGCCCCAATCTATGTTTTGGGTATTTACAATCCATTTTATCTGAACTTTCCAGAGATCACCGACATGCAGACGATCATTGATAACTGGAATAAACAGACGGAAACGTTCGTCAATCAGCAAGAAAATGCCTTTTTTATTCCTATCAACGATTTGCTCTATAAAGGGTTAAGCGATGAGGTCGGTATTGCGGATACAGAAGAAGACGCAACTGAGGAAACAACACAAACAACCGACACTGGAAGTTTACCTGAGTCATCGGCACCAAATGCTGATGAGACACAAAGCAGCACGTCGGCGACTACCGACTCATCGCAAGCTGTCGGGAATAATATCACCAACAATGTTTTGTATGAAGGCGACCGCTTCCATCCCAATAATCTTGGGTATCAACTGATGGCGAATGCCGTTCGCGATGAAGTGATCAAAACACAAAACTATTGGTTGCTAGAGGAGGAAGCAAAATGAAACCAAGCGAATCAAAGAAGCAGCTGGAAAAAACAGCTGCAAGCACTAAAAAATCGATCAACTACTGGAAAATTGCTTTTCTAGTTCTGGTCGGCATCCTTTTGGGGACAACGGTTTTCTTTGCTTCAAGAATTTTTCAGCAGCGAGAAACTGGCTTAAATGAAAGTGCTGAACTTGTTCAACGGGAGGGCAGTCCTGTTCTGACCGTTAACAGCAACAAAAGCCAAGTCAATCAATTGATTGATTTTTATCTATCTGATTTTCAAAAGGATCAAGAGGTAAAATATAATTTTGAGCTGAGAAACGAAGCACTCTTAACAGGCGAGTTTCAAGTATTAGGGTTTCCTATCACGTTTTATCTCTATTTTGATCCTTATGTGACAGAAGAAGGCAATGTCCAATTAAAAGCCAAAAGTTTATCGATTGGCACCTTGGATTTGCCCACCAGTGAAGTAATGAAAATGATCAAACGTAGTTTTAAATTTCCCGAATGGATCGATGTCAATGCCGATGAACAAATTATACTGATACGATTGGATCAATTCCGCATGCAAAACGGATTGTTCATCAAGGCAAACAAAATCAATCTTGTAGATGATGAAATTCAAATGAGCTTATATTTACCAGCTGAAACGGAGGATGAATAATGGAACGAGCAATTTTTGCAGGTGGGTGTTTCTGGTGTATGATCCAGCCCTTTGATGAACTCGAAGGGGTGCATTCGATTTTTTCTGGCTATACCGCAGGACATACCGAAAATCCAACCTATGAAGAAGTCAAAAGCCATCAAACAGGGCATACCGAAGCAGTAGAAATCATTTTCGACCCAGAAAAAATCAGTTTTGAGGAGCTCTTGACGATTTATTGGCAGCAAACAGATCCAACCGATGCTTTTGGCCAATTTGAAGATCGCGGCGACAATTATCGTCCGGTTATCTTCTATTTTAACGAAGAGCAGCGAAAAAAAGCCGAAGCCAGCAAAGCAGCACTTCAGGCTTCCGGTCGCTTTACCGATCCGATCGTGACTACGATCGAACCAGCGCAACCCTTTTATTTAGCGGAAGAAGAACATCAAGAGTACTACAAAAAGAATCCTGAAAATTTTGCTCGCAATCATGCCCGTCGAGCAGCCTTTTTAGAAGATCATTGGGAGCAAGAACATGCGTAAAAGTTTTTATAGCTATTTAATGGCAGTCAAAGGTCCGAGTCATACAGATGAGGCTCAGATCTTTGCCACTCATGCGAGTCATGATATTCAGTTTCCAAAGCACAGTGATGATTATGATGAAGTCTCTTCTTATCTGGAACTAAACGTTGATTATTTGCCATCCATGGATATTTTTGATCGTATCTGGGCAGAGTATCTCGAAAATAACAAATAAAAACGTCCTTCGTTTTGCCTGCACAAATGCTCAGAACGAAGTTGTTTTTTCTCAGAGAGGTGTTGTGAATGAAAAATGTAACGACAAGCCGATATATCGTTTCTCTTGTCTGTGTCGCGATTTTGTCGGGAGGCGGTGTCTACTTATGGCAAACAGCCCAGCAAAATCAGCAGACGACACAGCCGGCGACAGAAACGTCGACAGAAGCCAGCGGGATGGAGAAAATCCAGTCGTTGTATGACCAGATTCTTGCGAATTATTACCAAGAAGTCGATGAGGATGCATTGATTGAGGGTGCTCTTCAAGGGATGACCGATGCACTTGACGATCCTTACACGACGTATCTGAACCAATCAGATGCGGATAACTTGGATCAGTCCCTCTCAGGAAGTTTTGAAGGGATCGGTGCTACTTTGTCGATCGTGGAAGACTATCCCGAGGTCGCACAAGCGCCAATCAAAAACACCCCTGCAGAAAAAAGTGGTCTGCGCATGAATGATCGAATCGTCAAAGTTGATGGGGAAGATACGCAAGGACAGGAATTGTCTGAAGTCGTGAGTAAGATTCGAGGGGAAAAAGGCACGCAGGTGACCTTAACGATTCAGCGTGGAGCAGATACCTTTGATGTGGAAATCACTCGGGACGTGATCCCAATCGAAACGGTCCATGGTGAACTGGTTGAAAATGATGATACGATCGGTCGAATTGATATTACCTCCTTTGCCGAAAACACAGCAGCTGAGTTGAAAGAAACGATCACCGAGTTGCGGGAAGACGGTGCGAAGTCGTTTGTTCTTGATCTAAGACAAAATCCTGGTGGATTGCTGGATCAAGTCCAGATCATGGCAAGTATGTTTTTAGAAAACGGTCAAACGATCGTGAAGTTTGCCAACAATCAAGGGGTTGTCAGTGAGACCAAAGCGAGCGAAGCATTGGATGAAGGATTCAAAGTCACAGAGCCAGTCGTTGTTTTAGTCGACGGCGGCAGTGCCTCCGCAGCTGAGATTTTTGCCGCAGCCTTGCAAGAATCAGCGGATATCCCAGTTGTTGGTACGGAAACCTTTGGTAAGGGGACCGTTCAAAATGTGAAGGATCTGGGGGATAATAGTGAATTAAAAATGACAGTCATGAAATGGCTGACACCGAATGAAAATTGGGTCAACGATCAAGGTGTGATGCCAGACTATGAAGAGGATTATCCAGAATATGCGTATTTCCCGCCATTACCTCGTGATAATGCCTTAAAAGCTGGACAATCGTCAACGGCTGTCAACAATCTGAATCAATTTCTTAAAGCGTTAGGGTACGCCACGAGCGGCGATACCTTCAATGACGAGACGACTGCAGCTGTGAAAGCCTTCCAAGAAGCTCATAACCTAAAGGCAACTGGTGAAGTCGATGCCGACACTGCCCAAGCAATTGAAAAAGAAGTAGCAGAAAAACTCAAAGCAGAGGACCCAGCGTACTTAAAAGCACTGTCCTTGCTTTCAGAAAAATAAGTAAGGAATAAATCGGAGAGGAGGTAGATTTGTGAATGCCAAGAAACAGTGGATCGATCGTTTTTGGCTAGTCGTAAAATATGCCTTGATCGCCTTTGCAACAGCCTTCTTGATTCGGGCATTTTTACTGATTCCGGTTCCTGTTGAAGGGAACTCCATGGAAGGAACGTTGCAACAAGGAGATATGGTAGTCATCGAAAAGATTTCACCGATCCAGCGTTTTGATGTCGTTGTTTTCCAGCTGCCAGATGGTTCGACCTATATCAAGCGGGTGATTGGCTTGCCGGGTGAGTCGGTGAAATATGTCAATGATCAGCTTTACATTGATGATGAACCGGTAGATGAAGATTTTCTAGTGAAAAACCGCAGCAACGATCATGAGTCTGCCTCTTATACCAATGATTTTGATTTGGAATCTTTATTGGGCGTGGAGAAATTAGGCAAAGACAGTTATTTTGTCATTGGTGATAATCGACGTGCCTCTAAAGATAGCCGCTCCTTTGGTCCTATATCAGGCGATGCGATTTTAGGCAATGCCCGCTTTGTTTATTATCCATTGACTCATATTCGGCTGATTTAGATTGAGAAAAATAGAATGTTCTTAATAAAAATCCCCCCTTGGAATCATCTGTTGATTCCAAGGGGGGATTTTGTATAGCAATGATCCCTTTTCAAAAGGATGTGGTTTGTATCGAGAAAAGGGTGGACTTAGGCGCTATTGGCAGTTATTCTTTGTATTTTTTCATTAAAAGCAGCCAAGAGTTTCTGACATAGATTCGTTTCAAAATCACGGTAGCGGCAAAAATCAATGATCGCAGTGTTTTCCTCGGTTGTAAAAGGAGGTAAAAGCTGTGGGGAACTCAGAATATAAAAGTCAAAGGGTTCCTTTGTGGGCAGCGTGATCCGTTCAATTTCAACATAGGGCAATCGTTCACATATATTAAACACTTCCATTGAGACCAAGTAATTGGATACATAGACAAAAGCAACTTTAAGCTTATATTTCTGTTCCTTTTCGATGTAAATGGGGTAAAGCAAACACGCTTGATAAAAAGCAAGATCCGTATAACAGGCTTTTAACCACTCGTAGCCTTTGCGGTTTGCTATTTTACGCCAAAAACTCTGAATCGTATTTGTCAAAATCGTATGTAATGGGTACTTATCTTTGATTACAGTTGTTTCGAAAAAATTTAAAAGAGGGACTTTTTGCTTGAATATGCAGAACTTCAGCAATGTAAGATATGTATTCATATAAAGAAACGATTGATGGTCGAAATCAAAATCACAGAGAAATTTTTGGCAGTGTGCTTCAAATTCAGCCATCAGTTCCTTTAACTCCGATTTTTCATGCTTGTAACAGTCTTGAATGATCGGAAGGCGCACGTCTGCCGCTGAAGTTAGCATCGGCCAGTAATAAAAAAGGAAAAACAAAGCATTGATCTCAAGAATATCTATCGCTGAATCAATGATTTCAAAAAACGCTGAAAAGAAATCAAGATTTTCACCACTGGGAATAAAGGACTGGTTCGTTAACTGATAAAGATTTGTCGCGTGACCATTCTTGATACGAAATAGACAGATTTTGCAATGAAGCAAGGCTTCTTTTTTGCCAATCTCATACTTGCTTTTGTACTTCGTTCCTTCATAAGTCACAAAAAGTTCTTCGATCTCTTGATCAAATGCCCTCGCCAAACTATCTCCTAAAGAAATGTGCCAGATAAAATTAAACAATAAGATGCGAATCACCATCTCCGAACCTGTAAGTGCCATAGCGGACTGATTTAACGTCACGTTGAATTCTTTCAAATGGTCTTGCAGCTTCTTTGTTTGCCGAAAGCAAGTCGAACGACTGATATAGTTTCTTTGGCAAAATGCCAGTAAACTTTCATCTTGATTGGTCAAGATGCTTAACAATAATTTGTAAGAAATGCTTTCTTGCGCTAAAAATTGCTGATATTGGTTGTATTCAATCAAATTTTTAGGAAGATTCAGGGTGTTTTTATGTAATGAAAGATTCACTGGGGAGAGGTTTTGCAAGTCGATTTGGATCGAGGAAAGTAAACTTTTCAATCGTGTTGCACTTAAGTGGGTCAGATTTTTCACGAACTCTAGGTTGTATTCACCCGGAGCAATTGATAATAGTTTTCCGTAGAGTCCGATTTTGTCTAACGCTCGGGTATCTAAGAGTATTTTTTCAATCAAATGATCACCTTCTTGTTTTATTAATAACGTATTTATATAACGGTGTAAAGACACGTCTCAAAACTTTTGCTTTTTTTTAGAAAAATTGAGACAAATTTTTCATAGAACTGTCTCATAAAGAACAAAAATAGAAATCGCAGGTGAAAAACGATATTTTTTTACATTATTAAATAACATATCGATAATGAATTAACTTTAAAATAACCAACTTTTTTTCTTATGAATAACTACAGGTGTGCCAATTAGTTCTATTTTTCAGAAAATAAAAAAAAGAGGTGTCTTTTGCTTCTTTCTTTTATGATCAGCTTGTAATTTTTGATTCTTTGAAAGGAGGTCTTTTTATGTTTTTGACAAAGAGACACCACTGGTTCTCTTTCATTTTCTGTATGTTAGGGGGGATACTATTTTTCATTTATTCGAGTTTGCAAACAAACGGGACTGCAAGTGCACAAGAAGAACATACGATCACTATTGCTGAAACGAAGCAGATCAAACTGACTGGTCACCAAGAGGGCACTCAATTTTCTTTATGCTATCAGCTACCGCAAAAAAACAAACAGCAGCGTCTCTGGGTACAACTATACGCGATCGATGATACGAAGGAACAGTTGTTACTAAAAACAAGCAATGAAGAGATGACTCAAGTCAAGGATGATTCCGCACAGTCTTGGCTTACAACCCAAGCTTTCTTGCAAACACCAACGGAACAAGAACTAATCTTTCAGCTGCCTGAAGAAACGAAAAAGCTAAAATTGATGATTCAGATCGAAGAATATGACAAGGAAGGTGAAGAATCGCACAACCTACTGTCTTCGAATGAATCAGTTTTTGAAATCCCACTTGCCACAAATTCTGCTTCTTCAGAAACATCAGAAGTCAATTCTGGCACTGGATCCTCTTCAGAAGCCGTGAGTGAGTCGACCTCGGAGCAAGCGTCGACTGAAAGTTCAAAAGAAGTTTCGAACGAAGAAACGAAGGAAGAGACAAACGAGACAGGAACGGCGACAAGTGCTTCTGAAGAGGAAACGCTCATTGAACCATTTAAACAAGAACGTCTTTATCAAAAAACGACCGTTTCACAAACTTTTGCTTCGATTGAACCAGATTATACGACAGACCAAAGCGGGACGTATCCTGTGGCGAACTGGAAAACTGATGAAAACAGTAACGTCTTAAATCATCAGGGGAACAAGGATGCAGGCGAAACGTGGGACGGCATAACTACATGGAATGGCGATCCAGCAAATTTGACCCATTCATATATTGAATATGGTGGTGTAGGAGACGAAGCAGATTTCGCGCTACGAAAATTTGCCAAAGAGACGAATACCCCAGGACTATTTGATGTCTACCTAAATGTACGAGGGAATGTTCAACGTCAAATTGATCCCATCGATGTCGTGTTGGTAGTGGATTGGTCAGGCAGTATGAATGAGATGGGACGGATCGCAGAAGTGAAAAAAGGCGTGGATCGCTTTTTGAATCAAATTGAAGGAAGCGGCATTCAGGATAGTGTCTACATGGGCTATGTCGGTTATTCCAGTGATGGCAGCAATTATCAAAACAAAACCTGCCAATTAGGAAAATTTTCTGAAGTCAAAGAGACGATCCGATCGATGACGCCAGAAACAGCAGCTGGGGGTACTTTTACTCAAAGGGGGCTACGTCAAGCAGGGGATATGCTATCGACGCAAAACGGACATAAGAAAGTCATCGTTTTGCTAACAGATGGTGTACCGACCTACAGTTATCATGTGTCTAAAGTGCATACCCAGGCAGACGGCAGTTATTATGGAACCGTCTTTTCTCTTACTCAAGACCAGCCGATGAATACATCGTTTCTCTACAATGGCTATTTTGCGTTTGATCAACAGAACAATTATAAATGGATCAACAATACCTTTATCGCCACGATTGGTGAAGCGATGGCGTTAAAAGAACGCGGCATCGAGATTCATGGGTTGGGGATTCAACTGCAAGGAGATCAAACCGCTGGGTATACAAAGACCGATGTCGAGAAAAAAATGAGACAGATGGTTTCTGCTGATGAAGACGGCCATCTTTATTATGAGTCAGCGAATGAAGCAGCGGATATTGCCGACTATCTCGAGAAAAAAGCCCTTCACATTTCGACAACAGTCACCGATGGCGAGATTACTGACCCCATTTCGCAGCCATTTGTCTACGAAGAAAATAGCTTGTCCGTCAAAAGTGTCGGGTCTGCTGCTCTAACGGTGCAGCCTGACATTTCGATGTCTGACAATACAATCCATGCTTCAGGTCTTTATTTAGGCGAAGGGCAAGAACTGCAAATTCATTATCAAGTGCGGATTCAAACAGAAGCAGCGGATTTTAAACCAGATACTTGGTATCAAATGAATGGCGAAACGGTATTTTATCCGAATCATCAGTCCGATCAAAAGGCATTGTTTGGTGTGCCATCCGCCAAAGCACCTGGGAAGGAGGTGACGATCAAAAAGCACTGGGAAGAATACGATGGCGATACCTCCAGTCGTCCTGAAACGATCTATTTTGAAATAAGCAGGAGTCCTGTCAGCAATGAGAAAAGCTGGCAAACAGGGTATCTCAAACTTACTGAGACCGATGCCCAAGACCAGACAACTTGGGAACGAAGCAAGGTTTACGCGCTTTCTGAAAAGGATGGGACGGAGTACGAAGAAACCCGTTTACTACCGCTGTATAACAATCAAGGAGAAACTTTTGATTATCAAGTCACAAATGAACGAGCAGTGGCAGGTTATGAAGCGACAAAAGTGGACGCTTATACATGGAAAAACACAAAGGCGTTTGTGCCCTTGGCATTAAACCTGATCAAAAAATCCGCTGTAGGAGAGGTGAAGCTGACAGGTGCCGTTTTTGAATTAACGGGGGCAGGAGAGACAGTGACCCTTGTGGATCAAGGGGATGGAACGTATGGGCTGCCAGCAGATACTGTGTTGCAAAAAGATCAGACCTATCGTTTGGAGGAAGTCACTGCACCGGCGGGACATCATTTGTCTAAGCAGACAGAGTGGCTAATTCATATCGATGCGCAAGGGAATACGACGATCGATGGGCAACCCGTCACAGTGGACGATCATACGATTACGCTGGAGATCACCAATCCGTTTACAGAAATTCCAGTTGCTATTCGAAAATATACGGTACAAAAAGAGCAGCAAATACTGTTAGCTGGGGCTGTCTTTTCTCTGCAACAAAAAACAGCAGCGGGGGATTATCAAGAAATTGCCTCAGAAACATCGAATGACGTGGGGATGGCTGAATTTACGATCCTTGAGCCGGGCGCTTATCGCATCTCAGAAACAGCCGGTCCGCTTGGATACGATACGATTGCTGGTGATTATGAGTTTGTCGTTGGTTCAGACGGAAAGATCCAGTATAAAGGGGAAAACGTCGCTGCAGATGCCAACTGTTGGACTCTTACCCATGGCAATCAGTTAAAACCTTTTGATTTGGTGGTCAATAAACAGGATGAACTGGGACAAGCGCTTGAGGGAGCCAAATTTCGCTTAAGCGGAAACGGTCAGACGATAGAATTACCAGAATCCCAAGAATCGCTAGCGGTATTTCATTTCCATGATCTAACACCAGGCAGCTATACCTTAGAAGAAATTGTTACGCCTACAGGCTATGCTGGTTTAACAGCACCTGTGAAAATCAGGATTGAAGAGGATGGCAGTGTCTTGATTGACGAAAAATTGCAGCCGAATCTTCTTGTTTCTGGAGAAAAGAACAATCAAATAGAATTGATCGTCACCAATCAAGTGAAAGTGTCTCTTCCTGAAACAGGAGGGAATTGGCATGGGTGGCTGGCGATTCTTTCAGCAGGTCTACTAGTCCTTTTAACAGGTAGCTATCTGTACGTTACGCGCAAAGATAAGCCCTCATTAAAGTAATTTGACCATTCGTGAAATAAACGAAAATATCAAACATATCAAACATAGAAGAGAGGAAAGAACAATGAAAAAGATTTTTAATCATACGAAAATGGTTTGTCTCCTATTTTTACTTCTGCCATTTGTCTTTTTTGGAACGAAAAATCAGCAAGTATCCGCAGAGAGCAATTTGGCACAGGTCCATCTGCATAAAAAGAAAATGGTCAATTTGCCAGGTTCATTGATTCAAAATAGTGGGACTGAGATGGCAGAGTTTGATCAATACCAAGGCTTAGCCGATGTCACTTTTTCTGTCTATGATGTGACCACAGCATTTTATGAAAAACGATCTGCAGGGGCATCCGTTGAAGAAGCGAAGCGTCAAGTCCAAACCTTGACGCCTGGTTCCCCTGTAGCTAGCGGGAAAACAGATGCAGCCGGTGATTTGGTTTTTGAATTGCCGAAAAAACAAGCCGATCGGGATGCAGTTTACACCATTGTAGAAGACCCTAAAGATGGTGTTACCACTGCTGAGAACATGGTGATCGCCTTTCCTGTTTACGAAATGATCCAACAAGCAGACGGGTCGTATGCTTACGGGGAAGAAGAATTAGACACGATTCATCTTTATCCTAAAAATACTGTCACAAATGAAGGAACTCTCCTTGTGAATAAACGAGGAACGGGGGAAAACGAACCACTGAATGATGCGGAATTTGTCATCTCAAAGCAAGAAGGAAACGCACAGACCAAGAAATATATTTTAAGTGCAGCCGATGGACTTTATACGTGGACGACTGACAAACAAGCAGCGTACCGCTTTTTAACAGGTAAACAATATGCTGCTGGAGAAACGACCATCGATGTTGAAGAAAACCAAAAAGGACAGTTAAAAGTTGAGCAGTTAGAAGCAGGCACCTATCAATTAGAGGAAACGAAAGCCCCAAGTCAAGCCGCCTTGATCGAGCAAGAAACCATCAAGGATTTTTCGATCGCAGCAGGCAATGACGTCACGGTTGAGTTAACAGTCAAGAATGACACGACAAATGTTACCAAAACAACACCACAATTAGACGGCAAAGACGTGGGAATCGGCGAAAGAATTCAATATCACCTAACGGTCAATATCCCATTAGGTATCCAAGACAAAGTAGGAGCAGAAAACAAATACAAACATTTCCAATTGATCGATGCGCACGATCCAGCATTGACTTTTGAAAACACAGCAGAGGGAGAAACTGGCTATGCGTTGTATGATGGAGAAAAGAAAATCGATTCAACGAACTATCAAGTAACGGAAAAAGAGCATGGCTTTACGGTAACCATCAATCCAGAATTTGTGCCGCAATTAACGCCGGGAAATCAATTGCGCTTTGTGTATTATATGTATTTAAATGAACAGGCTATGCCTATCAATGGCTTTAAGAATGAAGCAAATGTAGAAACAGATTTCATGACGGATCAAACGCCGCCAAGCGTGGAAGTTTTGACAGGGGGCAAACGCTTCTTAAAAGTCGATGGGGCTGTGACCGCTACCGAAGCGCTGGCAGATGCAGTTTTTGTTGTACGAGATCAAGACCGTGATGATGCCAACTACTTGAAAATCGAAGAGGGAACCAAACAGGTATCTTGGGTGCAAACAGCGGATGAAGCGACGAAATTTACCACAGGTACAGATGGATTGGTTGATATCATCGGGTTGAAATTTGGCACGTACTATTTGGAAGAAGTAAAAGCACCGAAAAATTACGTGCTGCTAACAAATCGCATCGCTTTTGAAGTCCATGAAACGTCTTATGGAACGAAAGAGCAATTGGGAGAGCCCGAAAAAGTTCCTAACCGCCGCAAAGGAACCTTACCAGCAACTGGTGGTGTCGGCACGTATTTAATGGGCGCAATCGGAGTGATGATCGTTGGTTTAGCAGGGGGTTATTTTGTAAAACGGAAAGGGTAAGTAAATGAGATGAAAAAGCACGATGAGTATCAGACGAAGAAATGGCGTAAAAGCACCAACTAGAAAAGTAACTTTATTGGATTTTTTGATGGGTGTTCTGCTGCTGCTAGGGGTTTTGATCATCAGTTATCCTTTTGTAAGTAATCAGCTCAACACGATTTTGGATCAACAGTTGATCAGTTACTACCAAAGCCAAGCCAAAAAAATGAGTGAAATAGAAAAACAACAAAAAAGGAACCAGTTGGAACGAGCAAATCAAGAGCTAGCACAGCAGCCCAGCAATCCTGGAATCAAAGAAACGCAAGATTTATCAGAAACAAGGGACTCAGAATCAGTTGATACACCTGATTACTATGAACGACATACGATCGGCGTCTTAAAGATCCCCGTGATTGGTGTCGCTCTCCCGATTTTTGATCAAACCACCGATACGTTGTTAAAAAGAGGCGCAACATTATTGGAGGGCGCTTCGTATCCAATAGGTGGTGAAGATACCCATGCGGTTCTTTGTGGGCACCGTGGGTTAACGAGTGCAACGCTTTTTACTGATCTGCCTAAGTTGCAGATCGGTGATGAGTTTTATATCGAAACGTTTGATGATACATTGGCGTATCAAGTAGATCAGATAAAAACGGTCGACCCTGATGATACTCAGGCATTAAAAATTGTGAGAGGCAGCGATTACGTCACGCTGTTGACCTGTACCCCCTATATGGTCAATAGCCATCGTTTATTGGTACGGGGCAAAAGAATTCCTTATGTTGAAGAAAAAGAAACAGCCGCGGCCAAAAAAGCACAGCAGCAAAAAGTAGGATTGATGCTAGGCGTGATCACTGTTCTTATCCTCCTCTTGTTGATTAGTAATAGGATTCAGCGGAAAAAACGTCTTCATTCGAATACTTCCATTGATGAAAAGTAAGGATCGTTTGTTTTTCTAACTAAGTAGAAGAAAATGACTTTTTAACCTAAGTCAGAATGAAACATGTCGTGTGAAATATGGTACAATAACTAAGATAAAAGATAGCAAAAAAGCAGTCAGACTATTGTAAGTGTGTTAGGAAAAACCAAAATAAAGCGGTAAGGATGCTTCATTCAACCACTTCCCCAAAATTAAAAGTCAAGGAGCGTTGAAACAAACGCGCTCGAAGCTTTTCCTATGCATCAGGTTGGAAAAAGAACCTTGATCCGCAAACAGTTCAGCTAGTTTGCTGCACTGATGGGTTTTTCAGACCCAAAAAAAGCAAGTAGCCTTCGTTCTTGTCACCTATAGACTACACGAATATAAAAACGACTGTCTTTTTTATCAATTCGAAGAAGTACCAAGGAGGAAAACGTTCAAATGACCATTCAATGGTTTCCAGGCCATATGGCGAAAGCCAGACGTGAAGTAAGTGAAAAATTAAAGTTCGTGGATATCGTTTTTGAACTCGTGGACGCACGCTTGCCGATTTCATCCCGTAATCCCATGTTAGATCAATTACTACAACAAAAACCACGATTGATCTTGATCAATAAAGCGGATCTCGCAGATCCCGTTCAAACCAAAAAATGGGAGCATTATTTCCAAGCACAAGGCTATCTAGCACTGGCAATCAACGCCCAAGACAATCAAGGGGTTAAAGCCATTGTTCCTACAGCAAAACAAGTCTTGAAGGAAAAAATTGCTCGCGACAAAGCGAGAGGCTTGAAGCCTCGTGCGATTCGAGCAATGGTGATCGGCATCCCGAATGTCGGAAAATCGACCTTGATGAACCGCTTAGTAGGGAAGAAAATCGCTCAGACGGGCAATAAACCCGGCGTGACGAAAGGGCAGCAATGGCTGCGTTTTGGGACTGATCTAGAGCTTCTAGATACGCCTGGGATCTTATGGCCAAAATTTGAAGATCCTGAGATCGGCAAGAAGCTGGCATTGACCGGAGCGATCAAAGACCAGCTGATCCATTTGGATGATATCGCATTGTATGGTCTTGATTTTTTTGCCCGCTATTATCCTGAAAGAATCGCGAATCGTTACCAACTAAAAGCGGAAGAAGAGGCGTTGTTAGCGCCCGATCTGTTGATGAAAATCACGGAAAAACGTGGCTATAAAGACAATTACGATCGAGGAAGCGAACTCGTTGTCTTCGACATTCGGCAAGGGAAATTGGGCCGATATACACTAGATCGAGTGGAGGAAATGGAAAGCCAAGATGAAACAACCGATTAAGACAATCAAAGAGCGATTATTTGATCCAGCTTTCAATGACCAAGCGTATTTGCAGGCGCTGCAAGCAGATGAACGAGCGGGGGTCCAAAAGCTGCTGCAACAATACGAGAAACAGCGAGTGAAACACCAGCTATTGCAGGAAAAATACGAAGAAATGATGCGTTTTGAAAACGAAGCATTTCAGCAAGGCGCCCGTTTTATTGCTGGTTTAGATGAAGTGGGGCGCGGACCATTAGCAGGACCCGTTGTGTCAGCTGCGGTCATCTTGCCTAAGGAATGTCAGATCTTAGGTCTAAATGATTCCAAACAGCTTTCTGCCAAGAAAAGAGAAGAGCTGTTTATCGAAATTCAAAACAAAGCCGTTGCTGTCGGTATCGGTGTGGTCAGTCCAGAAGAGATCGATCGGATCAATATCTATCAAGCCAGTCGTCTAGCAATGAAAGAAGCCTTGATCGACTTAGCAGTCAAGCCCGAGTATTTACTGATCGATGCGATGACGATCGATACGGAAATCCCTCAACAAAGCTTGATCAAAGGAGATGCCCGTTCCATTTCCATTGCCGCAGCAAGTATCATCGCCAAGGTATATCGAGACAATTTAATGAAAGATTTTCATGAAGTCTATCCTTTTTATGGGTTTGATCAAAATGCTGGGTATGGAACCAAAGTCCATTTAGAAGGGCTAGCTGCCCACGGAATCTGTCCTATTCATCGAAAAACATTTGCGCCAGTAAAACAATATCTATAAATTTCATCCATCCCTCTTTTTTTAGCGAATCTTATAAGTAAGATTACTAAGAAAAGAGGGCTTTGTTTATGAAGTATCAACAAGCAACAGATTTTGAAAAACAGTTGATAAAACTGTACTACTGTCAGGGAATTGGTCTGCAAGGTTGTTGGAAGATCATTTGGCATTGGTTGGAAACAAAAGAGATGAATTGTTCGCTGGAAGAGATGATTGCCATCGGGGTCCTTCCACAGCACCGTGCGGTTTTTCGGCGATCATGGGAGCGATTGACAGACGAACACATCGCACAAAAGATGGGCGCACAAAACTACCTCACTTTCTTCTCGGCGGAGTATCCGATGCTTTTACGACAAATCGCGGACCCGCCATTGATGCTTTTTTATGAAGGGAATCTGCAATTGCTACAAACGACCATGATTGGCTTTGTTGGTGCAAGAACGGCGTCCTTATACGCACGAAAAGTTTGCGAAAAGCTGATTCCACCTCTAGTGACGGAAAATTATACCATCGTTAGCGGATTGGCCAATGGTGTCGACAGCTTTGCCCATGAATCAGCCATCAGAAATCGTGGACAAACCATTGCTGTGATTGCTTCTGGGATGGACCATTGTTATCCGTCATCTTCCTACCGTTTGTTCCAACAGATCCGTCAAGAACATCTGGTGCTAAGCGAATATCCCCACGATACCAAACCGCAAAGATACCACTTTCCGCTGCGCAATCGCATTATTGCTGGGATCTCAAAAGGGGTCTGCGTAATTGAAGCCAAGGAAAGAAGCGGTTCTTTGATTACGGCACAGTTAGCGATGGAAAACGGACGAGAAGTTTTTGCAGTGCCTGGTGAAATGATTTCGGATCAGTCAAAAGGTTGTCACCGCTTGATTCAAGATGGTGCAAAATGTACGATTAGCGTGTCGGATATTTTACAAGAGTTAGCCTTTTTTTGATTTTTCCAATCAACCTTCCTTGACAAACCTTTTCTTGAAAGCTATGATAAGCTACGATTTGTATGTTTCATCTGCATACGATAGGTTCACTGATTGATAGAATATAATAGTAGGAAAAATTCAGGAAGGAGCCATTCTTTATATGGCATATAAATATTTAGTAATCGTGGAATCGCCAGCAAAGGCGAAAACCATTGAAAAATACCTTGGACGAAATTACAAAGTCGTCGCAAGTGTCGGTCATATTCGTGATCTCCCTAAAAGTAAGATGGGGATCGATGTCGAAAATGATTATGAGCCTCATTACATTTCGATCCGTGGAAAAGGTGACGTGATCAAAAGTCTCCGTTCTGCTGCGAAAAAAGCTGAAAAAGTCTACCTCGCAAGTGACCCGGATAGAGAAGGAGAAGCCATTGCTTGGCATTTAGCTTTTCTACTTGGACTAGATTTAAAAGATAAAAATCGTGTCGTCTTTAATGAAATCACTAAAGATGCGGTCAAAGCAGCCTTCAAAGAGCCAAGAACGATCGATGTGGATCTCGTCGATGCTCAACAAGCACGGCGGATCTTAGACCGATTAGTCGGGTATTCATTGAGTCCGATCCTTTGGCGCAAAGTCAAAAAAGGGTTAAGTGCTGGACGTGTTCAATCGGTGGCGCTTAAGATCATTATTGATCGTGAAAAAGAGATCCGTGATTTTGTTCCTGAAGAATATTGGAGCATTGATGGAAACTTTAAAAAAGCCACGAAGAAATTCAAAGCCAATTTTTGGGGCTTAGATGGCAAAAAGAAAAAATTACCGAATGCTGAAAGTATTAAAGAAGTCACCGATCGCCTTTCTGGTAAAGACTTTCAAGTGACAAAGGTTGAAAAGAAAGAACGCAAACGGAATCCATCTGCACCATTTACCACCAGTAGTTTGCAACAAGAAGCAGCCCGCAAACTGAATTTTCGAACACGGAAAACCATGATGGTCGCACAGCAGCTCTATGAAGGGATCGCCCTTGGCAAACAAGGGACTGTCGGTTTGATTACCTATATGCGTACCGACTCGACGCGAATCGCTGACACAGCCAAAGGGGAAGCAGCCGAATTTATCGAAAACACCTATGGTTCAGAGTTCTCCGCTCACGGTGGCAAAAAACGCGCCAATGCACAAGGGGCGCAGGATGCCCATGAAGCAGTAAGACCGACCAGTGTTTTGCGTACGCCAGAAGCCATGGAGAAATTCTTAGACAAAGACCAATTAAAATTGTATCGCTTGATCTGGTCTCGCTTTGTGGCTAGTCAAATGACGCCTGCCATTTTGGATACGATGAAAGTTACTTTGGATCAAAATGGTGTCATCTTTATTGCCAATGGTTCAAAGATCAAATTCAAAGGATTTATGCAGGTCTATGTGGAAGGACGCGATGATGGCAAAGAAGACAAAGAGAACATCTTGCCAGAGTTAGTCGAAGGAGATGTCGTTCAATCCGTATCGATCGAACCGAAACAGCATTTCACCCAACCACCTGCTCGTTACAGCGAAGCAACGTTGATCAAAACCCTTGAGGAAAACGGTGTGGGTCGTCCTTCAACCTATGCACCGACGTTAGAAACCATTCAGCGGCGTTATTATGTGAAATTGACGCAAAAACGTTTTGAGCCAACTGAACTTGGTGAGATCGTCAATTCGTTGATCGAGGAATTCTTCCCGCAAATTGTTGATATGCATTTTACTGCTGAAATGGAAAATAGCTTGGATAGCATTGAAGCTGGGAAAGAAGAATGGGTCAAAGTTGTCGATCAGTTTTATCGCCCATTTGAAAAAGAATTGACAACTGCAGAAGAAAGTATCGAAAAAATTCAAATCAAAGATGAACCTGCAGGCTTTGATTGCGATCTTTGTGGTCATCCGATGGTGATCAAATTAGGCCGCTACGGAAAGTTTTATGCTTGCAGTAATTTCCCAGATTGCCGCAACACAAAACCAATCGTGAAAGAAATCGGCGTTGAGTGCCCTGTCTGTCATCAAGGGCAAGTCGTTGAACGCAAATCGAAGAAAAACCGGTTGTTTTATGGTTGTACCCGCTACCCTGAATGTGACTTTACTTCTTGGGACAAACCAGTGGGTCGTAATTGTCCGAAGTGTGATAATTATTTAGTCGAAAAGAAAGTCAAAGGCGGGAAACAAGTCGTTTGTATCAAAGGCGACTATGAAGAAAATGTGCAAAAATAACTAGCAGGATATCCTGTTAAAAAAGAATCGGCGTATTCTCTTGAACGGTCAGCCTCATCGTTGGCTGACAAAAGAAAGCGCCGGTCCTTTTGATTAATACAAGCTGTTTCTTATGAAAAGAGACGAGCTTTTGAAATAAAAGGAGAGCACTATGAAAGAAATCAATGTTATTGGTGCCGGTTTAGCCGGAAGCGAGGCTGCGTGGCAAGCAGCGCAAGCAGGTGTCGCAGTAAATCTTTATGAAATGCGTCCTAAGAAGTCGACAGAAGCTCATCACACAAATAATTTTGCCGAGCTTGTTTGTACCAATTCACTACGAGGCAACAATTTAACGAATGCGGTCGGTGTCTTGAAAGAAGAAATGCGTCGCTTGGATTCAGTGATTATCACTTCTGCAGACAAAACAGCGGTTCCAGCAGGTGGTGCCTTAGCTGTGGATCGCGATGATTTTTCAGAGTTGGTCACCAAACGTGTCAAGGAGCATCCTTTAGTTACAGTCATCGAAGAGGAGATCACTGAAATTCCAGAAGGCATCACTGTGATCGCAACAGGTCCATTGACTTCTGAACCGCTCTCAAAAGCGATCCAAGCGTTTAACGGATCTGAAGGATTTTATTTCTATGATGCCGCAGCTCCAATCGTTGACAAATCAACCATCAATATGGATAAAGTTTATTTGAAATCTCGTTACGATAAAGGTGAAGCAGCCTATCTGAACTGTCCGATGAATGAAGAGGAGTTTTATGCGTTTCGTGAGGCCTTGGTCAATGCAGAGGTGGCTCCTTTGAAAGAATTTGAAAAAGAAAAATTCTTTGAAGGGTGTATGCCGATCGAAGTCATGGCTGGTCGTGGTCCGAAAACCATGTTGTTTGGTCCGATGAAACCAGTTGGGTTAGAAGATCCGAAAACTGGCAAGCGTCCTTACGCAGTGATTCAGCTGCGTCAAGACAATGCGGCGGCTTCTCTTTACAACATCGTTGGCTTTCAAACACATTTGAAATGGGGCGAACAAAAACGGGTATTCCGGATGATCCCTGGCTTGGAAGAGGCTGAATTTGTGCGCTATGGCGTGATGCATCGGAATAGTTTTATGAATTCACCTGAGCTTTTGCAACAAACCTATCAATCGAAAAAACGTGAGGACCTCTTTTTTGCTGGACAAATGACTGGGGTCGAAGGGTATGTGGAAAGTGCAGCCAGCGGGTTGATGGCTGGCATCAACGCTGCCAAACTTGCAAAAGGCGAAGCACCGATCATTATGCCACAAGAAACGACGATTGGTAGTATGGCGTATTATATCACCCATGCTGAAGGCAAACACTTCCAACCAATGAATGCAAACTTTGGGTTGTTGCCAGAACTTCCAGAGCGAATCAGAGACAAGAAATCCCGTTATGAAGCATTGGCAAATCGAGCGTTAGCTGCTTTAGAAAAAGCCAAGGAACAATTATAAGCACGATGATTGAAAACTTTCTTACTGATAATTGGTGAGAAAGTTTTTTTTTAATTTGTCTTGAAACTTTAATCAAGGTGACTTATGATAGACAGTAACAATGACAGAAGGTGGTGAAGATGGTGATCGGAGAATGGATTCATTTGATTCAAAACTATTTACAGCGTTTTCCTACAGTGATCCAATTTTTAGGTTGGCTGATCCTCTTGGTCGGGGTCATTTTCGTTGTTTTTGTTGCATTTAGTTTGCTGTTGGGGCCCTTTATGTGGCTCTACAATCGCATCACAGACAAAAACCGCAGCAATGTCATTAGCCGCAATGAGTTTGTGATCGGCGAACTGACGGAAAAGATTGTCGGAGATACAATCGGCGAAGTCATGGAAATAGGGAGTCAAGGTGCACGTTCTGTTTATCCTGCTCGTTTTTTTCGAGAAGAAGATCGTGAAAACAATGTTCGATTGCCAGTCGGCACCAAAGTCATCATTGTCGATTTTGATAAAAAAGGGATCGCGTTGGTGGTTGAAAGTAAAAATTTTATAGAATAGGAAGTGTTAGGTTATGGTGGATACAGGATCAGCAGTTGATTTTTTAAGTAATCCGATTTTATGGGGCGTTGTCCTCGTAGTTTTATTGATCGCCTTTTTGATGATACGCTACCGAATCGGAAAACCCGATGAAGCGTTGATCGTCACGGGATCGTTTTTAGGAAAAGAAGGCATCAAGATTTTAAAAAACAGTGGGACGTTTGTGATTCCTATTGTTCAAAAGGCACATAAATTAAGTTTACTGACCCACAAGTTAGAGATTGGGACACCAGAAGTTTATACAGAACAAGGCGTACCGATCAAAGCCAGTGCCACGGTATTAGTGAAAGTCGGCAACAGTACCGAGTCGATCAAGACAGCCGCTGAACAATACTTAGGCAAATCCACTTGTGAACTGGAAGATGAAGCGCAAGAAGTCTTAGAAGGTCACTTACGGGCAATTCTAGGAACGATGACGGTGGAAGCCATCTACAAAAACCGCGATGATTTTGCGGAACAAGTACAAGAAGTTGCCTCTACGGATTTGAAAAAAATGGGGCTGGAGATCGTTTCATTTACGATCAAAGACGTTAGCGACAGCAATGGGTACCTGGATGCTTTAGGGCGTCCCCAGATTGCTGAAGTGAAGAAGAATGCTGAAGTAGCAGAATCCAATGCCTTAAGAGAAACGCGGATCAAGCAAGCGGAGAATGAACAGTTGGCACAGCATGAAGAGATCCGTCGCCAAACAGAAATCGCAGAAGCGACAAAAGATATGGCGTTGAAACAAGCGCAGTACAAACAAGAACGTGAAGTTGCGGATGCGAAAGCAGAACAAATCGCGGTCGGTGAACAAATGAAAGTGCAATTGATCGAGCAAGAAAAAAATATTGAGATACAAGAGAAACAAGCGGAATTGACAGAAAAAGAATTGAATGCAACTGTTCGTAAAAAAGCCGAAGCAGATAAATATGTCGTTGAACAAAACGCATTAGCAGACAAAGCACGTGAAATCGCCCGAGCACAAGCCGAAGCGGAAAAAGTCAAATTGGCTGCACAAGCGGAAGCGGAACGAATTGAAAAATTAGGTAGTGCCGATGCGGAACGAATCGCAAAAGTCGGTCAAGCCGAAGCGGAAAGCCGAGAAAAAATGGCGATCGCTTTGACCAAACTGAACGAAGCTGGTATTTTGATGGAATTTATCAAAGTGCTACCTGAAATCGCAAAAGAAGTCAATGCACCCCTTAGCAATATCGATAAAGTGGTCAGCTTTGGCGGCAACGATGGGCTTCAATCAATGGGAGAAGCTGGCTTAGCTCGAACCTTTGATACGATCAAAGAAACCACCGGATTAGACTTAGTGGCGTTGATCAATGACACCATGTCCACAAAACAAGGAAACAGAGAGCTAGTTCAGGCTGTTTCACAAAGCAATGGTTCGCCTCAGCCAACAACGGAGCGGATCGAATAAAAGGAAATAAATGGAAACGTACCAGTCCCTCTCTATTTTGAGACAGGGACGGGTACGTTTTTATGGCTCTTTTGAGTGATCTTTCTGAAGAATGATAAGAATCTTACGAAGATTCTTAGAAAGTTTTCACAATTATGTCTAAACTTTGAAATATTGATTAAATTCTGACAATTCATTTGTTTTTTTTTGTGGTCTATGCTAAAGTTATTTCGAATCATGAAAAGGGGGGTTACTTTGCAAACGGATCAATTACAAGAAGAGTTTTTTCGTTATCTTATTGTTGAAAGAGGGTATTCGGAAAAGACAAAAAAAGCGTATCAAGAAGATATGAACGATTTTTTTCACTTCTTGAAAGAGTCTGGCAATGAAGACCCGTTAGCGGTGGAGTATCGTGATGTTCGTGTCTATTTGAGCTACTTGACGGAACGAGGGTATAGCCGTAATTCCATCAGTCGGAAAATGGCTAGCTTGCGTTCATTCTACCAATTTCTAACCAAGCATGAGATCGTCAAAGAGAATCCCTTCGCCTACATTCATTTAAAAAAGAAAAACGCTAAATTGCCGCGTTTTTTTTATGAAAAGGAAATGGATGCTCTTTTTCAAAGTGTCGCTGGTGATGAGCCATTACAACAGCGCAATCAAGCATTGTTAGAAGTCCTTTACGGTTCAGGTCTGCGGGTCAGCGAGTGTAGCAGTCTGACGCTGGGCGCGATCGATTGGGAAAGCGGCGTTTTGCTGATCCACGGAAAAGGCAACAAAGATCGCTATGTTCCTTTCGGCAGTTACGCACAAGCGGCAGTCAAGCGCTATCTTTCCTCAGGACGCAAGCAACTGATGGAAAAGCAGAACAAGGAACACGAGGTCCTCTTCGTGAATCATCTAGGTGATGGGATCACTGCAACAGGGATCGAGTATGTGTTGAATCAAATCATCCGAAAAAGCAGTTTAGACAGTAAAATCCATCCTCATATGCTGCGGCATACGTTTGCGACCCATCTATTAAACAACGGAGCCGATATGCGGACCGTTCAAGAATTGTTGGGGCATGCCAATCTATCTACGACACAGATCTATGCGCATGTCACCAAAGACAGTTTACAAAAAAATTATCGCCAATTTCATCCACGTGCGTAAAATTGGTACAGGAGGAACGTAAATGAAGTCAGAATTTCATTCAACCACCATCTGTGCGGTTGAAAAAGATGGCAAGTTTGCCATGGCTGGTGACGGTCAAGTAACGATGGGAGAACAGGTCGTTATGAAAGGAACCGCTCGGAAAGTCCGTCGAATTTACAACGGTGAAGTGATTGTTGGCTTTGCCGGTAGTGTGGCAGATGCCTTTACCTTGGAAGAAAAATTTGAAGGAAAACTAAATGAATACAACGGAAACTTGCAACGAGCTGCAGTAGAATTGGCACAAGAATGGCGGACGCAGCAATCGATGCAAAAATTAGAGGCGATGCTGATCGTCATGAATGACAAGGAGATGCTCTTAGTCTCAGGGACAGGTGAGGTCATTTCGCCAGATGAAGGGATTTTAGCTATCGGTTCAGGTGGAAACTATGCCTTGGCGGCAGCCCGTGCAATGAAACGTTATGGCGGTGAACTATCTGCCAAAGAAATCGCTGAAGGTGCCTTGAATATCGCAGCAGACATTTGTGTCTTTACGAATCACAATATCATTGTAGAAGAGTTTTAAAGAGGGATGACGATATGACAAACCAAAACAAATCACCACGAGAGATCGTGAAAGAATTAGATGAATACATCGTTGGACAAACCAATGCCAAAAAATCAGTGGCGGTTGCATTAAGAAATCGTTACCGCCGACTGCAATTAGATGAAAAAATGCAGCAAGATGTCACACCAAAAAATATTTTGATGATTGGACCAACGGGTGTTGGGAAAACGGAAATTGCGCGACGGTTAGCGAAAATCGTTGATGCGCCTTTTGTTAAGCTAGAAGCAACGAAATTCACAGAAGTCGGTTATGTCGGTCGAGACGTAGAATCGATGGTTCGTGACCTTGTAGAAAACGCGATCCAAATCGTGAAAAAAGAACAATATAAAAACGTACGCATCCAAGCGGAGAAAAAAGCCAATCGTCGTTTAGTAAAAGTCTTAGTTCCTGGTATTAAAAAGGAACAGAAAAAGAACACCAATCCTTATGAACAAATGATGGATATGTTCAACGCCGCACAACAACCAGAAGAACCAAAAGAAGAATTGACAGATGAGATTCGCAGCAATCGCCAAGCGATTTTCGAACAATTAGAAAAAGGCCTTTTGGATAACCGAGAAGTGACGATCCAAGTCGATGAACCGAAAAATAAAGCGCCAATGATGAACAATGGCTTAGAACAAATGGGCATTGATTTGAATGAAACATTAGGTGCATTGAAACCGCAAAAGAAAATTGAACGCACAGTAACCGTGAAAGAAGCGCGGGAATTGTTAATTCAAGAAGAATCCTCCAAACTGGTCAACGACGCGGATATTCATAGCGAAGCATTACGTTTGGCGGAATCTAGCGGCATCATTTTTCTTGATGAAATCGACAAAGTATCTTCGAAATCGCAGCAATCAGGAGAAGTTTCTCGTGAAGGGGTGCAAAGAGATATCTTGCCGATCGTTGAAGGCTCACAAGTCAATACGAAATATGGAACGTTACAAACCGACCATATTCTCTTTATCGCTTCAGGCGCATTCCATCTATCGAAACCAAGCGATTTGATCCCTGAGTTGCAAGGGCGTTTCCCGATCCGCGTGGAGCTGGATGACTTGACGAAGGAAGACTTTGTTAAAATTTTAACGGAACCAAACAATGCCTTAGTCAAACAATACGTTGCCTTGTTAGGAACCGAGAATGTCAAAGTGGTCTTTACGATGGAAGCCATCGAAAAAATTGCCGAAATCGCGTATCAAGTGAATCGCGATACCGACAATATCGGTGCCCGTCGTTTGCATACGATTCTAGAGAAACTACTTGAAGATCTATTGTTTGAAGCATCTGAGATGCAAATGGGGGAAATCACAATCACAGAAGCGTATGTGGAAGAAAAACTTGCGTCAATCGCAAAAGATGAAGACTTAAGCCGGTATATTTTATAAAGGGAGCGGACCAATGAAAACATTATTAGAAAAGACAAGACAAATCAACGAATTATTGCAGCAAAAAAACACCTTTAATTTAGCTTCTGATTTGCCTTACGACAAAATGGCTGTCATTTTAGGAAACATTCTAGACAGCAATGCGTATATTATTAGCGTCGACGGCAGCGTGTTAGGTTTTGTTGAGAACCATGATGTCAATAATGAGCGCATCAAAAAAATGTTTGTCGAAAAACAGTTTCCTAAAAATTATACAGATTTAGTCGATCACCTGACTTCCACAGAAGCCAATGTGCCGATCAGTGACGATATGACGGCTTTTCCTGTGGAAGGCCGAGAGCTGTATCCCAATGGTCTAACAACCATCGTACCAATCTACGGTGCAGGAGAACGCTTAGGGACGATCATTCTTTCCAGAATCGATACATCCTTTGATGATGATGATTTGGTATTAGCGGAATACAGTGCGACAGTTGTTGGTATGCAATTCTTGTACCAAAAATCCCGTAGTATCGAAGAAGATGTTCGCAGTACCACAGCTGTTCAAATGGCGATCAACACGCTTTCTTATAGTGAGCTAAAAGCTGTTCAAGCAATTTTTGAGGCATTAGAAGGAGACGAAGGTCGTTTGACCGCATCAAGTATCGCTGACCGTATCGGCATCACCCGTTCGGTGATCGTGAACGCTTTGCGTAAATTAGAGTCTGCCGGTATTATTGAATCCCGCTCTTTGGGGATGAAAGGCACCTATTTAAAAGTGCTTAACAGCCGCTTTAAAGAGGAATTGACGAAACATCAATATTAGGAGATGAGACCATGACAGTTACCATCACGGCCGGTCATCTGCAAGCAAAGGTTGCAGAAAAAGGGGCTGAGCTGCAAAGCTTAGTCGATACGAGCAATGACCTTGAATATATTTGGCAAGCTGATCCAAACCACTGGGGAAAGCATGCACCGATCTTATTTCCGATCGTGGGTGCGTTAAAAGAGGACACCTATCAACATGAGGGCAAGAGTTATCATTTGCCTCGTCATGGATTTGCCAGAGACATGTTATTTACTGTCGTTGAACAACGCACAGATTACGCTTTGTTTTTACTAGAAAGTTCGACTGAAACCAAAGCAAAGTATCCGTTTGATTTTCAGCTGTATGTCAGTTATGAATTAGGCGGTGATGGTTTAGTCGTCAAATACCAAGTGAAGAATAGCGGTCAAAAAGAACTATTCTTCTCCATTGGTGGACACCCTGCATTCAACGTCCCACTTGAAAAAGGGCTGACTTTTGAAGACTATTATCTTTCTTTTTCTCCAAAGAAATCACGAGTGAAATTGCCGTTAAAAGGCAACTATATTGATTATGAGCAACGCACACTCGGTCAAACGAATACGGATCTACGCTTGACCCATGACATGTTTGCAAATGATGCGCTAGTTTATGAAACGAAAGGATTACATTCCTACTCGATTCGCAGTGAAAAATCGCCTCATAGTGTCACGTTAAGCTACAATAATATGCCGTATGTCGGTTTTTGGTCCACGTATCCAGTGAAATCGCCATTTCTATGTATTGAACCATGGTGCGGCATCGCAGATACGCTAGAAGCCTCCGGTGAGCTGTCAGAGAAGCTGGGGATTCAAGCACTTCCACCTGAAGAATTATTTGAAACAAAGTACTCCATCACAGTTAAATAAACGTATGAAAAAAGAAGCTGGGAAAAGCGCAATGACTTTTCTCAGCTTCTGCTTATTTGTTCGTTTGATGCTTATTCAGTCCAAAGGGTACCCGACTTTCGGTCCCATCTTTGATGCGGGTAATGTTTTCACGATGGCGAATAAAGATAAAAATCGTTACGCCGATCGCAATGAAGGTCAGCAGCCAATTTTGCTCAGGCAAGATCGCAGGAGCGATAAAAGGCAAGACGATCGTCGATAAGGTGATCAAACACGCCGCGATCATACTGGTCAGGCTCACCATACTTGTCACATAAAGACAGATAACGAAAATCAATGAAGAATAAATGAAAAAGAGCGGATTGTATCCTAAGAGCATCCCAGCACTTGTCGCCACTGCTTTGCCGCCTTTAAATTTGGCAAAGATCGGGAAGGTATGACCTAAGATCGCACAGACCCCAAACCAGAGCGGATTGACAGTATGGAGACCAAAGATGACTGGCAAGCTGGTCGCCAAAGTTCCTTTTAAGATATCCATCAATAAAACAACGATGCCGGCTTTTTTTCCTAAGACGCGAAATGTATTGGTCGTTCCCGTATTGCCGCTGCCGAATTGGCGAATATCTTTTTTGAAAAACAGTTGGCCAATCCAAACACCAGAGGGGATCGAACCTAAAAGGTAAGCAACAATAAATAAAAGAATCGTATTCATAATAACCAACTTTCTTTGCAAGGCTAGGGCAATTTTAGCATGAAAACGCCTTTCCAACAATAAGAAAATCTTTCGCTGGTCAGACAAAGAAGAAAAACAGCTTTTCTCAGAGCTGTGAAACACAAACAAGCCATTTTGCGACTCTAGCTTGTGCAAACAAAGGAAAAAGGATAAGATAGTTTAGAAAAATGTTCGCTTGAAAAAAGCGTATTTTGTGTTAAGATTTTTTTTGCAGTCCTTTCAGGATTAGAAAAGGACTGATCAAGATTAAAGGAGCGGTGGGTTTGGCAAAGAAAACCACAGAATATAATGATGCTTCCATTCAGGTCTTAGAGGGCCTCGAAGCAGTAAGAAAACGGCCAGGAATGTATATCGGCTCGACCGATAGCCGCGGCTTGCACCACTTAGTGTATGAAATCGTCGATAATGCGGTTGATGAGGCGCTCTCAGGATACGGCAATGAAATCGATGTTACGATCCATAAAGACAATAGTATCAGTGTTCGAGACAATGGCCGAGGAATGCCGGTCGGGACACATGCATCGGGAATCCCAACTGTTGAAGTGATCTTCACCGTGCTACATGCTGGCGGAAAGTTTGGCCAAGGCGGCTACAAAACTTCTGGCGGCCTTCATGGGGTTGGTGCCAGTGTTGTAAATGCCTTATCCAGCTGGCTAGAAGTGGTCATCGTTCGTGACGGTATCGAATACAAACAGAGCTTCAAAGACGGCGGGAAACCAGCAGGTACTTTGAAAAAAATCGGTAAAACCCGTAAACCAACGGGAACAACCGTTACGTTTAAACCAGACGATACGATCTTTTCGGCAACCAAATTCTCCTATGAGATTCTCGCTGAACGTTTGAGAGAATCAGCATTCTTGTTGAAAGGGGTCAAAATCTCCCTGACGGACGAACGTGGGGAAGAACCGATTCATGAAGTCTTTTTATATGAGGAAGGCATCAAAGAATTTGTTGATTATTTAAATGAAGAAAAAGATACCTTGACCCAAGTGGTTTATTTTTCTGGCACCAAAGAAGCCATCGAAGTAGAACTTGCCTTTCAATACAATGATGGGTATTCAGAAAACGTCTTGTCCTTTGTCAACAATGTACGTACCAAAGATGGCGGTACCCATGAAGTTGGGATGAAGACGTCAATGACCAAAGCCTTCAATGAGTATGCCCGCAAGGTCAATTTGTTGAAGGAAAAAGATAAGAACCTTGAAGGCAGTGATTTCCGTGAAGGGTTAGCGGCAGTTCTGTCGATCCGCGTGCCAGAAAATCTTTTGCAATTTGAAGGACAGACCAAAGGGAAATTAGGGACACCCTTAGCAAGAAATGCGGTAGACAATGTGATTGGTGAGCAGCTAGGCTATTATCTACAAGAAAACAGTGAAATGAGTCAAATGCTGGTTCGTAAAGCGATCAAGGCAAGAGAGGCCCGTGAAGCTGCCAGAAAGGCGAGAGAAGAAAGCCGTACTGGAAAGAAACGCAAAAAAGGCGAGTCACTGCTTTCTGGTAAATTAACACCTGCGCAATCTCGTAATCCTAAGAAAAATGAATTGTATTTGGTGGAGGGGGATTCTGCGGGTGGTTCAGCAAAGCAAGGACGAGACCGCAAGTTCCAAGCCATCTTGCCATTGCGAGGCAAAGTCATCAATACTGAAAAAGCCAAGATGCAGGATATTTTGAAAAATGAAGAAATCAATACGATGATCTATACTATCGGTGCCGGTGTTGGCCCAGAGTTTTCAATTGAAGACTGCAACTATGATAAAGTGATCATCATGACCGATGCGGATACCGATGGGGCGCACATCCAAGTGCTGCTTTTAACCTTTTTCTACCGGTATATGAAACCTTTGATCGAAGCGGGGAAAGTATACATTGCTTTGCCACCTTTGTACAAAGTGTCTAAAGGGTTAGGGAAAAAGGCAGTAGTCGAATACGCTTGGACCGATGATGAACTAAGCAAACTGACCCAAAAAATCGGAAAAGGCTATATGCTTCAGCGCTACAAAGGGTTAGGGGAAATGAATGCCGATCAATTGTGGGAAACGACGATGGATCCAGAAACGCGGACGCTGATTCGGGTACGGATCGATGATGCTGCCCAAGCAGAACGTCGCGTCACCACTTTGATGGGGGACAAGGTAGAACCTCGTCGGAAGTGGATCGAAAACCATGTTCAATTCAGTTTAGAAGAAGATGGCAGTATTTTGGATAAAAAAGAAGATACGGTACCGGAATTAGTTGATGAAAAGTTAATGGATACCGAACAAGCAGACAGCAAACAGTTAGTTAAGGAATAGGAGGTGGTCTCTTGGAACACAAAAGCAATATACAAGAATTGACATTGGAAGAAGTGATGGGAGATCGCTTCGGTCGATATTCCAAATACATTATTCAAGAACGGGCACTACCAGATATTCGTGATGGGTTAAAACCGGTTCAGCGGCGGATTTTATTTGCCATGAACCAAGACGGCAATACGTATGACAAAGGCTTCCGCAAATCAGCAAAATCTGTCGGAAATATCATGGGGAATTTTCACCCCCATGGGGACTCGAGTATCTATGAAGCAATGGTCCGCATGAGTCAAGACTGGAAGCTACGTCAGATTTTGATTGAAATGCACGGGAACAACGGGAGTATGGATGGTGATCCGCCAGCTGCCATGCGTTATACGGAAGCACGGCTTTCGGAATTAAGTGGTGAGCTATTAAAAGATATTGAAAAAAACACCGTGGAATTGGTTTGGAACTTTGATGATACTGAAAAAGAACCAACTGTTCTACCAGCAAAATACCCGAATCTGTTAGTCAATGGCTCAACTGGGATCTCAGCTGGCTATGCAACGGAGATCCCTACCCACAATTTAGGGGAAATCATCGATGGAACGATCTATTTGATCGACCATCCGCAAGCTTCTTTGGATCAGCTGATGAAGTACATTCCTGGCCCTGATTTTCCAACAGGGGGCATTTTACAAGGGAAAGAAGAAATCAAAAAAGCGTATGAAACAGGCAAAGGCAAAGTGATCCTGCGTTCGAAAACCAAGATCGAAGACATCAAAGGCGGCAAACAGCAAATCGTCATCAATGAGATCCCGTATGAGGTCAATAAAGCCAACTTAGTTAAAAAAATGGATGAGATCCGTTTGAATAAACGCATTGATGGGATTGCTGAAGTACGAGATGAAACAGATCGTACTGGACTGCAGATCGTTGTCGAGCTGAAAAAAGAAGCAAATGCGCAAGGGATTTTAAATTATTTATTTAAGAATACCGAATTGCAGATCAACTACAACTTCAACATGGTGGCAATCGACAATATGCGTCCTCAGCAAGTCGGATTAAAGCGGATTTTAGAAAGCTACATCAAACATCGCCGTGAAGTGATCGAAAAACGCAGTCGTTTTGAGCTGCAAAAAGCGCAAAAAAGACAGCATATCGTTGATGGGCTGATCAAAGCTTTGTCGATCCTTGATGAGGTGATCGCTACCATTCGCGGTAGTAAAGACAAAAAAGATGCCAAAAATAATCTGGTGGTTCAACATGGTTTTACCGAAGAACAAGCAGAAGCCATTGTGAACTTACAGTTGTATCGCTTGACCAATACGGACATTACACAATTGCAAGCAGAAGCAAAAGAACTTGCAGAAACGATCGCTGAATTGACAACGATTTTGAATGAAGAAAATGAATTGCTGAAAGTGATCAAGAAAGAACTGCGAGAGATCAAGAAAAAATATACGACGCCGCGGTTGACTGAGATCGAAGCAGAAATTCAAGAAATCAAGATCGAAACACAAGTCTTGGTCACCCAAGAAGAAGTCGTCGTGACGGTCACAAGAGACGGCTATGTCAAACGCAGCAGCTTGCGTTCTTACGGTGCTTCAAAACCAGAAGAGATCGGCATGAAAGAAGGCGACTCTTTACTTTACAGTAATCAAATGAACACGTTGGATCACCTGTTGTTGGTTACTAATAAAGGGAACACGATCTATCGACCGGTCCATGAATTACCTGATTTAAAATGGAAAGATTTAGGGGAACATATTTCGCAAACAGTCATGACACTGGCGCAAGATGAAATGATCATTGGGGTCTTTGCCTACAAAGAGATCGATCCATTGAAAAATTTCGTGCTGATCAGTAAAAACGGCATGATTAAACAAACACGAATGACGGAATTTGAACCTTGGCGCACCTATAAGACACGGCCAATGACGATCATGAAGCTGAAAGATGAAACCGATGAATTGGTCAATGTCTTTTTGACTGATCAAACAGAAGAAATGGATGTCTTTTTAGTCAGTCATCTTGCCTTTGGCTTACGGTATTCGCTTAATGAAGTGCCCGTTGTGGGACCAAAAGCAGCTGGGGTCAAAGCGATGAACCTTAAAGCGGATGATTATCTTATCAATGGGTTGTTAGTTTATTCAGAAGGGGATACACCGATCGTTCTGATTACCCAACGTGGCGCAGCAAAACGCATGCTAGCCCAAGAGATCACCCAATTAGGACGGGCGAAGCGTGGATTGATGGTCTTACGGGAATTGAAGAAAAACCCTCATCGCGTAGTCTATATGGGGAATGGAGAGAACCAGCAGCTACTGGTAACCAACCAAAAAGGACAAGCCTTTGAAGTCATCACGAATCAAATCCCGATCAATGATCGGACCTCCAACGGCTCATTTATCATGGATGAGAAAACAGGGGGGCAAATCTACGAAGTGAAAACACAAATCAGTCCTGCAATCGCAGAGGATTCTGTACTATAAATTATAACAAAGCAACCATTCTGTACCAGTACAGAATGGTTGTTTTTTTGCCTCTTAATTAATCTTTCACATTAATAAAAAACGCACTTTAATAAAAGATTCACATTTGATAAATGCTTATAAATCAACGTTTTTAATAATAAAAATCTTAAAAAAAACTAAATTGTTCAAAATAATTCTTGAAAACACTTGCAATCATTAGGGTGTGTGTTATACTGTTCACGTAAAGCTGTTACATTAGTGAACAGAAAATTTAAGGAGGTCCATCAGATGGAACAATGGAATGGATTTAAAGGAAAAGCTTGGAAAGAAGAAGTAAACGTACGCGACTTCATCCAAGAAAACTACACACCTTATGACGGAACAGATGAATTCCTAGCAGATGCTACTGAAGCAACGACGAAGCTATGGGATCAAGTCATGGAACTGAACAAGCAAGAGCGTGAAGCTGGCGGCGTATTGGATATGGATACAAAAGTCGTTTCAACGATCACTTCTCATGGACCTGGCTACTTAGACAAAGACTTAGAAACAGTTGTTGGTTTCCAAACGGAAAAACCATTTAAACGCAGCTTGCAACCATTTGGCGGCATCCGCATGTCAGAACAAGCAGCAGAATCTTACGGCTATGAAATTGATGCGGAAGTCTCACATATTTTCCGTGACTACCGTAAAACACATAACCAAGGAGTTTTTGATGCTTATACACCTGAAATCAGAGCAGCGCGCCGTTCTGGTGTAATCACAGGTCTTCCTGATGCTTATGGCCGTGGCCGAATCATTGGTGACTACCGTCGTGTGGCATTATACGGTGTGGACTTCTTGATCAAAGAAAAACAACAAGACCTATTGTATTGCGGAAACGGAACGATGTCTGAAGACATTATCCGCCAACGTGAAGAATTGAGTGAACAAATTCGTGCTTTAAGCGAATTGAAAGAATTAGGAAACATTTACGGATTTGATATCTCTAAACCTGCTCAAACGGCGAAAGAAGCATTCCAATGGTTATATCTTGGTTACTTAGCAGCTATCAAAGAGCAAAATGGTGCAGCAATGTCATTGGGACGTACGTCAACTTTCCTTGATATTTATGTTGAACGCGATTTGAAAAATGGCGTGATCACTGAAGAAGAAGCACAAGAAATCGTTGACCATTTCGTCATGAAACTACGTCTTGTGAAATTTGCTCGGACGCCTGATTACAACGCATTGTTCTCTGGTGACCCAACTTGGGTAACTGAGTCAATCGCTGGTATGGGTGAAGATGGACGCCACATGGTAACAAAAAACAGCTTCCGTTTCTTACACACTCTAGCAAACTTAGGTCCAGCACCAGAACCAAACTTGACTGTTTTATGGTCAACACGTTTGCCTCATAACTTCAAAACATTCTGTGCGAAAATGTCGATCCAAACATCAGCGATTCAATATGAAAACGATGATGTGATGCGTGGACATTGGGGCGATGATTACGGAATCGCTTGTTGTGTATCTGCAATGCGCATCGGGAAACAAATGCAATTCTTTGGTGCTCGTGCCAACTTAGCGAAAACATTGTTGTATGCAATCAACGGTGGGGTCGATGAAAAATCAAAAGCACAAGTTGGACCAAAATTCCAACCAATTACTTCTGAATACTTGGATTACAACGAAGTAATGGAAAAATATGACACAATGATGGACTGGATTTGTGATCTGTATGTGAACACATTGAACATCATTCATTACATGCATGACAAATATTCTTATGAACGCATTGAAATGGCGCTCCAAGATACAGATATTCTACGTACGATGGCTACTGGTATCGCTGGTTTCTCTGTTGCAGTTGATTCATTATCAGCGATTAAATATGCCAAAGTTCGTACGATTCGTGATGAAAACGGCATTGTTGAAGATTACGAAATCGAAGGCGATTATCCTAAATACGGAAACAATGATGACCGTGTAGATGATATCGCAGTCAACTTGTTGAAAGCTTTCATGAAGAAAGTAAAACGCACAAAAACATATCGTGATGCAAAGCATACAACTTCGATCCTTACAATCACTTCTAATGTGGTTTATGGGAAGAAAACAGGGAACACGCCTGATGGACGTCGTGCAGGTGCACCATTTGCTCCAGGTGCAAACCCAATGCATGGCCGCGATACGCATGGTGCATTAGCAAGTCTTTCGTCAGTTGCGAAATTACCATATGATTACTCATTAGATGGTATTTCAAACACCTTCTCAATCGTACCTAAAGCATTAGGTCGTGACGATGAGACACAACAAGAAAACCTAGCAACAATGCTAGATGGCTATGCAGCAAAAGGTGGTCACCACTTAAATATCAACGTATTTAACCGTGATACATTACTTGATGCGCAAGCTCACCCAGAAAAATACCCACAATTAACGATTCGGGTTTCTGGTTATGCGGTTAATTTCATTAAATTAACCAAAGAACAACAAGATGATGTCATTGCTCGTACAATGCACGAAGCAATGTAATAAGCAACAACTTCAGGCGGCGGACGGGAAAATCCGCCGCCTCTTGTTTTGAGAGTATCAGACGGAGCATGGTCATCCGTCGTTTCGAAGAAAGGAAGAGCATTATGGCAGTAACAGGACAAGTACATTCAACAGAAAGTTTTGGATCAGTAGATGGACCAGGTATCCGTTTTATTGTATTCATGCAAGGATGCCGCATGCGTTGCCAGTTTTGTCATAATCCAGATACTTGGAAGATTGGCACGGGTGTCGAACGAACGACCGATGACGTCTTAGAAGAGGCGTTGAAATATCGCGAATTCTGGGGACAAAAAGGTGGGATCACCGTTAGTGGCGGGGAACCGTTACTTCAAATGGACTTTCTGATCGATCTGTTTCGTAAAGCCAAAGCAGAAGGGGTCAGCACAACATTGGATACTTGCGGAAAACCATTTACACGAGAAGAGCCTTTTTTCAGTAAGTTTCAAGAGTTGATGACTGTGACCGATTTGCTGTTGTTTGATATCAAACATATCGATAACAAAGCCCATAAAGAGCTAACCACGCAATCCAATGATAATATTTTGGATATGGCGAATTATCTTTCAGAGATCAATCAACCTGTCTGGATTCGTCACGTCCTGGTTCCTTTTAGAAGCGATTATGATGACTTCTTGATCCGTTTGGATGAATTTATCAAGACGTTGAAGAATGTCGATAAAGTTGAGATCTTACCTTATCACACGATGGGGAAATACAAGTGGGATGAGCTAGGCTTGAAATATCCCCTTGAAGGGATCGAACCACCAACCGAAGATCGGGTGAAAAATGCCAAACGTTTGCTCCATGTAGATGACTATAAAGGCTACTTAACCCGTTGATCAAAACAGGAAAGAAGAGATTGCTATTGCTTCTTTCCTGTTTTTTTACTATGATTAGAAAGTGAATATCAATTGAAATAGGAGCGATGAAGAAATGTCGAAAATATTAGTATTCGGTCATCAAAATCCTGATACCGACGCCATTGGTGCAGCAATTGCCTTTGCAAATTTACAAAATCAACTTGGAAAAAATTGTGAAGCAGTAGCGCTTGGTACACCGAATGAAGAGACACAATTTGCGTTAGATACCTTTGGCCTAACTGCCCCTCGGGTGATCGATTCAGTGGCAAAGGAAACCCAAGAAGTAATGTTAGTGGATCATAATGAATTTCAACAAAGTGTAGCGGATATTGCGGATGTCACTGTGTTGGCAGTTGTTGATCATCATCGTATCGCTAACTTTGAAACGGCAAATCCACTGTATTATCGTGCAGAGCCGGTCGGTTGTACAAGTACGATCGTGTTGAAATTATACAAAGAAAATCAAGTGGAAATTCCAAAAGCGATCGCAGGAATCATGCTCTCAGCGATCATCTCTGATACATTGTTGTTTAAATCACCAACATGTACCGACGAAGACGTAACAGCAGCCAAAGAACTAGCCGTTATAGCAGATGTAGAACTGGAAGTCTATGGATTAGATATGTTAAAAGCTGGTACGAATCTTGGAACGAAATCAGCAGCAGAATTGCTGGACCTAGATGCCAAAAGCTTCCCAATGGGTGCTAAAAACATCCGTATCGGACAAGTCAACACGGTTGATCTAAAAGAAGTCTTTGACCGTCAAGCAGAGTTGGAAGCGGCTATGAAGGATTCAATGGCAGCAAATGGCTATGATCTGTTCTTGCTGGTTGCCACTGATATCTTAGATAGTAATTCTGAGCTGCTAGTCGTTGGTGAACCAACTGCCCCAGTAGAAGCAGCCTTTAAAACGACATTAACCAACAATCGTGCGTTTTTAACTGGTGTCGTTTCTCGTAAAAAACAAATCGTACCTCAATTAACAGAGGTTTTTGAAGGATAATTAAGCTAACTGTCTGAATGCTGGTGAGATCTGTTTTGGTAGATCAAGCCAGCATTTTTCATGATTGTTTGGATAAGGAGTACACGCAGTGAAATTTTTTTATAGTCCCCACTTTCGCTCATTGCAACCGATACTGGAATCTTCGAAATTCCATGAATTGGTAGAGGAGCTATTAAATAGCCAAGAGCCGCCGACACTACGAGCATTAAAATCGAAGTTTACAGATGGTTCTTTTGATAAAATTCTTGACCGCTTGATCGCAGAAAAGTTGATCATCCGTCAAGAACGACGCTATTATTTAGGCTTCCCCATCTATACTGAACATGATCAACAGCAGATACAAGTAAGTGATGATTTCTATCAAGCAGCGCGCAATTGGTCAACACAAGAAATCGCTGGTTTTATCAAAAGTTTTGCTGCGTCAAGTGTTGAAAATAAATACTTTTACGGTTGTCAGCAAGGAGTTGAACAAGGAGCGGTCTATGCATTGAGTCATGAACAATTTCAGTTGATCTCTTACTCAGAAACACAGTGGCCACCAACACTGCCGGCTTTTTTTGAAGCGAATGAACAGTTGCGCACCCTTGCGATCTATGATGAATTAATGGATTTGATCGGTGATGTCGATCCAGTCTATTACTTAGACCAAGTGAGTGTGATCCTTGAACGCATTCGTAAAAATAAAAAAGTCCGTCCGAGTATTTTTCTGGAGTCACTTCAACGGTTCGAGATCATAAGTCCTGAGCTACATTTGTTGCTGGAAGAAATAAATTGTGATAATCTAAAAAACGAGCGTTATCCGTCTTCTGAAAAGGATCTGTTCGTCCAACGCCTTGTGATCGCTCACTTGGCAAACAAATCAGGTTCATACAATACACTTTATTTCAATAATAATTAAAATTTCTAATAATTATGTTATTTGTTTTAAATTTTCTGACTATTAAAAAGTTGCTAGATTCGATTCTAGCAGCTTTTTTTCTTATTTCTTCAAATGATAATTTGATGAATAAAAATTAAAAAACAACAATCGTTTTGTTTGGAGTTTTGATTTCTTGATGATATGATGATTCTAGAACTTTGAAAGGGGATATAAAAATGGAAGGATATAAAACGGTTGATTTTGAACAGTTGGAACAAAACAAAACGAAAGCAGAAATGATCACGTTCGTATCAATGTCAGAAATAGAAGCTGCTCGGCAAGCAATTACAAAAGCGGGGATCGATGAAACGCGTTTTTCTGATGGCGATCTCATTCTTGCGTTAAAACAACAGGAACGGTTTGGGGCAAATACGATCGTTTCCGTGATCATTGATTGGCTCATCAATCAAAACTATCTGGTGAATCCAGCTCATGCCATGCGTTACTTAGCAAAGAAAATGGCAAATGGGCCAGTGACGAGTTACAAATTATTAAGTGAGGGTGAGTTTGATTGTGACGGGAACTATTACTTGATTGCTCGAACAAACACCTCCTCATCGGCAAATAAAGTCTATAAAGTTTACACGGATGGACAAGTAAAAGAGCTTTGGCAGGCAAAATAAGTACAGATGATTTCGGCTCTAGTGAATAAGGAAAACGGCTGTGTAAGCAGTAGTTAGCGGAAAAAGGATTTTTTTAGATTGAAGGTTGTGAAAGACGCGTGAAACTAAACATTCGAATCGGCTTAGCTGGCAGTCATCTTCTGATTGGTGCATTCAGCTTGCTCGGCGCTCTGCTGACGCTTTATAAAGTACCGACAAGTTTTGGTGCGATCCAAGCCTTGTTAGGTGAAATTTATTATACCGATACGGTATTTGACCGATTTACTCAGCTCTTCTTGTTGGGGATCATCAGTCTTTATACCGTGGTGACCAGTTTTTATGGGTTTCGATTTTGGTGTTTTTGCTCCGCCTCTTCTGCATTTGGGACACTGTTGGCATATTTTGAATTAACTGAAACACTTCCAGTGATGGTAGTTTTCATTCTTGTTTTAGCAAGTTTGTTTCAGTTATGGGTAGTCACATACTTCATTTTCCAAAAGCTAAAAAGTAGAGCTGAAACAGGTTGAACAGATACGTTCAAGCTGTTTTTTTCTGTCAAAGATTATTTGCTGGCAACTAAGGTTATTGCGTTACTAGCGCAGTGTTTTATGCTATGCTAGATATAGAGATGTAGTTGATTTTGAAACGATTTCTAAAAGATGAAAGAGCGTAACAAGTTCGTTGGCATTTCAGTCAACGATCAAAATGAATTTGAGGAGGACTGATGAGAGAGTGGTTACCAAACAACAGGTACTGACTGCGGAAAAAGACTTTCTGAGTGGTGAAAATTTTTATGTACAGCATTTCTTAGGCGCCCATCAAGTAGATGATGGCTACGTGTTTCGCGTTTGGGCACCAAATGCTCAGCAAGTTTGGCTTGTTGGCGACTTCAACCAATGGACGGATACCTTGCCGATGAACAAAAGGACGGAATCCGGTGTTTGGGAAATTGAGACCAACCAAGTAAAAGAAGGACAGCTTTACAAATACAAAGTAAAACAATCAAATGGACGAGAAGTATTGAAGATCGATCCTTTTGCTGTCCATTTTGAAGCTCGACCAGGAACTGCTGCCGTGTTGCATTCGATCCCACAAAAAAAATGGCGGGATGGGTTATGGCAAGGACGGAAAAAAAGACAAAAAACATTTAATCGACCTCTTAATATTTATGAAGTTCATGCCAGCTCCTGGAAGCACCACGAAGATGGCACCCCTTATCGCTTCTCCGAATTAAAAGATGAACTTATTCCTTACGTGAAAAAAATGGGCTACACCCATATCGAATTTATGCCTTTGATGGAACATCCCTTAGGAACCTCCTGGGGCTATCAATTGACTGGTTACTTTGCACTTAGCTCCTATTATGGGACACCAGAAGAATTTCAAGACTTTGTAGAGGCTTGTCATTTGGAAAATATAGGTGTCTTCGTTGATTGGGTGCCAGGACATTTTTGTGTCAATGATGACAGTCTTGCCTATTATGATGGCACGCCGACCTTTGAATACATGGATGAAAACCGTGCGAAAAATGTTCGCTGGGGTGCGATCAACTTTGATCTAGGCAAACCGCAAGTCCAAAGCTTTCTGATCTCAAGTGCATTGTTCTGGATCGAATTTTACCACATTGATGGTATTCGGGTAGATGCCGTTTCCAACATGCTCTATCGCGATTATGATGAAGGTCCATGGGAACCGAATCACGAAGGGGGCAATCGGAATTTTGAAGGGTACTATTTCTTACAAAAGCTCAATTCAGTCATCAAGTTAGCCCATCCTGCAGTTGTCATGATTGCAGAGGAAAGTACTTCCGAGACCAAAATAACAGGAATGGTCGAAGGAGGCGCGCTCGGGTTTGACTACAAATGGAATATGGGCTGGATGAATGATGTCCTGCGTTTTTACGAAATGGACCCGATTTTCCGTAAAGATCATCTAAGCCTTTTATCTTTTTCTTTCATGTATCGGATGCAAGAAAATTATATCTTGCCACTCTCCCATGACGAAGTGGTTCATGGCAAAAAAAGTTTGATGCACAAAATGTGGGGAGACCGCTACAAACAGTTTTCACAACTACGAAATCTCTATACGTACATGATGATGCATCCAGGGAAAAAACTGTTATTCATGGGTAGTGAATGGGGACAGTTTTTAGAATGGAAATATGATCATGGTCTTGAATGGGTCGATTTAAACGACGCATTCAATGCAAAAATGCAGTTCTTCACCCGGACCTTGAATGAATTATACAAAGAAGAACGAGCCCTTTGGGAATTGGATGATCAAGAAGATTCATTGATGGTGATCGATGCAGACAACTTAGATGAAACGACATTGACTTTCTTACGACAAGGAAAAACGAAAAAAGATTTCTTGATCGTGGTTGTCAATTTGACACCAGTGGAGCGTCACGATTTTGCGATCGGCGTGCCATACGAAGGAACGTATCGCGAGATTTTAAACACGGAACGGGATGTATTTGGTGGAACTTGGGTGGCGAATAACCCAGACTGCCAGACCAGTAATACCCCTTTTAAGCAATACGACTATCAAATCAAAACAATTTTGCCTGCACTTGGGGCTTTAATCATCAAACCAGAAAAAATCAAAATGACTCGAAAAAAAGCAGTAAAGAAAGCACAAAAAAAAGAGTAGAGGGGGAACGGTGAGTAGATCACCAAACAAAATGAAAACAGAGATGTTAGCAATGATCCTCGCAGGGGGACAAGGGACTCGATTAGGGAAATTAACAAAGAATATTGCTAAACCAGCGGTTCCATTTGGTGGCAGATATCGGATCATCGATTTCACGTTGAGTAATTGTGTCAATTCAGGAATCAAAAATGTGGGTGTTGTCACTCAGTACCAGCCATTAGCACTAAACAACCATATCGGAAATGGTGCGAGCTGGGGATTGGATGGAATCAGTACCGGTGTGACGATCTTACAGCCATATTCAAATTCAGAAGGCGAAAAATGGTTTGAAGGAACCGCCCATGCGATCTATCAAAACATCGCTTATATCGATGAGATGGACCCGCAATATGTCTTGATTTTATCAGGGGACCATATCTACAAAATGGATTATGAAGAAATGCTGGAAAAACACAAAGAAAATGATGCTTCATTGACGGTTGCAGTTCTCGAAGTACCGATGAAAGATGCCTCGCGTTTCGGAATCATGAACACCGATAAAAATGACCGTATCATTGAATTTGATGAAAAACCAGCCGAACCAAAAAGCAATCTCGCTTCAATGGGGATCTATATATTTGATTGGAGTCGTTTGCGCAGCATGCTGTTGAGTAACTATACAAAAGACGGCGAAATGGTCGATTTTGGGAAACATGTCATTCCTTCTTATCTCGAAAGCGGCGACAACGTTTTTGCCTATCGCTTCTCTGGCTATTGGAAAGACGTAGGAACGATCGATTCATTGTGGGAAGCCAATATGGAATTTATTGATCCAGCAATGGAGTTGAATATTCGGGATAAAAGTTGGCAAGTATTTTCTAAAAACCCAATCGCACCACCACATTTTGTGACTGAGACCGGGGCTGCGAGAAACTCTCTCGTGATGGATGGCTGTTATGTTGCAGGGGAAATCGAGCACAGTATTTTATCAGAAAATGTGCAGGTGAAAGAAGGATCGACGATCAAGGACAGCGTGATCATGCCTGGAGCGGTGATCGGTAGAAATGTTAAATTAAACCGAGTGATCGTAGGGGAAAATGCAGTGATTGGTGACGATGCAGAGATCGATGGAACAGACGAAATTGCCGTAGTCGGCTATTCTGAAATTTTAGGGGTGACGATTGATGAGAACTAATAAAATGTGTGCGATTTTAGGGAATCTGCAACGATACCAAGACTTGATGCCATTAACAGAAAACCGTCCGCTGTCGACTTTATTGTTTGACTGCAAATATCGCTTGTTAGATTTTAATCTTTCAAGTATCGAAAATGCCAATATCAAACAAGTCTATATGATTTTCAATGAAGGAGAAACGCAGTCGGTCTTCGATCATATCGGTGGCGGAAAAGAGTGGAACTTGGACGGCATACAAAACCGTTTCTTTATTCACCTGTTCCAAGACTCATTGAAAAAGCAAGCAGAAGGACAAGAGTATTATTATAATGTCATCGACTATTTGGAAAAATCCAAATCGGATCATACCGTATTTATGGGCAGCAAAGTCTTATGCAACATTGATTTGCGTGCCTTGCTGAAAATCCATCAGCTACAAGGCAATGAAATGACCGTCGTATACAAACGCATCAGCAGTGACAATGTTTGCGAAAGTGATCTGTTGTTCAATGTAGACAGTGAAGGTCACTTAGAAGAAGCGATCCAAGCGAAAAAAGGTGAGGTCAGTGACCTTGTCAACTTATGTACGGATATTTTTATCATTCAAACAGATCGTCTGATCGCTGCGCTAAAAGAGGGGCAAAAAGTTGGCGCAACGGCAGACCTCGGTCAATTTTTACGAGAAATGATCGCTGTTGAAAATACAGGTCTATATGAGTACACTGGTTACTTAAGTAACATTTATGACATCTCTTCTTACTATCAAACAAATATGGATATGCTCGATGTGCATAAATTTACGTCGTTGCTTTATTCGAATCAAAAGATCTATACCAAACTGAAAAACGAAGTGCCAACGTATTATTCAGAAACATCTGACGTGAAAAATAGCCACTTTGCTTCTGGCTGCATCGTGGAAGGAACGGTCGAACAGTCACTCGTTGCCCGCCGCACGAAGATCCATCCTGAAGCAAAAGTCAAAGGAGCGATCATCTTCGGAAATAATGAGATCAAAGCAGGTGCCGAAGTCTCTTATGCGATCCTAGATAAAAATGTGACCATCGCAGAAGGTGTCAAAGTGCAAGGAACCAAAGAAACGCCAATCGTCATTAAGAAAAATTCTCATGTGACCCAAGACGTTATTGGAGGGGCAAGCGCATGAAGGTTCTGTTTACAGCAGCGGAATGCGCCCCATTTTTTAAAACAGGCGGATTAGGGGATGTTGCAGGGGCATTACCAAAAGAATTGGTCAAAAAAGGCGTCGAGACGATTGTTGTCTTACCTTATTTCACGAAAATGCCTGCTGAATACCAGGAGCAAATGGAAGATTGTTTTTCCTTTGAAGTGGCGGTCGGTTGGCGCAAGCAATATTGTGGGATCAAAAAATTAGTTCTAGGCTCTGTGACCTATTATTTCATAGACAATCTCTACTATTTTGGCCGCGAACGGCTCTATGATTTTTATGATGATGGGGAACGCTTTGCTTTCTTCCAATTAGCCGTGATCGAAATGATGGAACGCATTGAATTTATTCCAGACATCGTTCATGTCAATGATTACCATACGGCGATGATTCCCTTCTTGATCAAAGAAAAATATCATTGGATTCAAGCGTATCAAAACATACGCACCGTTTTGACGATCCATAACATTGGGTTTCAAGGGTGGTATAGTCGCGATATTTTACCCGATCTTTTTGGTATGGGGACTGAGAGATACGATGATGGCACACTACGTTTAAACGATTGCTTGAACTTTATGAAAGCAGGAATCTTGTATGCGGACCGCATCACGACGGTCAGTCCTTCCTATAGTGAAGAAATCAAAACCTCAGAGTTCGGCTGTGGGCTTGAAGTGATTTTACGTATGGAAAGCGGCAAACTCAGCGGCATTTTAAACGGAATTGATTACGAAATGAACGATCCAGAAACCGATCCTCATTTGGACTATCCTTTCAGTGTCGAAGATTTATCAGGAAAAGCTAAAAACAAGCGAGCGCTACAAGAACAATTTGGTTTGCCTACCCGTAAAGATGTCCCATTGATTTCTGTTGTTAGCCGTTTGACCACTCAAAAAGGGTTCCATTTGGTCCTTGAAGAAATGGAAAATCTCTTGCAATTTGATGTTCAGTTCATCTTACTAGGGACTGGCGAACATGATTTTGAAGAAGGCTTTCGCTATTTTGCTCAGAGATATCCTGACAAATGTGCTGCCGCGATTTCTTTTGATATTGCATTGGCGCAAAAGTTATACGCAGCAGCGGATCTTTTCTTGATGCCTTCCGCCTTCGAACCATGCGGACTGTCACAGATGATCGCGATGCGTTATGGTACATTACCGGTCGTTCACGAAATCGGTGGCTTGAAAGATACGGTAGATTCCTATAATGCGATCACGAAACAAGGTACCGGCTTTGGCTTTCAAGAGTTTTCACCATTTTACTTGATGAATGCCTTGAAGCAAGCGGTCGAATTGTATCAATCTGATCAGGCAACGTGGAACGTATTGGTCAAGCAAGCAATGGCAAAAGATTTCAGCTGGAATCAAAGTTCCGATCTTTATATCCAGTTGTATAATACTATCAAAGTTTGATTGTTTTAAGACAGAAGAATCCTTGTCTGCAACAGAACTGCTAGTTGTATGACTAGCAATTTTGGCGGCAAGGATTCTTCTTTTTTATAAATTGAATGCAAAAAGGAGTGTAACCCTATGACAAAAGAACGACTGCGTGAACTGCTAGAAATCAGTGTTCATGAACTCTTTGCGATTGAAGTGGATGAAGCTTCACCGCAGGAATTGTTTCAAGCACTAGCCAATGTGGTGAAGCAAATGTATTCAGAAGACTGGCGTCAAACCAGAAAAAATCTCTTGCTGGAGGATCAAAAACAAGCGTACTATTTTTCAATCGAATTTTTGCCTGGCAAAATGCTAAAAAGCAATTTGTTGAATATGCAGCTGTTGGAGCAAGCGGAAGCCGTTTTTGAAGAGTTAGGCGTTTCCCTTGATGACGTTGCGGATACAGAAAAAGACATGGCTTTAGGAAACGGGGGCCTCGGTCGTTTGGCCTCTTGTTTTATGGACTCGCTGGCTTCATTAAGCTTGCCGGGAAATGGGAACGGGATTCGCTATCGCTATGGATTATTTAAACAAAAATTTATTGACGGCCATCAAGTAGAATTACCAGATGATTGGTTACGTTCTGGGAATGTCTGGGAAGTCCGCAAAGAAAGCAAAGCGGTGCCTATTCGATTTGGTGGGCAGGTCTATCTCGTTACGGGAGAGGACGGAAAACTAGCGCCAGTCTATGAAGGCGGCTTTACCTGGCGGGCAGTTCCGTATGACACCGCGATGGTTGGCTATCAGAATCAACACATCAACACACTGCGCTTGTGGAGTGTCGAAGTGCCTGCTGAAGATGAGGCGCATTATGCGACATTGGAATCACGGCAAGCCTTAGAAAATTTGACTGCTGTTTTATATCCAGATGACTCAAACGAGATCGGCAAACGCACACGATTGATGCAAGAATACTTTTTTGTTTCTGCAGGCATTCAAAGTATCATTCGCTATCATAAAAAATCGAATCTGCCTTTAGCGATGCTCAGTGAACGAGTAGCAATCCATATCAACGACACGCACCCAGCGCTTTGTGTCCCAGAACTGATGCGTATTTTAGTTGATGAAGAAGGCCTTGCTTGGGAACAAGCGTGGGCGATCACCGTGAAAGTCATGAGTTATACGAACCATACGATCATGGCGGAAGCCTTAGAAAAATGGCCAGTTCGCATGATTGAAGAAGTGTTACCGAGAATGGATCAGATCATCAAAGAAATTGATCGGCGCTTTGTCGAAGGAATGCAAGGGGTCCATCCGCAAGCCTTACTGGATCGGACGCGAATCATTATTGATGATCAAGTCCATATGGCACATCTAGCCATCATCGGCAGCCATAGTGTCAATGGGGTAGCCAAGCTCCATTCTGATTTACTAAAATCAGTGGTACTCCATGACTTCTATCTCATTTATCCTGCCCGTTTCAACAATAAGACCAACGGCATCGCACAACGGCGTTGGCTTCAGCTAGCCAATCAACCATTAGCCAAAGTGCTGGATCAGTCGATCGGTACGAGTTGGCGCAATGACCCCTTGGATCTGCAGCTGCTCAAAAATTATTATGATGACGAAAACGTTCTGCAACAAATTGCCGACGCAAAAATGAGTAACAAGCGTGCACTGGCAAAGTACATTCAAAAAGCAACGGGCATTACAGTAGATCCAACGGCAATTTTTGATGTGCAGATCAAACGCCTGCATGCGTACAAACGACAACTGCTGAATCTAATGCATATCTTGAAGCTCTACTTTGAGGTCAAAGACGATCCGACTGCAGCGTTTCATCCAAGAGTCTTTATTTTTGGTGCCAAAGCAGCACCAAGCTATCACTACGCAAAATCGATCATTAAAGTCATCAATGAAGTGGCGAATCTGATCAATCATGATGAAACCATCAATGATAAAATCAAGGTTATATTTTTAGAAAATTACAACGTTTCATTAGCAGAAAAAATCATTCCAGCAGCGGATGTCAGTGAACAAATCTCATTGGCCTCTAAAGAAGCGTCAGGGACAAGCAATATGAAGTTGATGCTAAATGGGGCAGTAACGATCGCGACTTTAGATGGTGCCAATATTGAGATTCGAGATGCGATCGGTGATGAAAACATTGCGATCTTTGGGTTGACGGAAGAAGAAGTGTATCAGTATTACGCCCAGCATAATTATTCTGCTTACACCTACTATGAGTCAGATCCAGTCTTGCAACGGGTGGTCAATGCTTTTATTGATGGGACGATCCCCAATATTCAAGTAGAAGGTCGAGAAATCTTTGATTCCCTTTTGAAATACAATGATGAATACTTTTTATTAAAGGATTTTCATGCCTATTGTGACGCGCAGCATCGGGTAGATAGTGCCTATCAGGATACGCAGCGCTGGCGTAAAGTCAGCCTAATGAATATTGCGAATGCAGGCAAATTTTCGGCAGATGAAACGGTGCGAAATTATGCTGCAGATATTTGGCAGATCGATCCATTATTTGCCCATGTCAAAGAACCGAATGCAGCAAGCTTGACTGAGACGGTGCCTCTAGCCGAATTTAGCTGAAGTGTCCTCATCTGAAATGGTGTAGTCTTTCGTGAAATTCTCCTTAATTTATGGTATGATGAAAAAAATGCATGTAAGAGGATGAGTACAGTGGCAAATTATTTAGATGTGAAACGAAAACACTTCCGTTTTCCTGCTTATGATGATACAGATGGTGTGAAGCTGCAATCCGAGCATCGCCCCGCATTCAGTAAAGCAGATGATTGGATTTTAACCGAAATCAAAGATTCCGTGAGTCATTCTCACAAGGAAGAAAATCAATCTTTGCAGCGTAAAGTGCAGTCCAGCCAACGCGATCGGGGGCACAATGTTCGTCAAAAAGAAGAGCTTGCCAATCACCGTGCCAACTTGCCTCAGTACGGAAAACGTCCGGTGAAAGAACAGATGCCAACAGGAAAAACCAATTTTTTTGGCAAAGAGGCGAACCATTCTTCTTATCAAGTGACCAGTAAGAAGGAAAAAGCTGAGGTTCCTGTTTCTTCGAAAAAAGAATATTCGGGGCGCTCTTACTTCGTACCTAAATATATTCCTGCATCAATTATTCCAGATGAGCAAAAACCTGAAATTACGCCGAACGATTTGATGGATGCAATGGCAAAAAAACAAGAAAGTTATTTGTTGTTTGATACGGAACCAGCAGCTTATCAAGTCAAAGAAGAAAATGATCCAACCGTCAAAAAATTCAATCGCCATCCCTCTGTTGGGATGACGCGCAGTGAGTTTCGCGCCAATAACAAAAAAAATGGTGAGAAAAAACGTTCCGTTTTAGATCGATCATTAAAAGGAATGATTGAAGACGATCAACAAGAAGAATCTTCAAATGGCTATTTTCGTTCTAAATAGTAGTGACAGTTACTCTTAATAGAAGTGGTCCTTTGATCATAACGATGAATGATTTCAGCTAGATGGCTAACATCTAGCTGTTTTTTTTGTGTGCCGAAACTGCCGATTTCACAAAATGCTTAGTCGAATTACATTTTTCACCGGCTGAGGAATATTCTGATTTTACTAAGCGATAGCGTGGGCTATAGAATAAAGTGAAACGATCAAAACCATCGTTATTTATAATGTTTGTTATTTTAATTGGCGATTTCTTTTGTCATTTAAAATCGATGGCAGGTCAAACGGTAACAGGATTGTGGTTTTCTAATCAGCTGTAATTGAAAAAGGGAAGCAAGCGTCCTGATGGCTAAAGCTGCTCTTTGGGAAGGACTGATCCATGATCGATTTCAAGGGAAAGATACGCTGAAAGGTGGGGCATCAACAAATGAACAAGAAAAAGAGAAAGGTATATTTCACTATCATTATTGGCTTACTTGGAGGACTCTACTTTTTTTCAACCATGAGTGTGTTTTCTTCAAACATTTTCTTTGCTGCTCAGCTGGAGGAAGACACGGATGCGAGTGAAGCATTTGAACCGATACGAGAGAAAGAAGCCGAGGAAAGAGTTGCCATTTATTTTGATGAATCAACGAAAGCTGGGACTGTAGGAGACATGTTGCTAGTCGCATTTCATACGGACCGTCCCATTAGTGAAATAGCGATCCGATTGCCGCAATCTGCGGTTATTGCTGAAGAGGAGTTGCCAAAGGGAGTCAAAATTACACCAACCACTGAAGAGAATGGGTGGAAACTAACGACCGATACCCCTAGAAGTGATTTCTTGGTTCCAGTGGTAGTTGATACAGCAGGGTCGTTTCCATTTGAGGTAGCAGAATCAATGATAATACTTGAGATAAAAGAAGCACGGGAGACAAACCCTACGGATACACAAGAGGATGACCAAACTGATTCGAGTGACTCCACTGATCAATTGGATCAAGAGGATCAAGTAGCAGAAGAGAAGGAAATAGAAAGCCAGCTTCCTGAGGCATCAGATTCTGATCCTGGCAATCTGTATCTTTTAGGCGACGACGTAAAAAAGAGAGGGGTTGCTAACTGGGTCGAATTTATGGCTGCAATGGTCGATCCGACGGTCAATTATATTTATTTGACAGCCAGTTTTCAAACGAACGATAATCCTCGTTTAGGTATTACGGGAATTGACGGCTGGAGCAGCAGCGCCAATCCTAATGGCGGATTAGCCTATGTTTATATCAATGCCTCGAGAGTTTCAAGAACGTTAATCATTGATGGTCTCGACACCTATCAGATGGATCTTAGAGCCGTTGCGATCTGTTTCCGCGATTCGAGTGTCAATCCTGATTCCCCATGGGACATTACCTTGCAAAATTTGGAACTCTACCATGGAAACTTTTGGGGGGCAATTGAATACCATGATTTGAACATGACAAATCAGCAGCGTTCAATCATTCGGTACCACAATCTCAACCATACTGGCAATCAGTTGTTTTACGGTTTGCACTCTCGAGCAAGCTTTTCTGGACATTCGGTTTCACACCAAACGCCTAGATATACATCAGACTTCAATGCTTCTTGGATGATTCACTCGAACATCCAAGCGAATTTTGAAATCAACCAAATAGAACTTCGTGAGGGAGCAAACGTCGAAATGTCGACGATCAGCTCAGGAAATCTTGATTTTTATAATACGAATGCGCGTCTCGTACTAGGGGATAATGCCCGACTCTCATTAAATGCCAACGGTTCAGCTGGTGAAGCAGGTGGTGCCAATATTCGGTTTGTCGCTGGCAATGGACGCATTGAGTTAGGAAAAGGTGCGGAATTGGCATTAAATACACAAAACAACAGTCCGGCAGTCATCACATCAGGCACGCCTCATGATATTCGCTTAATGGAAAAAAGTCGCTTGTCGGTTACTGCTGCAAACCGAACATTGTATAGTCATATTTTCTGGTTGAGTGCCAATACTCATGTAACCTTAGAAGACAGCAGCACCTTAGAGGTTGAAGCAACAAATCAAAATACAACCGCAAATATCTTCCACTTCTCTGGCACGACTGGCAATCTCAATGTTGGCAAAGATGCTACCTTAGATATTCGTTCGGACAGCCCTCAACCTGTCCAACGCCTACTTTTCTTTAGCGGTGCCAACAATCCCGCAAGATTGACGATCGACGATGCCAAGCGTGTCAATTTGCAAAGAACCCGCCCAATAACGACCACAACAAATGGTCTAATTGAAGGGGGAGGAATCACTGCAAAGAACCAGGCGATTCGCCAGTGGCGGCATGGAAATACAGGAGACCCATCTGATTTTCAGTGGCAACCGATTCTGTCCATGACTGCGGCGATTTCAGGAACCAATACCAATGTGACCAATGTATCTTCACTGAATGAGGAAACAAGTCGAGGGGTTGCCGCGCAGTTTGCTTCTCGTTCACAACGTCTATTATTTGAGAGAATACCAGACATCACGGTGACCATCGATACTTTGACAGAAGATAGAACCTTACCTAATGCCTATACGATTTCGGGAACTGCCAATCCTGGTAGCTACCTTCGATTTCAAAGAGAGGGGCTGATGCCAGAACCGACGCTTGAAACGACAGTCGATAGTGCTGGCAATAGCGGGTATTTTCACACACAAGCGGATGAAAACGGGCACTATTTACTTGATCTATCTGATTTAGAACCTTTCCAGTATTTTACACAAGGTGAGGTGGTCACCGCACAGGCATTTCTTGATGGTAAATGGGCAGAAGCATCAACCACTGTGGAACCCATTGGTGACGTTGACCCAAAAGATCCCCTTGATCCTGATCAACCGATTCTTCCTGAAAATCCACCATTGATACCAGAAAATCGCGGGTTTGTCAGCATAGACTTTGTTTCACAATTCGATTTTGGTACAGTACCGATTCGCTCGTCGACAAGCCGCTATCCGGCGCGTTCGCAACGAATTTCTTCAGTGGATGATCATGAATCAACCGAACGGCCAAACTATATTCAGGTTTCCGATCGTCGATTTCTCCCAAATGGCTGGACCTTGAGTGCCCGTTTATCTGAGGAAGGGTTCGTTAGCACGGATGCGTTTAAGCACAACTTAAAAGGAGCGAGTGTGCATTTGAATAATATTGAAATGGTTACCTCTAGAGAAAATCCCTCTGAAGCACCAGACTACTTTGAAGCAATTGAGCTGGGACCGCAGAACCAAGTGATTGCACGTGCCAATGAAAAGCAAGGGGCGGGAACTTGGATTCAACGCTATGGAAACGAGCATACCATGCAAAAAAGTGTCGAGCTGGAAATCCCTATTGGCGCGAGGCCACAAGCAACAAGTTATCAAGGAACCATCCATTGGGAGCTGAGTTTCGTACCTAGTGCTGACGAATAACCCCTTGGAAAACAAGTAAGCATGTTCTGCAATCGTGAATATGATCGAACACTGTAAAAGTTGATCAGACAAAAAGAAGTCCATTTGCCATTGGGCTTCTTTTTTTGTCTGAAACAAACGAGTAGTGGTTTACACTACTTTTCCCACTTTGGTGGATACGCTTTTCAATCAATAGAAGTGAGTGAAACCACAGGCAATGGATCGATGAGCAAAATCATGACACGGTAGTCATCAACGAAATCACCTAAGCACTTTGCCTTCTGCAGAATAAATTTAATTTAGTTATTTTAGTAATTAAATCCTGCTCAAATATTTTAATTTTCGCTTGCGTTTTGATATGCTAAGAACAAGGGGGAATCAAAGATGGAAGTTGATCTACAAATGCTGGCGATGATTTTCTTTATCAATCTCGCCTATGTTACATTGAACACACTGCGATTTTTATTGACAATGAAAGGGTATCGCGTGATTGCCCCATTAGTGAGTATGATCGAAATCACGATCTATATTTTAGGCTTATCTATGGTATTGGATCGTTTGGATAACCCACTGAATCTCTTGTTCTATGCATTAGGTTATGCTGCAGGAGTCAGTATCGGGATCAAAATCGAAGATAAGCTGGCTCTCGGCTATACAATGGTCACAGTGATCCTACCTAGTAATACAGATGAAGAAAAGAGTTTGCCGAAGATTTTGCGACAAGAGGGCTATGGTGTGACACAAAGCTTTGGTGAAGGATTGGAAGGCCCGCGACTGATTTTAGAGATTCTTTCCCAAAGAAAAAGTGAGAAAAAGCTCTATCAAACGATCAAAGCGGTGGAAGAGCGAGCGTTTATCATCAGCTATGAACCCAAGTATATCTCGGGTGGTTTTTGGACCAAAAAAATCAGTCGTAGAGAGGCGAAGTTGAAAAAGCAAGCACCTGTTGATTGAGGAACTAGAGGCAGCTTGATTCATTCGTGAAGAATAGTTGCATAATAAGCAGGGAGTTTATTGATGAGAGGAAGCGTTAGGTGTGGAAAAGAAAGCAAATGGCATGATGGCGGTCATCGCTGCACTGATCTCAAACATTTTGGTGGCGATCAGTAAGTTTGTCGGTTATGCCTTGAGCGGTAGTGCGGCCATGCTGAATGAAAGCATTCATAGTGTCGTAGATTGCAGCAATCAGATCTTTTTATTGATCGGTGATAAACGGGCAACAAAGGGACAAAGTGAACTGCATCAGTTTGGTGAAGGTCGGGCGAAATATTTTTTCAGCACGATCGTTGCGATGATGCTCTTCTTTGGTGGGGGCGCATTAGGCGTGATGGAAGCAGTGGAAAAGCTGCTGCATCCCGCCCATGAAGTCGGCAATACCTGGTTAGTGATCGCTATCTTGATTTTCGGGATGATCGTTGAAGGAAGTTCGTTGTGGATCGCAATCAAGGAGATCCGCGAGCTAAACGTCGAACGTCAACCAATCTATCGTTTTTTGAAAGAAAGTCGGCATAGTGAGATTTTGATCATTTTCACAGAAGACTTTTGTGCGGTGATCGGTCTGATGATCGCACTGATCGGAACGGTTTTAACAATGATTACCGGGAACGCATTTTTTGATGCCTTCAGCGGCTTATTGATTGGCCTTTTATTGATGGTAGCAGCGATCTTCTTAGCCCGCGAATTTTACAGTCTACTGATTGGGGAAAGTGTTACCAAACGTGATTTAGCGGTGATCAAACAAGCGTTTGAACGTCCCGATGTTGATCGCTTGATCGATGTGAAAACAGTCCATTTAGGGCCAGCTGAAATTTTGATTGCAGCGAAAGTCGATATTGCCGCAAAACAAGAAGAGGTCGGCTATGAGATCATTAATGAGATCGAAGCCGAGATCCGACATCAAATGGCAGATAAAAAAGTCTATATTTATATTGAAACGGATGAGTACGATCCTCACTACATGGAGAAGCGGCGCAAACTTGTGCGACCTTCCCACTGATTTAGCTAGAATAAAGCTGTTTTTTTTGATACAATAGACAAGGATTATCACATAGTGAAGGAGATTTCAAAATTATGATCAATGCAAGTGACTTAAGAGCTGGAATGACGTTTGTTCAAGACGGCAAACTTATCAAAGTATTAGATGCCAGCCACCACAAACCAGGTAAAGGAAATACGGTTATGCGTATGAAATTACGTGACGTTCGGACTGGTTCGACTTACGATACAACCTTCCGTCCAGAAGAAAAATTTGAAAAAGCGCATATCGATACGAAAGCTGTACAATACCTATATACAATGGACGATACCGCATTCTTTATGGATCTGGAAACCTATGAACAATATGAAATTCCAGTTGAAGTGGTTGAAGAAGAAATGAAGTTCATTCTAGAAAACATGGAAGTAAAAATCCAATTCTTCGGCAGCGAAGTGATTGGCGTGCAATTACCTTCAAGCGTAATCTTGAAAGTTGTTGAAACACAGCCATCGATCAAAGGGGCAACTGTGACTGGTTCTGGTAAGCCAGCAACGATGGAAACGGGCTTAGTTGTCAATGTTCCTGACTTTGTTGAAGAAGGCGAAATGCTAGAAATCAATACAGCTGAAGGTACCTATTTAAAACGTGCAAAATAGCAAAAAACCGCGACTTGTTCGCGGTTTTTTCTTTGCTCTTGTTGTGTTCAGAAGTGGCTCATTGTCCCATTGCCGATGTTTTTTGTAAAGGATAGATACTATAAGGTTTACTGATAAAGTAGGCGACGGAGCAGACGATCACAAAGAAGGGTAGATTTTGAAAGCCAAAGACTTCTCCACCAATAAAGATCGGTGCAAATAAGGTGCTAGTGGCGCTGCCAAAAACACTGGCATAGCCTAGTGCTGCTACCAGTTCGATAGGCAGTCCGAACAGTGGCGCCAACACGACCCCCAAAGAAGAGCCAATCGCAAACAAAGGGGTGACTTCTCCACCCAAAAAACCACTGCTGATGGTCAATACGGTCAACACCAACTTAAGCAGCCAATCATAAGAATAGATCGGTTGATTCGTGAAACTCGCGCTGATCAAATTTGTTCCTAAGCCTGAATAACGCCCTTGATACAACAAAACAAAAAGCAAGACTAACGCCAATGCGCCAATCCCAATACGCCACAGTGGATTCGGGAAGCGCCGCTTCATGATGCGTTTCATCGTTTCTAAACATCCCGCAAAGCTGCCGCCAACCATACCAAAAATCAACCCAATCACAAGTAATTTCAGAAAAACAGGTATCGTCAAATCGACGGATTGAGGCAACATAAGACTAAATTTTTCTAAGCCTAACCATTGAGAAGTCGTACTAGCAGTGAAAGCAGCCAGCAAAGCAGGTAAGAGGGCATGATGACTGAATTTACCGATGACAAGCACTTCCAATGCAAAGAACGTCGCAGCGATGGGGGTTTCAAATAAACCAGCAAATCCCGCAGCCATCCCAATCATGATCAGGGTGCTGGCGTACTTTTCTAGTCGCACCCAATTTCCTAAACGATTGGCGATGGTGGCACCTAACTGAACCGCAACTCCTTCTCTGCCTGCGCTTCCTCCAAATAAATGCGTCAGCCAGGTTCCCACCATTACAAAAGGAATCAAACGCAGCGGAATATCTTTTTCTTCTTCCTGCCCGACTAAAAACACTAAGTTCATTCCTTGAGGACTCCGATCGCCATACTTTTGGAAAAGGTAAGTAAAGCAAATACCGATAATTGGTAAGAAGAGAATCAATGGCAAAAAATGACTTTCACGGAAGGCACTTAAGAACAGTAAAATTTTGCCAAAGAAAGTGTCAACAGCTCCAGCAAGCACCCCAATCACCAGACTGAGCAAACCTAATGCAGTCAGTTCAAAATACGTTGTTTCTTGTTTCTTCATTTCTATCACGATCCTTTAAAAAAGATAGGAATAATGCTCTTGCAACTATGACGAACGAGTGAAAATAAAAAATGACTACTACACACTAAAAAAAAAGTGGTAGAAGTCATTAGCAAAATTGCGGTTTCAGTAAGAACTGAGGGAGACATTCATTCCCTATTAGCATCAATATTATCTGATAAAACCCTCGTTTTGTCAATGGATGCTGGTCGTGAAAAGCAATCCAACGAATACTTATCTTTTATACATACTTATGGTAAAATTAATTTCATAAGAATTTACATGTGAATTGAGCGTCGGAAGAGTCAATGGCAAGAAAAGGGATGAAAGGACGATCCTTCTACTGGTTGACCAAGGGGAAAACAGTGGGTAGTGAGGAATCGAAGGGGAAAAAAGAATGATTGCATTTATGACGATCGAAAAATGGCTGCAAAGTGAGCGTTTTTACTATGTGATCCTACCAATTCTCATGGTGGTTGGTCTGATCGCATTATTAGGGTTCCTGATGGTTCTGCTTTATCGAGAAAACCGTAACCCGAAAGTGACGCTATTGCTTGGCGGCATAGTCGTTGCGTGTCTGCTAGGCTTTTTTATTGGAGATCAAGTGTATGGTGAATTCAAAACGTATAATGCGCTGATCACACCGAATATCCGAGACCGCGAAAAAATGTTTTTAGGCTATAAATATTACGAATCTGATACTACAGCAGTTTATCAGCGCATCCAAAGCAATAAAGCGATTGAAACCTTAGGGATCTATCAAGCAGTACCAGTGGAACGGGCGATTGAATTTCTTGGATCTGCTCATAACTCCGTATATTTTAAAATGGGCGCCCAGGTTTATTATGCTCGCTATCAACCGACATTTGTGGAAGAGGAAACAACGGCTAAGCTGCAGGGGGTTCAATACCATTTGACTGATCCTTCCTTTGAAACGATCGGCTTCTATTCCGAAACCAACAACTATTTGACGGCAATTACGATTCCAAAGTCTCAAGAAACCCTCGAATATCAATCCGTCGATTCTGTGATCCCGAAAGAATTTGGGAAAAGTCAAACCCAATGGGCGTTACCAAATAGGAATGAATAACCATAAAAGAAAACTACCTAAGTCACGAAAGAAAGCTCCTTCAAGCAGGAATCTTCCGTGCGCAGGTAGTTTTTTTGTATGCTTGCTCAGATAACATTACTCTCGCTATGGCTGCTCAGGTAGTCCTCTTTCTTTTTGCGAGACAATTTTTTGAAGGCGGCTTCTGCTTGAGTGGCTTCACTGCGAGTGGAAAAGCTTTCCGCATGGATCATTTGTAATGGTCTGCGACTAGCAGGACGGGTATATTTTGCTCCGATCCCTTTGTTGTGCTCTAATAAGCGGCGGCTCAAATCAGTGGTATAACCACCGTAGAAGGATTGATCGTTGCAACGCAACACATAAAAATAATGATTCTCAGCAGCCATAGAGCATCGCCTTCACTTCGGGACTATAGGCACCCGTTTCATCATAGGTAATGAGAGGGGAATCAATTTTAAAGCCATCCGCCTTGCCATCCTTGATTCCTTCAATCAATAAAATATTGGCCTCTTTGCCTACTTTCGGATAGACGAAGCGGACGCGCTTTGGTGCGATTCGATGTGCGCGCATATGGTCCAAAATATCGAGAAAGCGATCCGGGCGATGAACCATCGCAAACCGTCCGTTCATTTTTAACGCTTTGCTAGCGGTTTGGATCACTTCATCTAAAGTTGTGGTGATCTCGTGCCGAGCGATCGCTAAATAGGGATTCGGGTTTTTGATCGCCGTCGGTACATTTTTAAAATAAGGGGGATTGCAGACCAATAGATCGACGGAATCAGGCTTGATTTTTTGAAAGAGGTTCTTCAAGTCCAAAGGATAGACCGTCAGCTGGTCTTGCAAGTCGTTTAATTCGATACTGCGCTGCGCCATATCCGCTAAGCGTTCTTGCAATTCGATTTGATAAATATGAGCGGTCGTTTTTTTGCTGATAAATAAACCGACTGCGCCATTCCCTGCACAAAGGTCAACGATTACGCCTCTTTTTGGCACTCTAGCGTAATTTGCTAATAACACAGCATCTAATGAAAAAGAAAAAACTTCGGAACTTTGAATGATCTTGATGTCATCGGCATACAATTGGTCGATGCGTTCGTTTGGTTGCAACATGAAGCATACTCCTGTTCTAAATTCATTTCAATGTATTATACTACGATTAAGAATAATGGGAAACGCTAAAAAATGCTTGTCATTTAAACCGTTTTTTTGCATACTTGAATAGGAGAGAAATAGAAAGGAAAATGAGTATGTTTTTTCGCTTTATGCGCGGTGTGGTTCGCGTAGTATTATTTTTGATCAACGGCAATGCTCGTTATCAAAACAAAGAGGTTTTACCTAAAAATGAAAACTACATTTTAGTGGCTCCTCACCGAACCTGGTGGGATCCATTGTACCTAGCAGTGGCTGCTCGACCAAAGAAATTTAGTTTTATGGCGAAAGAAGAGCTGTTCAAAAACCCGATTTTACGGTTCATTTTGATCCATGCCAATGCTTTTCCAGTTAAACGAGACAAACCGGGACCGAGCGCGGTAAAGACGCCAGTCAAAATTTTGAAGGAAACGGATCTTAGCTTGATCATGTTTCCAAGTGGTACGAGACACGCAACGGCTTTAAAAGGCGGCATGGCGTTGATCGCAAAAATGGCTAAGGTCAAGATCGTTCCCTCTGTTTATCAAGGACCGCTGACGTTAAAAGATCTTTTTAAACGCAAGCGAGTAACCGTCCGCTTTGGGGAGCCCATTGACATCAGTGACATCAAAAAGATGGACAAAGAGGGCTTGGCGGAAGTCGAACGGCGCATCCAGGGTGCATTTGACACACTGGATCAAGCGATTGATCCGTCATTTGTTTATCAAATCGATGAGTCCAAAAGAGAAGATTAATACCTAAGAAAAGCCGCTGATCCTTTTGTGATCAGCGGCTTTTTTCTAAAGAGTTAATCCAATAATTCGAAAGCAAATTTGGTCCACGGTTTTAAATATTCCAACAAAGGCAGCTCGTCACTTGAAATGGCGCCGACTTTGTTTTTCCGTGTGTCTTGGTGAGGGGTCAAAACGATCTGCAATTCGTTTTTGTATTGGCCAAAGGTATCATTGCCGATAACGATGTCCCCATAGGCAAAAGGTTCTTGGTTTGTATGAGGGAGGTTTTCGATGGGACGGTACTTCACCCGTGATTGTGTGGAACGAGCGACTAACGCATTACTGTCACCACGCCGAAAATGATTGGTTTCGGCTAATATTCTTCGTTCGATTTCGCTGGCCTCTGCTTCTACGAGAACGCCAAAGGTCAGCTTGTAACGATCGATCGCCGCCAGAGCTTTCAGCTCTGCATCCGACGCATAAGCATTGCCGATAATCACGGTATCGATCAACCCAGAAGCAAAAAGCAGCTTCCCTTGCAGCGCCAATGGTAAATCTCGACAAGATTCTAAGGTCGGTAAGCCATCATTGACTTCCCAAGGGCCGATTTTGGCTGATTGACTAGTGATGAAGGCGGCTGTTTTCAACCCATATTTTTTAAAACGTTGACTGCAGCTGCGGAAAAAAGCATCCGTTAAGCCTGTGCCTCGTTGGGGGTAAAAATTGTGGCAGCCATATAAAAAAGGTTCATTGGCTTGATAAGAAAGGATATTTTCTAAATAGTTCACATCATTACTCATATTCAATTCAATCGCCAAGCCAAATGGATTAAAGGTCAGCTGGGCTTCTTTACTGCCATCAAACCCTTGATCCAAGCGGATACCGTCCGCGCCTAATTCTGCAAAGAAGCTAAGATCGTCATAAGAGATCGCCAGATCACTAAAAACAGCAGGCGAAATATCTAATATCGTTTCAAAGCCAAGGTTCTTGGCAAAGCCGATAATCGAAGAGAATTTTTTTCTGACGGTCTCTTTGCCTTCACTGACTTCTAGCATACTCATAAATAAGCGAGAGTAACCAAGGGCAGCAGCTTTTTTTAAATAGTCTTGATCCAGTAAAGGATCACTATGGTCGGGGTAAATCGAAAGGCCAATTTCTCGTTTCAATGGTTTTCCTTCTTTCTAAAAAACCGCACGAAACACCTCTTGGCATTGGAAAAAGCTGGTGAGGAAGGCTTCTTCTGTTTGTCTTGGTGGGTGCTTCGTACGACCTTTATTTACACATTATTGTGCGACTGGTTGATTTTCTTTTTCCAATTCGTTTTTGTCGTAGATTTTTACGAATGGGTAATAGATCAGGATCGATAAAAGAATCAAAAGAACATTCAGCACGATCGCACGCCAATCGCCGCCAGTCGCTAAGAAAGCGCCAATTGGTCCAGGCAATGTCCAAGGGGCATTGACCGTAACTGCATTGACTAAACCAGCTGAGGTAGCGACCCACGCAATGACGCCATTGATCAGTGGTGCAATGATGAAAGGTGGGATCAAGATTGGGTTCAAAACGATCGGTGTACCGAAAATCAGTGGTTCGTTGATGTTGAAAATAGCTGGAATCAAGGCTGTTTTTCCTAGTTTTGAACCGAATTCCGATTTGGTGCGAAACGCTAACAAGATAGCCAAACCAATCGTTGAACCAGCCCCACCGATCCAGATGAACCATTGATAAAATGGTTCGGCTGCGATATTGGGAATCATATCTCCTGAAGCAAGCGCAGTCGTATTTCCTTCCAATAACTGCAACCATAATGGACGAGCCAGTGAACCAACGATAGAAGCACCATGGATCCCGAATGACCAGAAGAAGGTCGTCAAGAAGGTGATCAAAAGCACACTTGGCAAGGTGTCTGCGGCACTGACTAAAGGATCAACGACTTTTGCCACGATCGTGTGCCAGTCAAAGCCGATATAGTAAGTGATCGCACCCATTCCTAAAATAATGACTAAGGTAGGGGTCAAGGCTTCGAAAGAACGAGCGACTGCAGGTGGGACTTGTTCTGGCATCGTGATTTTAAATTTCGATTTGTCCGTTAACCGATAGATTTCAACGGCAAGAATCGAGGTGATGATCGCCACGAACATACCAGCACTCCCTAAATTGGCCATTGGCAAGACAAAGCCGACCGTTCCAGCAGCATCCAAGGCTTCTGCTGGGATATTGACAGGGGTGAAGGTCAGTAAGAAGGCGGTCGTAGCTAGGATCCCGCCAGAAAGACCATCAAGCTTATAAGAGCGAGAAAGACTGTATCCGATCCCGAATGCCGCATACAAGCTCATAATGTACATCGTCATTCGATAAGGCAATAAGATCGTTGTGGCATTGCTAGACAAGAATTGATAGATGCCCCAACTTTGAGGCAGCGGTGGAAAGGCTAAAATCATAAAGAACGAACTGACGATGATCAATGGCAAGGTTGAAACGATCCCGTCACGAACCGCCCGCAAGTGACGCTGGCTGCCAAGTTTTTCCATCGGTCCTGCCAAATGGCGCTCGATGAATTGAGTGAATTTATCTAACATGGTTTATCCTCCTAAGGTGTTTTACATTTTTGCTTCCCATGGATTCGGAATGATTTTCCCTAAAATCACGCCTTGGGCTGCCCCGGTTGCTGCAGGGGCATTATTGACACGGCTGTGAAGGGTTTCATTTCCTAAGATGGCAAAAGCCACCGCTTCTTTGGCATCGTTGGAACCGCCAATGTCATCTTGTGTTCCAACGGCTACTGATTCTGGTAAATAGCCTTGGATCAGTTCAATCAGCAGATGATTGTGGGCACCACCGCCCGAGAGAATCACTTCCAGATCGTTTGTTCCCAACTGAGGAAAAATGAACCGTTGGTAACTGTCAGCGATGGAAAAAGCGGTGAAATCGGTTAAAGTCCTCACCAAGTCTTCAGGGGCTGCTTCGGGATACTTGGTCAATAACTGCTGCACAAAATGTTTTCCAAAAAGCTCACGCCCGGTGCTTTTCGGCGGTTGCTGGGACAAATAAAAATGAGTTCTTAATTCCTTTTGCAAGGTGGGTATAATTGCTCCCGCACGGGCTGTTTCACCAAACGCATCATAAGGCTGGCCGAATAACTGAACCATTAATTCATCGATGACCATGTTTCCTGGACCTGTATCAAAGGCATACAGCTCGTTTAAGCTGCCACTTTTTGGTAGTACAGTAACATTGCCGATGCCGCCAATGTTTTGCAGCAAACGATTTTTGCTGTCTGATTGATAGAGCAGATAATCTGTATAAGGAACAAGAGGGGCGCCTTGACCGCCAGCAGCCATATCCATCACTCGAAAATCGGCGACGACTTTCGTTTGTAAGCCATAAGCGATAATCGAAGGTTCGCCAATTTGCAAGGTGCTGTTTTTCGCTGGATCAGAATCGGGGGAGTGCCAGATCGTTTGTCCGTGGCTGGCAACAAAATCAATGCTTTTTTCTTCAATACCAGCTTTTTGGCAGAGGATTTGACACGCTTTCAAAAATTGATACCCTAGTTCAGTATTTAATTGGCAGATGAGGGGAACATTTGATTCCACCGGATCACAAGCGGTTTTTATTTGTTCCTTCAATTCTTCACCAATGGGTAGCGTGACCATTTCCATCAGCTGTACAACAGTTTCGGTGCCGTAGCCATTGATTTTTACTAAAGCAGCGTCGATCCCATCCAAACTGGTTCCTGACATTAGTCCTATTGCAAGCATAGCGTTTCTCCTTTCTTTTAGAATAGTGATGAAAGCGATTGTTGAATTCGATTTCACAATCATTGTAAATGAAGTGTAATTATATTTCAAGATATAAATTTATAATTGAAAAAACATTTCAACATAATGATGTCAGGTGTTCGCTCTTTTTATCAAAAATGGGTGGTAAGTGAAATTTCGCTGGCAGAGAGATGTCTAACGATCAGGGAAAGTGGTATAATGGTTGGAAGGATATTTTTTAAGAAGGTGAAGAAATGCGCTTTATACATACAGCTGATTGGCACATCGGAAAAAAACTACATGGCTATGATCTGCTGGAGGACCAGCGAGCAATTATCGATCAAATCATTGCGATCGCTTTAGAAGAAAAAGCCGCTGCCATCGTCATTGCAGGTGATCTTTATGATCGTTCCGTTCCCGCTGTCGATGCGGTCAAATTATTGAATGAAAAAATCGCAGAAATCAATCTAACGAATGAACTGCCTTTATTGGCTATCTCAGGAAACCATGATAGCCCAACGCGGCTAGAAACTGGTAGTCAGTGGTTTCAGCAAACACGTTTTTATCTGTCCACCAGCATCGAACAAAGTTTACAACCGGTCGAGTTTGACGATACACAATTCTTTTTGCTGCCTTATTTTGAACCGATCGAGGCGCGCTTATTTTTTGACGAACCGTTAACGAAAATTTCAGATAGTGTCCAAAGAGTGATCGAGGAGATGACCAAGCACTTTGATTCGTCAAAAAAACAAGTGTTAGTGACCCATTTTTTTGTGGCGGGTGCTAGCCAAACGGATTCTGAAACGAAAATTCAAGTTGGCGGATTGGACAGCGTGCCGACCACAGCTTTTGCACCTTTTGATCGAGTCGTTTTGGGGCATTTACATGCCAATACCGCCCTGAAACATCCGAAAATCGGGTACAGTGGCTCTCCGCTGAAATTTTCCCTTTCTGAACGGACGAACCAAAAAGGGGTCTATCTTGTTGATACCGTAAAAGATACCAATGAATTTATTCCCCTGACACCAAAAAGGGATATCCAGCAACTGACAGCCTCCTTTGAGGAGTTGATCGATCCGGTTTTTTACCGTGAGCTGGATCGTGAGGCGTTTTGGCATTTTCTGCTGACGGATCGTGCTGTGATTCCAAATATGATGAATCAGTTGCGAAAGATCTATCCATTTATTTTGTCTGTCGAACGGTTGAATGGTCGAGAACAGACGAAAAAAAGACAGCTAACGACACGAGAAACCGACCCGCAGGCCTTGATCAGTCATTTTTTTCAAGAGATGACGGGAGATTCATTGCTCGATGCACAAACCAAGTGGATCGAACAAGGATTAAATGAAGCATTTGTCGTGGAAAAGAGGGAATAGTCATGCAACCGAAGTCTTTACAAATGAAAAATTTTGGTCCATTCATTGATGAAAAATTGGATTTTAGTCAGCTGCAAGCTGGCGGTTTGTTTTTGATCAGCGGCAAAACGGGTGCAGGAAAAACGACGATTTTCGATGGCATGACGTTTGCCTTGTTCGGTGAAACATCGGGGAATCTGCGCTCAGGCAAAGAAATGCGCTCGATGTTTGCTTCACCAACCGAAGAGACCAGCGTCACCTTTACTTTTGAACATCAGCGTTTTACCTACCAGATCCAACGGAAACCGGAACAGACCTTAGCAAAAAAACGTGGTGACGGGGTCACCAACCAAACGGCAAAAGTCCAGCTGACGATTTTTGACGCCGAAGGCAAAGAGAAAAAGCAGATCAGTAAACGCACAGAAGTTGATGCATTTATCAAGGATCTGCTGCAGCTGGATGCCAAACAGTTTTTTCAAATCATGATGTTGCCGCAAGGAGAATTTCGTAATTTTTTGATTGCCAGCAGCAATGAGAAAGAACGCGTTTTACGGAATTTATTTGGCACGGAAATGTATCAACAATTTAATGAATGGTTGAAAGAGCAAGTCAAAGCACAAAGTAAAAAGCTTGAGCATCAGCAGCTGCTCGCCTCGCAAATCATGGAGCGCTTTGAATGGGAAGAAGCGCAGGAGGTTTTAACGGTTGCGGAAGGTCTGACTTTGTGGGCGCAGGATTTAGAAAAACAACAGGCGCAGCTTCAGCAGTTATTGCACAAAAAAGACCAAGCGATCCAAGAAATGAAAGCAGCGCAAGACGCTTTTTACCGTGCAAAAGAAATTGAAAATGCACGGATCGAATGGCAAGGTCTACAAGAAAAAGCCCGAGAGCTGCATGCTAAAAAAACCGAGATCGCTCAGAAAAAAGCACAGTTGAACCAGTTGGTGTGGGCGCTTGAACATCAAGAAATCATGCAGCAAAAAGAAGAACGAGTGAAAGAAGCACAGCAAGCTACTCAGCAAATCAACGAAACAAAGCAGCAGCTGCAAGAAATTCAGCAGCAACAAGTAAGCTGGCAAGACCAACGAGCGTTGATTGACGGCATCAAGAAAAAACAGGAAGCTGCTAGTCAAAAAGTTCAACGAATCCAGCAGCAGATCCCGCTAGCACAGCGCACACAAGCGCAGCAAGAAGAAGTGGTGCAACTTGAAAAAGCCGCACAACAACAGACCACCGAATTAACGAAGATAAACCAAGCGCAAGCAAGTGCCAAAGCGCAAGCGCAGCATCTGGCAGAAGAAATCGAAGCATTGCGAGGGTTTCAAGCAGAAGCGGTGAAATTGGTAGAAACGCAGGCTCTGGTAGAAAAATGGCAGCAAGCAAAAGCGCAGTTTCGTGAAGCCGAGCAAAAAGCAGGGGAACAGCAACAAATTCATTCGGAGTTGGTTCTTGAACAACAGCAATTAGCAGCATCCTTGCTGGAGCTGCAAAAAACGTTAAAACAAGAAACCAGTCAAAATGCTCGAATGCAAATTGCTCGGCTTCGTCTTTTGCTGGAAGAAAATGAACCCTGTCCGGTTTGCGGATCCTTGGATCATCCGAATACACAGGAGCACACGACCTATCGCATCGAAGACATCATTGCCAGTGAACAAAGACTTGAGCAAACACAAGAAAAATTGACGAAGATCCAGCAGCAAGTATCGGCAAATCAAACGCTGCAGGAGCAAGCCACATTGCGAATCAGCGAATGGCAAGCCACCAGTGCTGCTGCGCAGAAGCAAGTGGCATTCGCTTGGACTACAGTTCAACAGGCATTTGCTGCCTTGCAGCCGATAGAAAACCAAGAGACGATTACCGAGGAAACGACGGTAGCGGAACTAAAGAAACGGCAATCTTTCAATCAACAAAAAGCCGCTTCTTATGAAGACGCGCAGAAGAAACATCAGGCAGTAAATGAGAAATTAGCAACGTTAAATGAGTCCTATCAGCAAGTCAGTGAGCAAGCGAAAAAAGCCCAAGAAGCGCGCCAGCTTGCGGAGGGGAAATTGGCTTCTTTACAGGAACAACTTGCAGGCGCAACGTATGAACAATTACAAGCCGATTTAGCAAAAACCAATGGTTTACTGAGGGAATATACGCAACAAATTGAGGCTGATGCCCGACAAGAAGCGCAGCTAAACGAACAGCAAGCGATTCTTTCAGAGAAGCTGAAAAATCTGCAGCAATTTTTTGAAGAAAAGCAAGCGGCTAAGACAAAAGCAGAACAACGACTGACGCAGCGGCTCCAAGAAGCTGGTATGACTGAAGAAACGATGCGGGAATTGATTGCCCAAGCCGCTCAAACAACCGTTCTCTCAGAAGAAATCAAAACCTATGAGCAAGAAACGGTGTTTGTTCAGCAACGGCTAGCATTGTTAGATGCACAGTTAAAAGAGCAAGCTGCGATAGATTTAAACCAATTGGAAGCTGACTACCTTCAGTTGCAGACCGTGATGGAGGAACTACAGCAAGAAACAGTTCGCAAACAGGAGAAAGTCAACGGCAATCAACGGTTGTTTGACGAGCTGCAGGTCATTTATCAGCAAAATGTCGAAGAACTGGCCCAATTAGGCCAACTTCAGCAGTTGGCAGAAACCATCAACGGCGAAAACGTCAAAAAAACCAGCTTGGAACGGTATGTACTGCAGCAATTTCTGACAGAGATCTTAGAAGTCGCCAATGAACGCTTGGCTCGGTTGACTCGTGGCCGCTATCAATTTGAATTAGCGGATAAAGTCGGGAGCTATCGAAGCTCAACAGGCTTAGAAATTGACATATATGACGATAATGCGGGACAAGTCAGAAGAGCTCATACACTTTCAGGCGGCGAAAGCTTTATTGCTGCCTTAGCGTTGGCGATCTCTTTGGCGGATGTGATCCAGCAACGAGCTGGTGGGATCGAGATCGAAGCCCTCTTTATTGATGAGGGCTTTGGATCGCTTGATGAAGAATCATTGGAAATGGCGATGGAAGCATTAGAAATGATCGAAAATGAAGGGCGCATGATTGGGATCATCAGTCATGTTCGAGAACTGCGGGCAAGAATCCTGCAGCAAGTTTTCGTAGAAACTAACGGCAGCGGGCAAAGCCGGATCCGAATAAAAGAATAAGGAGAGGAGGGCTCTTATGAAGTGGAGTATTCCAGAAAAAGTAATTGAGCGTGGCAGAACGTATGTCAACGAAGATCGCGTCTTATCTGTCACACCAGACAAAGAAAAAAATGTGTGGCACGCAGAAGTATTGGGGACAGAATTGTATTTAGTGACCTTAGATGCTACAGCCAAAGAGGTAGATTATTGCCAATGTCCGTACTGGGAAGAGCATCATTATTGCAAACACACGGTGGCAGTCGAACTTTATCTACGCAAACAAGGGAAAACACGAAAAATCAATGAGCAAACCCCCATCAAAAAAGCCTTTTCTGCTTCAGAGATGTTTTCCAACGGCTTTGCCCGCTTAGGGAGCGAAAAAGAAACGAGCCAACCCTTACAGGTTGAATTTCGGATAGATACCATCGCCACCAATCCTTACCATCAAGAAATGGATATCTTAGGGATTTCCCTCAAAGTCGGCAATCGTGGCACCGCACGGACCTATGTCGTTAAAAACATTTATAAATTTTTGCAGATGTACCAAGAAAACAAGCAGTACGCAGCGAATAAGCAGCAGACCTTCTTTCTATCTGCGGATGCCTTTGATGAGAAAAATCGAGCCTTGTTGAATCGATTGGCAGGAATCGCGCAAACGCAACAGTTAATCGGGCAAGCAGGCATTCAGATCAGTGGTAAACTTGACAAAAAGTATTTGCTGCTACCAGTTGAGTTCGGCAAAGAATTGTTGTTACAGTTAAACGAAGTCTATACGCAAATAACCATTGGTGAAACAAAAGTCAATGAAGCCGATTTTCAAATCGGTGAACCTTTGTCGTTTTCAGTCACAAAACAGGAGGATCATTTTCCGCTGGAATTCGTGAAAGATTTTGACCATTTACTTAGCTATTATAATTGGGGTCTGCTGGATGGAACCTTTTATGAACTGACTGTCGAACAAAAGGAAATCTATGTCACGATGCAACAGTTGTTTAAACGATTTGAACAGCCAGTCATCGACTATCCGAAAGAAGAACTAGCGAATCTCTTTATGAAAGTATTGCCTTATTTGCGAAAAATCGGGCGTGTCCAAGTAGCACCAGAAGTTCAAAATGAAATCGAAGAGTCTGAATTGAAAGCCGTCTTTTCGTTACGGAAAATCAAAGGACAAGTCGATTTACAAGTAGACTTCACTTATGGAGAAGTCGTTTTTTCAAGTGATGAAAAACATCACTATATGCCAGAAAATCATCCCGAGATTTTACGTGATTTTCAACAAGAAGCACGAATTGAAGCGATTATTGAAACCTTTGGCTATCAAGCGAGCACTAAAAATTGGCAAAAAAGCTTACCTGCGGGGGAACAACTTTATACCTTTTTTACAAGGGAGATCCCTGTTTTAAGGCAATTAGGTGAAGTCCGTATCGGCAAGAAGCTGCGGGAACTTTACCTTGACGCCCAACACCATCGACCAGAAATCGTTATCGAAGAAAATGGTTCTTGGTTGGATATCAAGTTTGATGTCAGCGGCATTCAAGAGTCAGAGATCAATGAGGTCTTGCGCAGCCTGTTACAGTCTGCACAATTTTATACCACTGAAAATGGGCAAGTCCTTTCATTGGAATCGGAAGAGTTTCAAGAAGCAAGTGCTGCCCTGAAAAAATTGCGTCTTTCATTAGAAGCGAAAGATGGGGCGATCCAAGTTCCTTTGAATCAAGGGCTGCTCCTGCAAGAGCAGTTTGCTGATCAAGCCAGCTTTAGCGCCGGTTTTCAGCAAATGACGGAAGACTTGATCCACCCAGAAAACTTTGAGGCGCAGCTGCCAGAAAACTTGCATGCTGAGTTGCGACAATACCAAGAAGTTGGCTTCCGTTGGTTAAAAATGTTGAGCCACTATCAATTTGGCGGTATCCTTGCCGATGAAATGGGGTTAGGGAAGACCGTTCAGACGATCAGCTATTTACTTTCAGAAAAACAAGAGAAACAAAAATTGAATGCATTGATCGTGGCACCGGCGAGTCTAACATTCAACTGGCAACAAGAAATCAAACGGTTTGCGCCGACGATTTCTGCGTCTGTCATCAGCGGAACGAAAGAAGAGCGCGAAGGGCAGATGGCGCAGCCAGCGGACGTCCGCATCACTTCTTATGCAAGCTTGCGGCAAGACATTGATGCTTATCAAGCACTAGATCTGACTTGTTTGATTTTAGATGAAGCGCAAATGGTCAAAAACAGTGCGACCAAAACGGCACAGGCCTTGCGCTCCTTGGAAGTTCCACAGCGGTTCGCCCTCAGCGGCACACCGATCGAGAATAATTTAGAAGAATTGTGGTCCTTGTTCCAAATGATCATGCCAGGCTTTTTCCCGAACAAGCAGAAATTTAAAGAGCTGTCTACGCAAGAAATTGCGAAAATGATCAAACCCTTTATTTTGCGAAGAGACAAAAAATCCGTGCTGCATGATTTGCCGCAAAAATTGGAAACAAATTATTACAGTGTTTTAACAGAAGAACAAAAGAAAATCTATTTGGCGTACTTGCGGCAAATGCGGGAAGAAATCGCGCAAATGGATTCTACGTCTTTTCGTAAAAATCGAATCAGTATCTTAGCTGGTTTGACTCGACTGCGGCAAATCTGTTGTGACCCACGATTATTCGTGGAGGATTATGAAGGGTCTTCTGGGAAACTTGAACAGGTCAAAGATTTACTCTTAGCAGCCAAAGAAAATGGGCGTCGTGTGCTGTTATTTTCTCAGTTTACTAGCATGCTTTCGATCATTGAAGAAGAGCTAGCACAAGAAGGGTTTGAGTCCTTTTACTTGCGAGGCAGCACACCGCCGCAAGATCGTTTGACGATGGTCGATGCCTTCAATAGTGGAGAAAAGGACGTCTTCTTGATCTCGTTAAAAGCAGGAGGAACAGGACTGAATCTGACCGGCGCAGACACCGTGATTTTATACGATTTGTGGTGGAACCCGGCGGTGGAAGAACAAGCCGCTGGACGAGCCCATCGGATCGGTCAAAAAAATGTTGTCGAAGTCTGGCGAATGATTGCTGAAGGAACCATTGAAGAACGAATGGATGCGTTGCAACAAGAAAAACGTGAGCTTTTCCAAAAAGTGATCCAAGGCAATGAAACACAGCTTCAACAAATGACAGAAGAAGATATTCGCTTGATATTGAGTATCGGCGAAGAAAGTTAGCCATTCAAAAAGATGGACCTGCCGCAGGAGCGAAGGTCCATCTTTTTAGTTATACATGTATGCAGGCACTTGCATCAGTCTGTCAATACTGTCTTGCAGCTGTGAAAAAGCAGTGATCGATGCATCTGGTAAGTCTTCCAATCCACTAGGCGCTTGACGGAGACGATGATTGAACCACAAAGCTTGCCACCCGGCTTTCTTACAGCCAACCACGTCATTATCAAAATTATCACCAACGTACAATGTGGTTTCCGGATCAAGAGCAAAGGCGGTTTCTGCCAATTGAAAGATTTCAAGTTGCGGCTTTTGATAACCAGTTGCTTGGGAAATGATCATATGCTCTGGTTTGATCCATCGAGTCAGTTGCAACTGATCCAATTTTTTTTGCTGGTGGTCAGTGGGACCATTGGTAATAATTCCTAGTTTGACTGGCAATGTGGACAAATAGTTCAAAGTTGACTCAACTTCAGGATGCAGCGTGATGGCATCTAGTTCTTGTTCATAACACAGCTGAAATTTACAGCTTTCTTCCATTGCAATAGGTAAGTACCCTAAATCCGTTAATGAATGGGTCAGTCGATAATAACGAAAATGATCTAGCGTCCATTCATTTGCCAATACCCGTCCAAACTGCTCGTCACTGTGCACCCGAAACCGTAAGTAAAGAGCAGTTAAATCTTTGTGGGCTATTTGTGGGAAACATGAGGTTACGGCATTGCGAAATGGTTGTTGCTGGTCATATAAGGTATCATCGACATCAAAAAGAATACTAGTGATCAAAAAAGACACGCCTTTCAGAGTTAGTGAAAATTTTCAGTTTGTTTTCGAATCAATCATAAGCCATTATTCCTGTAAAAAAAAGAGGAAAACTCCTGTAAAATAAAGGTTTTATTTACTGTTTTTAGAAATCCGCGTCTTCATAGGTTTTCAAAATTATAGTGAATTTTACCCATTTTCACATGTTTCTCATTTTGCATTTCTTCTGAGAGTTGCTTATAATGAAAGCTATTGAGGAGGGGGAAATGTGTTAAAAAGGTTTTTTCGTTATTATCGACCGTATCGGTCACTATTTATACTCGACTTTACTTGTGCGGTATTTGCTGGTTTATTGGAACTAGCCTTTCCAGTTGCCGTCAACCAAGTAATCGATAAGATCATGCCCCAGAACAACTTTCGCCTAATACTGTTGGCTTGCTTAGGCTTGTTCTTGTTTTATGTGATCAATACTGTGTTGCAATATATCGTGGTTTTTTATGGTCATAAACTTGGGGTCAATATTGAAACTGATATGCGTCAAGAGTTATTTCGACATCTGCAAACGCAATCTTTTGAATATTATGATAATCAAAAAACTGGCAAGCTGATCAGTCGTTTGACTACGGATCTCTTTGAGATTTCTGAAGTCGCTCACCATGGGCCAGAAGATGTTTTTATTACCATCATGACTTTGGTCGGTTCATTCCTATTGATGTTAAATATGCATGTTCAATTAGCTGTGGCAACATTTGCGTTGATTCCCTTGATCACGATCGCCTTGGTTTTTTTCAATAAGAAAATGACCAAAGTCAACACACAGATCTATGATAATCTCGGTGAGTTCAACGCCGGAGTGGAAGCATCTGTCAGTGGCATTCGAGTGACACAATCATTTGCCAATGAAACGTTTGAACATAAACGCTTTGACGGGTTAAGTGAGATTTATCGGCAGTCTAAGATCCTTTTTTATAAGGTAATGGCAATCAGTTCAGCGTACAATTATTTCTTGATTCGGTTGATCAACTTGTTTGCTCTGATCTTTGGTGCCTACTACGTGATTCGTGGTGAACTGACGAACGGTCAGTTCGTAGGGTTTATTTTATTGTCAAATGTCTTTGTTAGACCAATTGAGAAGGTTAATACGATGATCGAAAGCTATCCGAAAGGAATCGCTGGCTTCAAACGCTTGACCGAAGAGTTGGATAAAGAACCGACGATCAAAGACAAGCCAGGGGCACGGGCAGTAACTTCCTTAAAGGGAGACATCGTCTACCATGATGTTTCTTTTTGCTATGCGGATGCGACGAAAGTCTTGAATCACATCGACTTGTCGATCAAAGCGGGTGAGACGATCGCCTTCGTTGGGCAAAGTGGTTCAGGGAAAACAACGTTATGCAACTTGTTGCCGCGGTTTTATGAAGTCACGGAAGGCGCCATTACGATTGATGGCATCAATATTCAGGAGATGACCTTGGCATCTTTACGTCAGCAGATTGGTACGGTGCAGCAAGATGTTTTTCTTTTCCCAGGAACGATTCGAGAAAATATTGCTTATGGCAAACTTGATGCAACAGAAGAGGAGATTTTAAAGGCAGTCAAATTGGCACACTTAGAAAAAGTCATTGATCAAATGACGGATGGCTTGGATACGGTCATCGGTGAACGAGGCATCAAATTATCGGGTGGCCAAAAGCAGCGGGTAGCGATTGCTCGGATGTTCTTGAAAAACCCGCCGATTTTGATTCTAGATGAAGCAACTTCAGCGTTAGATACCGAAACGGAACAAGTGATCCAAGAATCATTGAATTCTTTGGCAGATGGGCGTACAACCTTGATCATTGCCCATCGCCTCGCAACGATCAAACATGCGACACGAATCATTGTCGTTAGTGAGAAGGGGATCTTAGAAGAAGGAACCCATGAAGAGTTGATGGCGAGAAAAGGGCATTATCGTGCATTGCATGATGCTCAATTTGCTCGTGACCGAGAACCAACACTCGCTTAGAAGAAAGACATGGTAAACGATCAGTTCAAGAATAGTACAGTCTATTATGCTTTGTCAGTGACCAAGCAACAAATTGGCTGGCTTCTTGGATTGATCATTTTTTACTGAGTTTTTTGTGAGAAACCCTTTTCATTTATAAGCAGATGTTCATTTCTGCTGCTGTTTTATAGCAGATTATGACAGAAATGCTTCTATGGTTTTCTGATTAAAAAGGAATGTGATACAATAAAACCAAGAAGAGAGAGAGTGGTTGCGATTACTAGCACAAAAAAATAACATTCATTTTCATTGTAGCGCGATCGTTTCTCGGCAAAGGAAGGATCGTGAAAAAGTTCTTTTGAAAACGATTGAGCGACTGCCTTGGTTTTTCTCTCAGTTTTTGATTACATCTGTAATTGTCGTAGTAAAATTAAAAAACGTTGCCTTCTGTTAAAAGAATATTTTAATATTCTGACATCTTTTTGATACACCTTTGACACACTGTTGTATAAAAGGAGTAATATTAAAAAAAAATTTGAGTTTTCTCATTTAAAAATAAACTTTTTGAAGGAAACCTTTTGCCTTAAAGGTTTCGCTTTTAATATAACTTTCGAGTTTTATTAAAAAATATGAGATTTAGACTAGATTTTTTTTAGTTAAACCTGTATAATTGAAATCAAGCGAGGGAACAGGACTTGCTTGATTGAAAATTAAAAAGGAGAGATGCACGTTGTTGACACTATACACTTCCCCAAGTTGCACATCTTGTCGCAAAGCTCGTGCGTGGTTACAAGAGCACGAAATCCCTTTTGTTGAAAGAAATATTTTTTCAGAACCGTTAAATATTTCTGAGCTTAAGGCAATTCTACAAATGACAGAAGATGGCACAGAAGAAATTATTTCCACCAGATCCAAAGTATTCCAAAAGTTGAATATGGATCTAGATGACCTGCCCCTAAAAGATTTATTGACACTTGTTCAAGAAAACCCAGGATTATTGCGTCGTCCGATCATGATTGATGAAAAACGATTGCAAGTTGGGTTCAACGAAGATGAAATTCGTCGGTTCTTACCTAGGGATGTTCGCCAACTGGAACTAAGACAAGCGCAATTAATGGCAGGATTATAAATTTGACTTCATCGACTCGCTTTCTCTTTGAAAGTGAGTCTTTTTTTGAGTTTTTATGTTTTTCTTAAGAGGATATTCGTTTTCTCTTTACTTTTTATCAGGTTTCGATACAATGAACCTATAGTGAGTAGCAAAAGTGAGGTGTAGCTAATATGGAAATGGAACATATCAATGAGAACACCATTCGTGTATTGATCAAAAGTGAAGACTTAGCTGCGAGAGGCATCACTTTTCTTGACCTTCTAGGAAATCACAATGAAATTGAAAACTTCTTTTACAGTATTCTTGAAGAAGTTGATATTGACGAAGAATTTAAGGGCAGTGAAGCTGTAACTTTCCAAGTCTTGCCTAAAGGCGATGGGTTAGAATTGTTTATTAGCAAAAATCTTCCACCAGAAGGAATGGAAAATTTTGATGAGATGAACGATGAAGCGAATGAAGACATTACCGACATGTTGAAAAAGCATGTGGCGGCTCAATTACAAGAGTCGGAGCAAGCAGAAGACATCGGCAATCGTTTTGTATTCGAGTTGTTGCGATTCGAAGATATGATTCAATTGGCATCCGAAGTATATTTGGATTCCGTTGCAACCAATCTTTACCAAATGGGTAACCATTATTATATTGAAATTCGATTCATGGATGCAGAGGTTACTGATATTGAAGTGGAAAATGCACTTTCTTATTTGATGGAATTTGCCCAACGGACATCAGTGACGCCAGAGGTTTTATCTGAATATGGTCAGTTGATCATGGAAAACGATGCACTTGAATTGACTCGTTTCTACTTCAAGAATGATTAATGAATGAAATTCATTTCCAGCCAAGAACATGTTGCTAATGTTCTTGGCTTTTTCAATTGTGTTTGATAAAAATGGCGTATCTTTTATTGAGGTGAGTTAGATGCTGAAAGCATTGAACCAAAGAAAAGAAGTCATTGCAGCGAAAGGGAGAAAGAAAGCATCAGGTCCTTTTTATTGCCCAGGGTGTCACCAAGAAGTGACTTTGCGGCAAGGAACCAAACGACAGCCCCACTTTGCCCATCAAGCAACTGCTGATTGTCAGACTTACAGCGAAGGGGAGACGAAGGAACACTTGGAAGCCAAACAACTATTGGTTGAATGGTTTCAAGATACAGGGATTGAGATCGAAGCCTTTTTGCCTAAACTCCAACAGCGTCCTGACCTTTGTTATAAGAATATCGCCATTGAAGTACAGTGTTCTTCCCTCAAGTTTTCACGATTTCTTGAAAGAACCAGCACGTATTTAGCAAACGGCTATCGACCATGGTGGATCTTAGGGGAGAAATTGCATCCGAAACGCCAATGGTCACTTTTGGCAAAAGCCTGCTGTAGTTATCAGGCAACTGGTTTTTGTTTGTGGCTGATTGATACGCAAAATCAATCCTTAATGAAGTTAGATCAAATCAACTGGCACTATCAAGAAGGAGTCAGCAGTCAACAAAGCGATGCTCGAAAAGGGGCGCCTTACCATAAAGAAACTCTTCGCCCTTTGTGCAAAGGACAAAGCTCAAACCATCACCGTCCTCCTGAATGGCTTGCTGCAGACTATCAGGTCTGGTTGATACAAAAACTGCGAAAGAACCTGCCAAAAATCCGTGTGATCCAAGAAATATTGTATCCGTTAAAAGGCAATGTCTCCCAGCTGCCTATGTGGTGCTATTGTGCAAGCAGCTTTGGCATTTTATTTGAGCATCGAATATTGGTTTTTCGCTTTCTTTATTTAAGTGACTGTCCACTTCGTTTTGATCAATGGGTAGCACGGCTGCGGCAGCTGGATTGGCAATGGCAGTTCCCGTTACTGGATCAACGGGAAATTTTGCGCGGGCTCTTTCAAGAATGCCAATATTTAGTAAATTCGGTTTCTTTTTAAGCCAATGATTTGGTTTCACTGAAAAGTATGATAAGATATTTTTAACCAATGAACAAGGAGTGAAGGGAATGTCAGAAACAAAACAATTACCAGCACGTGAATCGATTCCAGTCGAAAAAACGTGGGACTTAACGAAAATCTATGCCGATGATGCGGCTTTTGACATAGAATTTCAAGAGATCCAAGCACAAGTCAAAGAAGCAAGTCGTTACCAAGGTACTTTAGCCGATGGGCCGCAAGCCTTCTTATCCGCATTAGAATTTGTTTTAGCGCTTTCTCGTCGTTTAGAGAAACTCTATGTATACAGTCATTTGAAAAACGATCAAGATACTGCCAATACGACGTATCAAGGCTTGTATGCAAAAGCAAGTAACTTAGTTGCGCAAGTAAGTGAAGCCGTTGCTTGGTTTGATCCTGAGCTATTGACAATGTCTGATGAAACGATTTGGGGCTATTTCGATCAAGAGCCGAAACTAGCTGTTTATCGTCATATGATCGAAAAAACCATCAACGAACGTCCACATGTCTTGCCAGCGGAGCAAGAAGCGTTATTAGCTGGTGCTGGCGAAATTTTTGGGGCACCTGGCAACATTTTTTCTGTTTTAAACAATGCTGATTTGGATTTTCCAGTAGTTGAAGATGAAAACGGGGAAAAAGTACAGTTATCTCATGGTGTATACGGTGAGTTGATGGAAAGCACGGATCGGTCTGTCCGTGAAGCAGCCTTTAAAGGTCTTTATGGTGTCTATGAGCAATTCCGCAATACCTTTGCCCAAACATTAAGCACCAATATCAAAGCCCATAACTTTAAAGCAAAAGCCCGCAAATTTGATTCGGCACGGCAAGCCGCTTTGAGTGCCAACCACATTCCTGAAAGTGTCTACGATACATTAGTGGATGTCGTCAATCAGCACCTGCCATTGTTGCATCGTTACATGGCATTAAGAAAACGCCTGTTGGCTGTCGATACGTTGCATATGTATGATGTTTATACGCCGATTTTAGGGGAAGCACCCATTCGATATACCTATGAAGAAGCAGTCGGAAAAGCGAAAGAAGCGTTAAAACCATTAGGTGAAGAATACCTTGCGGTGGTTGAAGAAGCCTTCAGCAATCGGTGGATCGATGTCGTTGAAAACAAAGGCAAACGCAGTGGCGCGTATTCTTCTGGTGCCTATGATACGCTGCCATATATCCTGATGAACTGGAATGATCGATTGGATCAACTCTTTACTCTTGTTCATGAAATGGGACACAGTGTGCATAGTTACTTTACACGTAATAACCAGCCTTATGCCTATGGCGATTATTCGATTTTCTTAGCAGAAATCGCTTCAACCACCAATGAAAATATTTTGACAGAGTATATGCTGCAGACTGAAACAGATCCACGGGTCAAAGCTTATGTCTTGAATCATTTTCTTGATGGCTTCAAAGGAACGATTTTCCGTCAAACGCAATTTGCCGAGTTTGAACACTTCATGCACGTGGAAGATGCGAAAGGAACGCCGTTGACCAGTGAGTTCTTAAGCGAGAACTATGCCGAGTTAAATGCAAAATACTACGGACCTTCTGTTGAAAAAGATCCTGAGATTCGTCTTGAGTGGTCACGCATTCCGCATTTCTATTACAATTACTATGTTTACCAGTATTCAACCGGATTTTCGGCAGCTTCTGCTTTAGCGAAGAAAATCTTAGCAGGTGAACCAGATGCCTTAACCAACTATTTGAACTATTTGAAAGCTGGACGCAGTGATTATCCAATCGAAGTCATGAAAAAAGCGGGCGTCGATATGACAAAAGCAGATTATATTGAAGACGCGATGAAAGTATTTGAGCAACGCTTGAATGAATTGGAAGAACTCGTCAAAGAAATTGAAGCATAATTGAAAAGCGAACCAATCCGGGCTCTTTGTCAATAAGGACTGATGAGTTGTGTAAAATCAAATC
>NZ_JAUKPK010000012.1:0-254155 GCF_030499455.1 Enterococcus sp. B2E4
TGACTACGGATCAAAAGGTTAGGGGTTCGACTCCTCTTGGGCGCGTAGTCTTTTTATTTGTTTCATTTTTATTATCGGGAAGTAGCTCAGCTTGGTAGAGCACTTGGTTTGGGACCAAGGGGTCGCAGGTTCGAATCCTGTCTTCCCGATTTTTTGATGCCTGAAGCATTCGCTTCAGGCTTTTTTGTGTTTTCAGCCAGTGAGAAGACCTGAAAATATGATACAATAGTAAAAAACGAGGAGGAAATTGTTTGAAGGGAAAAATCATCAAAGCGCTAAGCGGATTTTATTATGTGGCATCAGAAGATGAAATCTTTCAAACCCGCGCTCGAGGAAATTTTCGGAATCGAAAAATCACTCCTTTGGTGGGGGATGAAGTGATCTTTGAAAGCAGCAATCAAACAGACGGTTATCTTTTAGAGATCTTGCCGCGAAAAAATGAGCTGGTTCGACCGCCAGTCGCAAATGTGGATCAAGGGGTGCTCGTGACAAGTCTAGTTGAGCCGAACTTCTCCTATAATCTATTGGATCGCTTTTTAGTGACGTTAGAGTATGAGGGGATCGAACCGATCATCTTTTTGACAAAAGCGGATCTTGTGAAAGATCTTGCCGCAATGAAAGCAATTGAGGAGACCTATCAAGCAATTGGCTACCACGTGATCACGTCAAAAGCAGAAGGCGAAGATCTATTGGAACTTCAACGGTACTTTCCTGAGCGGATCACCGTCTTTATGGGACAATCCGGTGCTGGAAAGTCGACATTGCTGAATCGGATCGTCCCAGAATTGGCATTGGAAACAGGAGTGATCTCAGAATCTCTCGGGCGGGGGAAACATACGACCCGTCATGTGGAGCTCTTGCCGATTTGTGATGGATTGGTTGCCGATACACCAGGATTTAGTTCGATCGACTTTTTGGAAATCGAAGCGGTGGAGTTACCCAAACTATTTCCTGACTTTTTAGCGGTAGCTGCCAACTGTCGTTTTAGGGAATGTAGGCACCTTAATGAACCTGATTGTGCAGTTAAGCAGGGGGTTGCAGCAAATGAGATTGCCGAGACTCGTTATAAGAATTACGTGCAATTTTTAGAAGAGATTGAAAACCGACGTCCGGTTTATAAAAAGAAGAAAAAGTGAGGGAAAAGCATGATAAAACTAGCACCATCTATTTTAAGTGCCGATTTTGCAAATCTTCAAAGAGACATTGAGCTGGTAGAGCGCCATGGCGCAGATTATATTCACGTAGACGTGATGGACGGTCATTTCGTCCCTAATATTACCTTAGGCCCAAACATCGTTAAAGCGATTCGCCCAGTTACCAAACTGCCGTTGGATGTTCACCTAATGATCACCGAACCAGAAAAGTATATCCATGCCTTCGCAGAAGCTGGGGCAGATATCATTGGGATCCACGCGGAAGCAACACCTCATATCCATCGTGCGATCCAAATGATTGTGGCAGAAAATGTCAAAGCAGAAATCGTCATCAACCCAGGCACACCAGTATCAGCCATTGAACATGTTTTATCCATGTGTGATCAAGTGTTAGTCATGACGGTCAATCCAGGGTTTGGTGGGCAATCCTTTATTGAAGAATCACTAGAAAAAATTGCAGTACTGGCTGCTTTAAAAGAAGAAAAAGGCTACCATTATGATATCGAGGTAGATGGCGGGATCGTTCCTGAGACAGCCAAACGTTGCCTGGAAGCAGGTGCAAATGTCTTCGTAGCAGGAAGCTATATCTACGATGCCGATGAACCTGCAGCACAAATCAGAGCCTTGAAAGAAGCTTTGCAATAAATGAAGATTTTGTTAGCAGCAGGGGGGCGCCCTGAAAATTGGCCACCGCTGATGACGTATGACAAATACATTGGGATTGATCGCGGGGCATTGTTTTTGCTTCAGCACCAACGGCCAGTCGATCTGGCGATTGGTGATTTCGACTCTTTGACCGCAGGCGAACTGCAAGCAGTCAAACAACAAGTCAACACAGTGATCCAAGCTCCTGCTGAAAAAGATGATACAGATACCCAATTGGCATTGGTGGAGACGTTGCGTCGCTATCCAGAAGCGCAAATCGACTTGATTGGTGCAACAGGAGGACGTCTCGACCATCTTTTAGCCAATCTATGGCTGCCTTTAGAAGATCGGTTTCGTCCATTTGCCCCAAATCTGCGTTTTTTAGATCGTCAAAATGTCGTTCAGTTCTTTTTACCAGGCACCTATCAATTGGAAAAAGAACCCGAGATGCAGTATTTGGCGTATTGCTGTTTGACGCCGGTAACAGATTTGACGTTGACAGGTAGCAAGTATTTATTAGAAAACGTCCAAGTGCCGTACCCAACTTCTTATGCCAGCAATGAATTTCTGACACAAACAGCAGGTTTTTCCTTTAGCAGCGGGATGATAGCAGTCATTCAAAGTTGTGATTAAGAGACGGAACGTCTCTTTTTTTTGTTGAAAATTTCAGAAACTTAATTACAAAAAAAACATTAAGACGGTCAACTTAGCTTTTGTTTGCAGGGTATTAATGGTAAAATTGGAACTACAGTTTGGAATTATTTGAGGTGTCTTTGTGAAAAAGTTTAATCCTAATAAAAATATTATCATCACATTGATTATTGTGATTTTAGTTGTCACCGTATTAAGCGTGACGATCGCCCGCAGAGCTGCGGGAAACTCCACCAATGTTGTGCAATCAACGGTCAATGACTCCGTTGGCTTTATCGATAAAGTGATTACGGCGCCTTTTCGTTGGATCGAAAATGGGGCGAATTCAGTCAAAAACTTGTTTGTGACGTATGAAGAAAATGAACGTTTAAAAGAGAAATTGGACAGTTTTGATGAATTGGAACAAGCGAAGGACAATGCGCAAAGAGAAATAGATGCCTTGAAAGAAGAGCTAGAGCTGAATGCGACCTTGACGAATTATGAACGGATCTCCGCCAATGTCATCAATCGGTCACCTGATACTTGGCAAGATATGCTGATCGTGGATCGAGGCTCAAGAGACGGCGTTGAGGTCAACATGGCGGTCATGTCGCAAAAAGGCTTGATTGGTCGTGTGGTAGAAGTCAATGCGGCTTCTTCTAAAATTGAACTTTTGACTTCTGAAAACCAGAATTCTAACCACTATCCGGTTCGGATCAGCGGCGAAGATGGGTCAAACTTTGGGATTCTAAGTAGTTACGATCAAAAAGAACGTTCCTTGGTCATTACCCAGTTGACAGGGGACAATGAGCTGAAGGAAGGCGATGTCGTGCAGACCTCTGGATTAGGAGGAAACTCGCCTGCCGACTTAGCGATCGGAACAGTGATCCGTACCACCAAAGATGAGTTTGGTCTTGATACCCAAGTGTTTGTAAAACCGTATGCCCAAATGTATGATATTCAAGCAGTAACGATTATCAAACGCTTGGCAGGTGAGGAATAGCCATGAAAAAGCATGACTACATCAAATACCTGGCAGCGGGCGTCTTCTTTTTAATGATGTTGGCAGATGGACAACTGACGCGTTTTTTAGAAAAATGGACCCAAGACAATTATATCGCCAGTGCACATCTTTTATTGATCGCCCTTTTATGTGGCGCGAAGTATTTGCCGAAAAACTTTTTGATCACCACGGCGCTTGTGATCGGCTGCCTCTATGACGTGTATTATGTCGGTGTGATCGGCATCTACACGGTGGCGTTTCCCTTGATCGTGTGGATCATGTATATTTTGAAAAATACGCTTTATCAAAATGTATTTACCATGTTTTTCGGAATGATCATCTTTGTTACAAGCTTAGAAGTTGTGACGTTGGGCGTCCAGTTGCTATTTAAGATCGCCTCAGTTAGCACGTCATTCTTTGTTTCCCGCTTTCTAGCACCAACGCTTTTATTGAACATCATTTTGTTTATCCTTTTAGTCGTTCCATTCATGAAGCTATTCAAAGACGAATAGCTTCATTTTTTTTTTTGCGTTTGACTGTATAAAAATAACAGCGATTGAAATGTTTTTGTAATATTCCTTTTATCTCTCTGACATACGGCTGTGTTACAATCACACTATCGTGAAGGACTTTAGGTATTCTTAAGCATTTATACATAAAAAAACCATATTAGGGGAAGCAACAGCCGGAGGAATGAAGAGTGAAAAAGCGAATTTTATCTTTATTGTTAGTAAGTTCAATTGTTCTTACTTCTGCAGCAGCACCGACACTTGTCTTTGCATCAGATTTTGACAATAAAATTGAAGAAAAAAATAAAGAGATCTCTGACTTGCAAAACCAGCAAGCGAGCATCCAGTCACAAGTAGCAGCACTTGAAAGCGACGTGGCTGCAATCAATGAAAAAGCCCAAACTTTGTTGCAACAGCAAGGTGATTTGCGTGCGGATTCTGAAAAGTTGAAGCAAGAAATTGCTGATTTGAAAGTCAGAATCGAAAAGCGTGAAGAAGCGATCCAAAAACAAGCCCGTGACGTTCAAGTCAATGGTCAAAGCACGAACTTTATTGATGCAGTATTAGAAGCTGACTCTTTAACAGATGCTATTGGCCGTGTGCAAGCAATGACGACGATCGTCAATGCTAACAAAGATCTTGTGGATCAACAAAAGGCAGACCAAGAAGCAGTTGAAGCGAAAAAAGCGGAAAACGACGATAAGTTGGCAGAAATCGCAGCGAACCAATTTGAATTAGAAACACAATTAGGGAATCTACAAGCCAAACAAGCCGATTTAAATGTTTTACAAGCGGAATTGGCTGTTCAACAAGCATCTAAAGAAGATGAAAAAGCTGATTTAGAAAAACAAAAAGAAGAATACGAAGCAGAACAAGCACGCATCGCTGCAGAAGAAGCTGCGGCAGCAGCCGCTCGTGAACAAGCAGCACAAGAGGCAGCGGCTCAAGAAGCGGTAGCAGCTGAAGCAGCTACTCAGGAAGCAGCAGCGTCTAGTGAATCTTCAACGTCAAATTCAACAACACCAAGCGCTACAACAAATTCTAGTTCTACGACTAATAACACACAAGGAGATTCATCACAAGGTGGCGGTTCAACAAATACGACACCATCGACTCCTGCCAACAATAACAATAGCAATAACAACCAAGGATCGAACAATAGCGGCAATGGTGCAAGCAATACTCCTGCACCCGCACAAACGGTCAACGGTTCAGCAATCGTAGCAGAAGCAATGAAATACATTGGTACTCCTTATGTATGGGGTGGTACGACACCAGACGGCTTTGACTGTTCTGGCTTTACACAATATGTATTTGCTAAAGTTGGGATCTCATTACCACGGGTAACTTACGCACAAGAATTTTCTGGTACGGTGATTTCGATCAATGAAGCAAAAGCTGGTGACTTGTTATTCTGGGGTAGCCGCGGAAGCACACACCACGTGGCGATCGCTATGGGTAACGGACAATACGTTCATGCACCAACACCAGGTCAAAATGTTTCTGTTAGCAGTTACTCTTATTACTCACCAGATTTCGCGGTACGCGTAAACTAAATCAATTGAAGCTATTTCAAAAGCTGGCGTTTTACGTCAGCTTTTTTTGATTTCTGTTTTAAAAAACGTATGCTTTTTTTGTTTTCAGTCTTACCAGAACATCTTATAATAGAGAAGAGAAAGGAAGCGGATAAAATGAACAAGACCTCGTCTTCCAGAGAAAAAATGATAACGGTTAAGTTTTATACGAATTATCTTTCTCGCATGATGATGCCGAATTTAAGTATTTTTATTGCGTGGATGCTGATTTCATTCCTGCTGCCTTTTTTCTCAGTCGATCAACAAGTGATCCAGCAAATGGAACAAGGGGTCTTGACTGTGCTGCTGCCCCTCATGATCGCCTATACAGGTGGGCAGATGTTGGCGCCTGAACGAGGTGGGGTCGTAGGAGCAGTGGCGGTCTTAGGGGCTATTCTCGCAACGGATATTCCCCAGGTCTTTGGGGCGATGCTGCTGGGACCGCTAGCGGGCTGGCTATTGTACCGCAGTGATTCGATCGTGAGCAAAGTCAAAAGTGGCTATGAGATGCTGGTGCGCAATTTTATTGCAGGTGCGTTTGGCGGACTCCTCTTTTTAGGAAGTTACTTCCTATTGGCGCCGCTTTTTAATTGGTTCAGTCTCGGCAGCTATCAGCTGGTTGATTATTTTGTTCAGCAAAACGTCTTGCCCTTTATCCATATCATTGTAGAACCATTGAAGGTTTTGTTTTTTAATAATATTGTCAACCATGGTCTATTTACACCGCTAGGGATCGAAGCAGCGGCACTCAATGGTCAGTCGGTTTTATTTTTGATCGAGGCCAACCCCGGTCCAGGATTAGGGGTCTTAGCGGCGTATCTTTTTTTTGGTTCAAAGCGAAACCGAACGAATGCCGCAGCATCCGTTTTTGTGCAGGCTATTGGTGGGATTCATGAAGTGTATTTCCCGTTTGTTCTGCTCGATCCTTGGGTGTTGCTCGGTCCGATCATTGGTGGTTTCAGTGGCACGCTGATCTTCCAATTTTTAGGGGTAGGCTTAAGAGCGCCTGCGTCTCCGGGCTCGATCTTAGCGATTTTACTCAATACACCGCCGTCTATGATCCTAGGTGTCTTAGCTGGGATTGTCGTCAGTACGGTCGTATCGTTTGCGATCGCTAGTGTGCTGTTAAAACGGAAGTCCAATACAGAAAATGAGGAGCGTAAGATGCCGAAAATGAAGAAAGTCACGGAGATCGTCGTGGCCTGTGACGCAGGGATGGGGTCCAGTGCGATTGGTGCCAGCATACTAAAAAAACAGTTACAAGAAGCCCAGCTAACGTTTCCTGTCCGCTATCAATCGATTTATCGTGTGATCGATGATCCCGCGCTTTTGGTGATCACCCAACGGGAATTAGCAGCTATTGCCCAAAAGCAGACACCACACGCACAGCATTATGTGTTAGATAATTTTTTGGCGGCTGATGAGTATGCCCCGCTGATCCTAGAATTACAAAGAAGAGAACAAGATCCGCAAAAATCGCTGCAAACCGAGGCAGCATGTTCGTTAGGATTTTCAACGATCATCTTTTTGTATACTGGAAAAAAACGCGGTTCACAAACGATGGCAGTGGAGATACTAAGCAAAATGGCCCGCCAACAAGCGCTGTCTTTGACCATCAAAAAAATGGCGTATGAAGGACAAGCTCTTGACCCTACGGCAGTCTATATCCTCCCGAAAGAACTTGCAGAAAAGTGCCCGATCCCAGATGTTCCTTTGCTGGTGGTGGATGATTTATTGACGACAGATGCGTATCGTCAGTTACTGACAGAAGGAGTCGACTATGTTTTTGACCAATCGTGAAACACTTTTATTAACGGAATTGATGAATAGTACCGGTCCAGTTTCTTTAGATCGCATGATGCAAGTCTTAAAAGTCAGTAAACGAACGGTGTACCGTGAACTGGCTAATCTAGAAAAATCGCTGGAAACAGTAGGAGCTACCTTAGAGAAGGTCGGTCGTGGTCATTTCCAAATTTTTGCATCAGAAACGAGCATTCGCCAATTGCAAGAAGCCATTATGGCAGATACCGATCAAGAATTCGCGGCTAGTGAGCGACAACATCGTATTTTGCTGCAACTGACTACCGCCACGAAGCCTGTATCTAGTCATTTCTTCTTGGATCGCTACCAAATCAGCAATACGACGTTTTTTTCAGATATCAAACAGCTAGAAGAAAGTCTCGCACGGCTGCCGTTAAGGATCGTGCGCAATCAAGGATATGAGATCGAAGGCTCCGAAAAATATCGGCGGTTGATCACAGCCAATACACTAGTGATGGAGATCAATGAGTACCAATTTTTCCATTTACTGGAAACCGATGATGAAGCCCCGTTTATTTTTCAATTTCTGTCCCGTGACCATCTATTGCTAGCCCAGCGGCTGATTCGAGAAACCATCGAGCCGCAGTTCAAGGAACTTAGTGACCGCAAATTGGCGTTTATCGTCTTGATGCTGGCGCTAGCCATGGATCGGGTAGCTTTGGGCTACACGGTGGAAGAAGAGACGTACCCGAGTCAGATCAACAAAGACTTGCTGAAGGTGGCGAAAAAGATTTTTGCTCAGATCGCCGAAAAGACGAAACTGCTTTATTCCATCAACGAAATCGTCTTTTTTGCCGTGTTACTAGGTGATTTTGCTAATTCCTTTGATCGTGATTTTTTTGATGACAATTTTGATACTGACTTGGCTTATCGTGTGAAACGCTTGATCGAATTGGTCAGTGAGCAAACGGAAGTGGCGTTTTATGAAGATACGAACTTGTATAAAATGCTGCTGACCCATATCTCAGGAGTGATGACGCGGGCGATTTTAGAAGAAGATCATTTGAACAACCCTATCCTAGAAAAAATCATGAACCAGTATGTCGAGATCGCCAGCGGGATTCGCAATCATCTGCCGCAGGTCTTTCCGCAGCAGCAGTTCTCGGAAGAAGAAATCGCCTATATGGTCCTGCATTTTGCCAATTCGTTGGAAAAAAATCCGAAAGTGTTAGAAGTCAATATTGCAGGGATCTCTCCTAGCGGATTAGCCTCCATCAGTTTATTAGAGATGCAGCTACGGAAACATTTTCCCTTTATCAATCAAATCACCTTCTTTCGAGTGGGAGATGTCAAACGGGAAAATATCGAGGAGACCTATGACTTGGTGATCTCGACTTCCTTGCTGCCAGGGTATCAAGGAGAGTACAAACTCGTTTCACCGATCCTGCTAGAAGAAGATATTCAAGAGTTGAAGAAGGCCTTCCAAGCCATTAGTCAGAAAAAACGTTCCGCAAAAAAGGCACCCTCTGCTTTGGTCAAAGAGGAATCCTATGAAGCGGTCTTGGCTTTTATCGAAGCCATTAACCAGCTATTGGCGCTGTTTCAAGTGCAAGCCATTGATAACCCAGCGGACTTGGAAGAAACGTTGCAGCTGGTGCTGACGTCTTTTGATGAACATGTTGTTTTGGATCGTGAGAAAGTCGTTGATCGTCTCTTACGGCGCTACTTCCAAGCGCCAGTAGGCATTCCTGACACTCACTTTGCCTTGTTTCACGCAGCGAGCTCGGCGATCCTGCAACCAGTTTTTCGTATTTTCGACTTAAAACAACCTTTGCCTCTTTTAGCGATGGATAAAAAAGAAATCGCTGTTACCCGTTTATTAGTCATGCTTGCGCCGTATCCTATCAATGAAACAAGCTCTCAGATGTTAGGAAAAATCAGTGGTTCGATCATTATGAATGATCTAAATACGGAGATTTTTAATTCGGGTAATGATTCGATTATTTATCAGTTGCTCTCTTCGCTCTTGATTGAAGAAGTAAAACAATAGGAGGGATCAGCGATGTATATTCCACAGGAGCGGATTTTGTTGGATCAACACTTTACCGATGCCACAGAGGCTCTGACAAAAATTGGCGAGTACTTAGTCAACCAGGAGATCGTTTCCTTGCCCTATGTCAAAAGCCTTTTGCGTCGCCATCAAAAAACAGGTGTTTACATCGGTAACTTTGTGGCATTGCCCCATGCGGAAGAAGAAGCCCAGCAATGGATCAAGGAAGAAGGACTCTTTTTGATCCAAGTGCCTGATGGCGTCGACTTCGGCACGAAGGAGCAGCCTAAAATCGCTACGATCCTTTTCGTAGTCGTCCTAAAAGAGCAGCAATTAGCTGTTTTGCAAGAAATCGCCTTTTTTTGTTCTGATATGCAGAATGTTCGGGTGCTTAGTGATGCCGAATCGGTTGAAGAGATCCAACAGATTTTGCTGGCAGAAGAATAAGCGATCAGCAGCAGACTGGCTTGCAACAAGAGCAGCGAACGAAATACATGAATGAGCTGCCTCCGTGTACTTGCTCTTTCTACCTTGTGTAGAAGGAGTGAGTACACGTTTTTTTTGTGTTTTGGCAAAATCCAAAAAAATGCTCCACGTGAAACATAACAAAAATAAGCGAGTGCAGGGGCTGCTCGCCTTTTTTTGTTCTGTCTGTTTGGCTACAAGTTTTGGCACAGTTTTTTGTGCCAAAGTACGACTTTCGAGCTTTTTGGGAAGCGCCTACAATAAGGGTGTAAGCAGACGAGAGGAGAGAAAAAAATGGAACAGACACAAAAAGCAGCCAAATCATCAGTAAAAGCAAAAGTTCAAAAATTAGGCAGTACGTTGTCGAGTATGGTGATGCCGAATATCGGCGCATTGATTGCATGGGGTGTATTAACGGCATTATTTATTCCAGATGGGTATTTACCAAATGAAGCCTTTGCAACGATGGTCGGTCCAATGCTAACGTATTTGATCCCAATCTTGATCGGGTATACTGGCGGGAAAGTGATTGCTGGTGACCGCGGAGCCGTGGTTGGGGCGATCGCAACGATGGGGGTCATCGTCGGAACGGATATCCCAATGCTCTTGGGTGCAATGATCATGGGTCCTTTAGGCGGTTGGGTCATCAAGAAATTTGACGAGATCTTCCAAGACAAAGTTCGCGCTGGCTTTGAAATGTTGGTCAACAACTTTTCATCAGGTTTGATCGGTTTTGCTTTAGCATTACTGGGCTTTGTAGCAATCGGGCCAGTTGTTAACACCTTGACAGAAGCAATGGCAGCAGGGGTCGAAGTGATCGTCAATGCCCACTTGATTCCATTAGCCAATATCTTTATTGAACCAGCAAAAATCTTATTCTTAAACAATGCTATCAACCATGGAATTTTGACACCACTAGGCACTGAGCAAGTCAGCGAATTTGGGAAATCGATCCTTTACTTATTAGAAGCCAATCCTGGACCTGGTTTAGGAGTCTTGCTAGCCTTCACTTTCTTCGGAAAAGGAGCAGCGAAATCTTCGGCACCTGGAGCGATCATCATTCACTTTATTGGTGGGATCCATGAGATCTACTTCCCATACGTCATGATGAAACCATTGATGTTCTTAGCCGTGATTGCCGGCGGTGTATCAGGAAGCTTTACCTTCCAATTACTAGGTGCAGGCTTACGGGCACCTGCTTCACCAGGTTCGATCATTGCGATCTTAGCAATGACGCCATTCAACTCGGTGATGAGTGTCGTTTCTGTCTTAGCGGGAATTGCCGTAGGAGCAGGCGTATCCTTTATCGTCGCTGCCGCGATCTTGAAAGCGGATGCGAAGGATACAGTGGATAATTTTGAAGAAAAAGTACAACAAACGCAAGCAGCAAAACTCAGCTCAAAAGGCTTGGCGGCTCAACCAATGACTGGCATCAATCGTATCATCTTCGCATGTGATGCAGGCATGGGCTCCAGTGCTATGGGGGCATCGATCTTACGTAAAAAAGTCAAAGAAGCGGGTCTTCCACAAAATGTTTCTAATTCCGCTATCAACAATTTAACGGACGATGCCAATACGCTGATCGTCACTCAAGAAGAATTGCAAGAACGTGCCAAACAAAAAGCGCCAAATGCGACCTTTGTCGCGGTTGAAAATTTCCTGAACTCTCCACGGTACGATGAAATCGTAGCCACATTGTCAGGGACTAAGACAGCGGGGGAGTCAGCAAAAAAGTCTGAAGCAGGCAACCAGGTAGATGTTCCTTCCGCCAATGACCTTAAGCAAGTCAGTGAAATCATTTTGGCCCACGATGATCGCAAAGGTTCGGCAACGATGGCTCAGAAAGTCTTCCAAGATCTTTTAGCCAAAGAAGCTCTGACGATGCCGATCAGAAAAAGCCATATCAATGATCTCCATGCGAACGCCTCTTCACTGGTGATCACAAAAGAAGCCCTAACGCCGCAAGCGCAAACGTCAGCGCCGGAAGCGATCCACCTATCTGTCAATAATTTGATGGGAACGACGAACTATCAACGGATCGTAGCATCGATCAAAGCAGCGAATTAAGAAAGGATGAGCCGAATGCAAGTATTAGAAAAAGACATGATTGAATTGAACAAACAATTTGCGACCAAAGAAGAAGCCATTCGTTACTGCGGCGAAAAATTGCTGGCGGCAGGCTGTGTGGAAAAAGAATACGTCGAAGCCATGCTTGAGCGTGACGAGATGCTCTCAGTCTATATGGGGAACTTTATTGCGATTCCTCACGGCACGGATGAAGCCAAAAAATACGTCAAAAAATCTGGTATCTGTATCGTGCAAGTACCTGATGGCGTGAATTTCGGTACCGCGGACGAAGAAAAAATCGTCACCGTTCTTTTCGGCATCGCGGGCAAAGGGGAAGATCACCTGCAATTGGTCCAACAAATCGCCCTCTTTTGCAGCGATATCGATAACGTTGTCGAATTGGCGGATGCCTTAGATAAAGAAGAAATCGCCCAAAGTTTGACCGTAGCATAAGGATTTAAGGAGGAGACAAGACATGAAGGCAGTTCACTTTGGTGCAGGTAATATTGGTCGCGGCTTTATCGGCGAGATATTGGCTGCCAACAACTTTGAAATCACATTTATTGATGTCAATGAAACGATCATTGACGCCTTAAAAGCAAGACAAGGGTATACCATCGAATTAGCCGATGAGACCCAAGAACAGATCCACATCGAGCATGTGACGGGATTGAACAATGCCAAAGAACCAGAAGCGGTGATCCAAGCGATCGCCGAGGCAGACATCCTTACGACCGCCATTGGTCCCAACATTTTGCCGCATATCGCTGAGCTGATCGCCAAAGGCTTAGAAGCACGTCAGCAACACTCAGACAAGCCAGCCATTGATGTGATCGCCTGTGAGAACATGATCGGCGGATCGACCTTTTTAAAAAGCGAAGTGCAAAAATACGTTGCGGATTGGTCAGCATTGGAAGCGACGGTTGGTTTTCCAGATGCAGCGGTGGACCGCATCGTACCGCTGCAGCACCATGAAGATCCTTTATTCGTTCAAGTAGAACCTTTTTGCGAATGGGTGATCCAAGAATCAGGGATGAAATCCTCGATCCATCTGCAAGGGGTCCATTATGTGGCGGACCTGGAACCGTACATTGAACGGAAATTATTCAGTGTCAATACGGGTCATGCTACGGTAGCGTACACAGGCGCCCTCCAAGGCTATCAGACGATCGATGAAGCGATGCAGGACCATTTAGTGGTGATCCAATTAAAATCCGTTCTCGAAGAAACTGGGCGGCTTTTAATTGAGAAGTGGGCTTTTGATCCTGAAGAACATGAACGGTATATCGAAAAAATCATCCAACGCTTTAAAAACAAGCACATTTCCGATGCTATCACTCGGGTGGCACGGACACCTGTCCGCAAATTAGGGACCGAAGAACGTTTTATCCGACCAGTCCTTGAGTTAGAAAAACGCAACATGCAGCCAGATCATCTCTATGAAACGATCGGCATGATCTTCAACTACAAAGACCCTGAAGATGAGCAAAGCCAACAGTTGCAAGCACTTTTGGATGAAAAATCACTACCGGAAGTCATTGCAGAAATCACTGGCTTACAAGATGAAGACATGATTGAAACGATCCGACAAAACATTGAAAAATATGCGTATGTTGCCGCATAAAAACGAGTAACACACAGAAGAAGCAGATAAATTGCCGCATCCGTAAAAGCTAGCCCAACAAGCGAGCTTTTGCGGATGTGTTAATTTCTTTCAACGCTTGTTCTGTGTTTTTTTGCTCACCGATTGACCTTTGCTACTAACTTGACGATAATAAGAAAAGAAATGAGGGAGAGCGATGGAACGATGGTTTGAAGAAGCCCAGCTTCAAGTAATTGAGTTGCCGATCGAATGGCAGGAAAACCGCCCCGTCTATCGGGCCTTTATCCGTGAATTGCCGACGATCCAAGCAGAAGGAACTTCGCGGCAAGCTGTTTATCGGCAGTTGGCAGAAGCCTACGCGGCTTACCTTGCCCAACTTCGAGAGGCCAATGAGGCACAGGAAGAAATGACGTCTTCCTTATTATCGACGGAAGAGTTATTGCGCTATTACGATGGCGAGACTTTCGATGGTTTTGAGTTGCCCTCTGACGAGTAACGGGAAACGAGCTATTCACTGAAAACTGAAAAGCTACGCAAGAAAAAACCGCTCAGCTGCAGCTCGATCGATACGAAGGATCGAACGCTGCAACTGGCGGCTTTTTTTCTCTAAGAAACCAAGTCTTATTCGTGGTTAGTTCAATGCCTCGGTAATGGCTTGATTGAAGGCATCTAAGTCATCTGGGTTTCGGCTGGTGATCAACCGATAGGTTTCGTCGATCACGACAGGCTCATCTTTGACGGTGGCACCTGCGTAGGCTAAATCTGGTCGCACAGAATCATAAGCCGTCAAGGTCAAATCTTTTGTCAGTCCTGTTTGGATAAACAGTTGTGGGCCGTGGCAAATGGCAAAGACGGGACGATCAGATGTCAAAAAGTCTTTCGTCAATGACACATAGCGCTCATCGGTCCGTAATTGGTCAGGGGAGAAACCGCCTGGGATCAACAAAGCATCAAAACTTGCAGGATCGATCGTATCAATGGCCGCATCGACGGTAAATGTTCCACCTTGTTTGCCTTCGACGGTCTCGGCGCCTTCATTACTAATAACGACTACTTCGTGTCCAGCCGCTTCCAGTGCTTCTTTTGGTGACGTCAACTCAACATCTTCAACTAGATCAGTGACAATAACAGCAACTTTACTCATTCGATCTCCTCCTTATTACTTGATGAACAATTTGTTCACCTGCTATTATTTATGCTAACGAAGATTTTCGCTGTTGACAAATCATCTGTTTGTCCGCAGCTTGAAAAAGAAAGAAGGCAACGCCATGGCAACGATCCAACTATTTATCTCTGATCCCCCCCTTTGCTTTGAAAAAGCGGAATTCACTTTTATGGAAGAAACATTTGTCATCGAGAAACAGCAATTATTTGAAAAAGTTGATGCGGTGATGCATCAGGAGGTATCCTCGGCCTTGGTTTCATTGGTAGAAAAAGCCCTTTTGACGCTAGAAGCGATCGGGGAAGAAGAGGATTATTTCGACCTGCTTTATTTGACCTATGAGAATACCTGCCATTCCCTCAGCGGACAGCAATTACTCGCGCAGCCGTTTCCAGCTGTAGAAGCAGCCTTGCAGCCAGTCTTTGATGAGTTGGCAGAACCGATCGTAGAAAAGTTTTATGAAGAGCTGACCAATCAGCTAGAAGAAGTCGCTGATGATGAACTGTTTAGTTCTTATTATCTGGATGAGGAAGAAGCGGTGATCCAAATCGATGCCCCGATCCAACATGAAGAAGTGATCGCCTTGCCTACCCTTTTACGGGATTACCATGGCACGTTGCGATTGACCTTTGAAAAGTTTTATGAATACCTTGTGTAGCGGCGACAACTGCCGTCGTTGTTTTTTTGTGAAAACAGTTACATGTTTAGTTTTTTTTAAATCCTGCGACAGAAGCCTCTGGAATCTTGACCCTTTTGTCAGAAACGATTATAAAGGTAAGAAGAGGCTGAAGGAACCGAGGCTGCCAATGGGCAATATCGGGTAAGAAAAGGATGAGAATCATGCGAAAAGTCCCGCCTATTTTAAAACCAATTGCACTTTTAACGATATCAACGATCATTGCCACTGCCACCGGCGTGGTGAATTCAGGCAGCTACCGCCAACCAAGTCGTGGGACGGAAACGACAGAAACGACCGAACAAGTACCAAGTGAAAGCACACCCTCTTCGATGACAGAAGACAGTCAAAATCAGACACCTGCTAGCACGGACTCACAACCGACGAACGATGATCAGCAGACAACACCGTCATCCAGCAGTGAACCAGCAACACCAGCAACGACTCCGTCTTCTTCGGTGCCTGCAGAAACGACGCCATCAAGCGATGCCAATGTTTCACCAGCACCATCGAAAAACAATCAGGAAACACCTTCTTCAAGTGAAGAGACCACGCCAGATCCACAAGGGATCATGGATGAGAATCAAGGAAATGAGTAGGTGAGAAAATGACGCTTATTTTAGATTTAATCAACGGCATCCATAAATTTTTGGGCTATCTCGATATCAGTCCTAAATACTTGAACCGTGCCTATACCATCCTCAGTATCATTCCAACGGCGTATATTTTGCGGATCGTCTACGGGATGTTTGCGAACCAAAACTATTTTCAAGCGATCCTTTATACGGTCGGCTTTTTGGTCTTAGTCTACTTCTGGGTACTGAATATCTTCTATTATTTCTTAAACAAAAATATGAAGTTCGATGTCACTCAGGCCTTTGTCAAAGTTTTACCAGACGAAGTCTTCAATATTGAAGGAGAAACCATCAGCACCACCGACATTGATCGTTTGACGACTGAAAAAGCGGTGATCCATTTTGAAGAAGACTATCAGCTGGTATTGGCGAATCATTTGCAGACCTTGATCGCTCAAGAAGAATTGGCGATCAAACCGTCATCCAACGGCTTTACGATCCCGAAAAACACCTTGTATCCTTACTATTTTGTCAAACAGCAAGGGGAAAATGAGTACGCATTGCAGATCGGTACTAGCTACACGGAGATGACGAAAGTCGGCACGATCCAATGGACAGGCAAACAGCCCTTAGAGCCAGTGGGCTTATTTATCACTGGCGGTGATTTTATCAAAAATGATGTGAAATACCATGAACCATACAGTTTGAAATTGTACGTCAAAAAAGAGATTTCTGAAGAAGAACCACAGACCTCAAGACAGGCGTATCGACGACAAGCACGCAAATAAGAAAAGGCAGTTCCCCCAGAGCGTTCTCTGAAGGGACTGCCTTTTTGGTATCTCGGTTATTCGATCGGGATATTTTTTGCGGGTGCATCTTTGTAGCTGGCTTTTGGTAACGTCAGGGTCAAAACGCCGTCTTCAAACACTGCTTTAATGGACTCGTCATCAATGTCTGTGATGGTGAAGGTCCGTTGATAGGCACTGCTAGAGCGTTCTTTGCGCAAATAATGTCCGAAATCCTCCTCGGTTTCCGTGGTCTCTGTTTGAGCCGCTGAAATCGTCAGCGTGTTGTTGACGTAACTGACGCGGATGTTTTCTTTCTTGATGCCGGGTAAATCTGCTTGAACGAGATACTTGTCTTCGTACTCTTTAATGTCCGTATTCATTTGCCGTTCTTGCCAAAAACTGTTCATTAATTTGCCTAATAGTTCTTCGCCGCCTGCGAAATCTCTTGGAATCAAATTTGCCATGTGGTTCCCCCGCTTTCTTTTATCTATTGAGTTGGTACTTCTATTTTACGAGGAACCAAGCCAAAGGGCAACCAAAATGGCAACAATCATAAAAACAAGAGAAATCACTCAACTATCTTATAAGAATCTGCTATGATAGAACTAAATAACTATCAGATGATTGGATGAATGAAGATGGAGATTATTGAAAAAGCGCCAGCTAAGATCAACCTCGGTCTCGATGTGTTAGAGAAAAGAACAGACGGCTACCATGAGTTGGAAATGGTGATGTCTAGTGTTGATCTAGCCGACCGTCTGATAATGGAAGAGATAGCAGAAGATAAGATCATTATAGAAACCAACAAAGCCTTTTTGCCGATCGACAAACGCAATAATGTCTATCAAGCCGCCAGTATCTTAAAAAAACGCTACGGCATAAAAAAAGGCATCCGTATCCGCATCACCAAGAATATCCCGGTGGCAGCTGGGTTAGGTGGGGGCAGTACGGATTGTGCGGCAGCGCTGCGGGGGATGGTTCGCCTCTGGGATTTAGACCTTTCCATGGCAGAGCTGATCGATATTGGTATGGAAGTCGGCACCGATGTTCCCTATTGTCTGTATGGGACCACTTCCCACATTGCAGGAAAAGGGGAGCTGGTGACGCCGCTGCGGCCGATGCCGCAATGTTGGGTCATCTTGGTTAAACCTCGTTTGAGTGTTTCAACGGGGAAAATCTTTCAAGAAGTTGAGCTAGACCAACTGCATCATCCAGATATCGCGGCATTGTCGGCCGCCGTCTTAGCCGAAGATTATCCAGCAATGATCGCTGCCATGGGCAATAGCCTAGAAGCCATCACGATCCCGAAGTATCCGATCGTCCAACAGATCAAAGATCGCATGATGAAATACGGCGCAGATGTTGCCTTGATGACCGGCAGCGGACCGACTGTCTTTGCTCTTTGTCAAAAATATTCGCGGGCACAGCGGGTCTATAATGCCTTAAAAGGATTCTGCGATGAGGTTTATCTTGTACGTACATTGAAATGAATGAGTCAAGGACACAGGCTGAATTCGCCTGTGTTTTTTTGTATGCCTTCTAGTTCAATAGTAAAGAAAAAGGCAGCTGAAGTGGGGAAGGAAGCATCTAGAAGCTGCCCTACACAAAAGTCCCCGACGAAAATAAGGCGTCGGGGTCTGATTCTTTACGTAAAGCAAAGGCTATTCTTTTTGGTGCTGCTTCTTTGCGGATTTTTTCTTTTTGTCTTCTTCGTACAATGGTTTGTCGATCGTTTTGCGGATTTCTTCGGTTTGCTGCGATGCAGGATCTTCTGGTAAGACGATTCGAGTCAACAAGTCGCTGTTGTTTACAGTTGGCGGCACAGTTACAAATTCGTTCATCTTCGTTTCCTCCAAGTGCTTTTAGGTTATTATCCTACATACGCTCTAATTTTTCAAACTGGTACAGCAGGGGCGCATGGCGAATGGTGTAAAATATGGCTAAGTTCCTGAGAGAAGAATCCGCTTCAAATGAACGTTTTCTCCTATGTTTTCCGATTTATCTCGAAATAAAAGTTTTAAATCGTAAAACGTACGATTTGTCTTGACGAACCGGAAATCATTTGATAGAGTAACTTTTGCTAACAAAACGGAGTTGTTCCGTTTTAAAATAAAAAGAAGAGCCAGCAAATGGAAGGGGAAATCCCGATGAAAAAAATCTTACTTACTACAGCACTCCTTTTAGGGGGCGTGCTTCTTGGCGCTTGTGGGCAGCAAGAAGCGACAAGCCAATCGAGTGACACCGAGAAGCTGTCGATCGTCACGACGTTTTATCCAATGTACGAATTTACGAAAGAAGTCGTAGGCGACGCAGCAGAGGTCTCCTTGTTGATCCCTGCAGGAACCGAACCCCATGACTATGAGCCAAGTGCCAAAGATATGACCAAAATCATGGATGCAGATGCCTTTGTCTACAATAGTCCTGAGCTAGAAACTTGGGTCGCTAGTTTGACGGATTCCGTCGATCCTGAGCAAACAGCCGTGATCGAAGCGGCCAAAAACATTCAGTTGGTGGAAGGCACAGAGGAGGAAGATCATGACGCGCATGATCACGAAAGCGAAGACAGCCATGAAGGCCATGATCATACGTACGATCCTCATGTTTGGACCGACCCAGTCTTAGCGATCCAAGAAGTAGAAACGATCCGCGATGACTTGATTGCGAAGTTTCCTGAGCAAAAGGCAACTTTCACGGAAAATGCAGCTGCCTATATCGAAAAGCTTTCTGCTTTAGATGAAGCCTACCAAGCGGCGTTAAAGGATGCGACCCAACGAACCTTCGTTACGCAGCACGCAGCCTTTGGCTATTTGGCACGGCAGTATGATTTAGTCGAAGAATCGATTTCGGGCATTTCACCCGATCAAGAACCAACGCCAAGTCGGTTGGCTGAGCTGAAAGAATATGTAGAAGAAAAACAAGTCAAAGTTATCTATTTTGAAGAAAACGCGTCATCGAAGGTGGCTGAGACCTTAGCGTCTGAAACAGGAGTGGAGCTGGCGGTCTTGAATCCATTAGAAAGCTTGACGCAAGAGCAGATGGATAACGGCGAAACATACCTGTCTGTAATGGAAGACAATTTGGCAGCATTACAAAAAAGTATTCACTAAGGAGGCGCCTGCGTGCGTTATATCGATGTAAAAGATTTGACCTTTTATTATGATGATGAGCCCGTCTTGGAAGACATTTCCTACTTTGTCGAAGACGGCGAATTCGTGATTTTGACTGGCGAAAATGGGGCGGCAAAATCTACTTTGATCAAAGCAACCCTTGGTTTGTTGAAACCTTCTAAAGGAGTAGTCACCTTGGCGACCAAAAATGCTGCTGGTGAAAAATTAAGCATCGGCTACATTCCTCAGCAGATTGCTTCCTTTAACGTCGGGTTCCCCAGCACCGTTTTGGAATTGGTCCAATCGGGCCGCTACCCAAGAGATCGCTGGTTCAAGCGCTTGACGAAACGAGACCATGAACATGTCCGCCGTGCATTAGATGCCGTCGGGATGTGGGACGTGCGTCATAAACGGATCGGCGAGTTGTCCGGGGGCCAAAAGCAACGGATCAGCTTGGCACGGGTCTTTGCCACGGACCCTGATTTATTTATTTTAGATGAACCGACTACGGGGATGGATGAGCAATCCCGCAATCTGTTTTATGAACTGCTACGGCACAATGCTCATGACCACGGCAAGTCGATTTTGATGATCACCCATGATCACGAAGATATCAAAGAATACGCGGACCGTCAGATCCGTTTAGTGCGGAAGGAGGATTCACCATGGCGTTGCTTTCATATGAATTCATGAGAAGAGCTTTTCTTGCGGCGATTTTTATTGCTGGTATCGCACCGATGCTGGGGGTCTTTCTAGTGATTCGGCGACAGTCATTGATGGCTGATACGCTGTCCCATGTCTCTTTAGCAGGGGTGGCACTGGGCTTCTTTCTAAATCTAAATCCGAGTTTGACGACGCTATTGATCGTAGTCATTGCCGCAATCATTTTGGAATACTTGCGAACACTGTACCGCAGTTATTCAGAGATCTCGATCGCCATTTTGATGTCTGGCGGCTTAGCGTTAGCCCTCGTCTTGATGAACCTTAGCGGGGGGAACTCCGCAACGAGTATCCAATCGTATTTGTTTGGGTCGATCGTTACGATCACACAAGAACAAGTCTGGATCTTAGGCTTTTTGTTTTTAGTCGTTTTTGCTTTATTCTTCTTATTCAAACGGCCCATGTACATTTTGACCTTTGATGAAGATACCGCCCATGTCGATGGCTTGCCTGTGCGAGTGATGTCGATGCTCTTTAATGTCTTGACGGGGGTGGCAATCGCCATGATGATCCCGATTGCGGGTGCATTGTTGATCTCTGCGATCATGGTTTTACCAGCTGCCATCAGTATGCGTTTAGGCAAGAGCTTCAATGCCGTGATTTTGATCAGTGTCGTGATCGGCATGATTGGGATGATGTCTGGTTTGACCAGTTCCTTTTATTTGGACACACCACCGGGAGCGACGATCACGCTGGTTTTTATCGCTCTTTTCTTAGTGATCAATTTGATCAAACGCATCGTGATCCTCGTCCAACGAAAACAACGCCTAAAATAAAGGGCTTTATGAAAAAGAAACGAAGAATTTTCGTTTCTTTTTTTTAAACTCTAATCAAAACCGAACAATATAAGCAATATTTTAGATAATGCTCGCATTTATCCCGAAAAAGTCTTATAATAAGGCGAATAAACTAAAGGAGTTGTCCGGTGTGAAAATACGTCGAAGTGAACGACTGATCGATATGACACATTACTTGTTGAATCATCCCCATGAATTGATTTCATTGTCCTTCTTTTCTAAACGATATGCCTCTGCAAAATCATCGATTAGCGAAGATTTATCTATTATCAAAAAGACCTTTAAAGAACGAGGAACAGGCATTCTTGATACCGTGCCAGGCGCTGCTGGCGGTGTTTTTTTTGTGCCTGAAATTTCTGAAGAAGAAGCGTATGCGTACGTCGAAGGGCTGGCAGAACGCTTGTCTGAGCAAGACCGTTTGTTGCCTGGCGGCTATGTTTATCTATCTGACTTATTAGGCGAACCGGAATTGCTGCGCCAAGTCGGCCGCATCATCGCTTCCAAATATTTAGGCGAACAAATCGATGCGGTGATGACCGTTGCTACTAAAGGAGTGCCGATCGCTCAAGCAGTCTCTTACTACTTGAATGTTCCCTTCGTGATCGTGCGTCGTGATTCCAAGATCACTGAAGGCTCGACCGTGAGTGTCAATTATGTCTCTGGTTCTTCAGAGCGCATCGAAAAAATGGAATTATCCAAGCGCAGCTTAAAGCGCGGCTCTAGAGTATTGGTGGTCGATGACTTTATGAAAGGCGGCGGCACGGTCAATGGGATGAAGAGCTTGATTGAAGAATTTGAAGCCGAATTAGTCGGTATTACGGTTTTTGCCGAAACGAAATTCAAAGGCAAGCGGGCCATCAGCGATTACAGTTCTCTGCTGTATGTTGAAGATGTCGATACCCAGACCAAAACGATCTCGGTAGTACCGGGAAATTACTTTGAGAAAAAAGCCTGATTTTTTGTGGCTCTTAGACTGGCGCAAGCAGCTGTTTTTTAAACGGCGGCCGCCAGTCTTTTTTTTGATTGGTCTAGGTGGGGATTCCTTAAATCGTTGAAATTTACAAGTACTTGGGCTAAACTGTTTATAGGAAATTCAATGAACAAAAATCGTTCAGATTGATAGGAGTGGAATACGTGGACGCACGTTTTGCAATAATTTTAGCGGCTGGAAAAGGCACGCGCATGAAATCGAAGTTATATAAAGTGTTACATCCTGTTTGTGGCAAACCAATGGTGGAGCACATCATGAATCGAGTGGTGGAAACAAATCCTGAAGAGATCGTGACGATCGTCGGTCACGGGGCAGAAATGGTCAAAGAGCAACTGGGGGATCGCACCAACTATGCCTTACAAGCCGAACAATTGGGTACTGGCCATGCTGTCGTTCAAGCCGAATCATTTTTAAAAGGCAAAAAAGGGACGACCTTAGTGATCAGTGGGGATACACCGTTATTGACGACGGAAACCTTGAATAACTTGTTCGATTACCACCAAGGGAAAAATGCGTCGGCGACGATCTTAACGGCGCAAGCGGCAGACCCAACAGGCTATGGCCGAATCGTGCGGGATCGTGTCGGTATCGTGGAGAAAATCGTTGAGCAAAAAGATGCGTCGATCGAAGAAGCGCTGATCCAAGAAATCAATACAGGGACGTATTGCTTCGATAATGAATTGTTATTTGACGCCTTGGCAAAATTAGATACGGACAATGCCCAAGGGGAGTACTACTTGACTGATATCATCGAGATCTTAAAGGAAGACGGCAAAATCATCGCTGCTTATCAAACCGAAGATTTTCATGAATCATTAGGAGTCAATGACCGCATCGCCTTAGCCGAAGCCAATCGCTTGATGCGTCAGCGGATCAATCGTCAGCACATGCAAAATGGCGTGACCTTGATCGATCCGGCGACGACTTATATCGACGAAGGTGTTGTGATCGGCTCAGATACCCTGATCGAAGCCGGTGTCACCATCAAAGGGAAGACGACGATCGGAGAAGACTGTGTCATTACGGCAGCTTCTGAAATAGAAGACAGCAAGATCGGCAACCAAGTGACGATCAAGGCATCGACGATCGAGGAGAGCATCATTCATGATGGCGCCGATGTCGGTCCCAATGCCCATCTTCGTCCCCATGCGGAAATTTTGGCCCATGCCCATATCGGGAACTTTGTGGAGGTCAAAAATGCGACGATTGGTGAAGGCACCAAAGTCGGACACTTGTCTTATGTTGGCGATGCGACCTTAGGCAAAAACATCAATGTCGGTTGCGGCGTAGTCTTTGTTAATTATGACGGCAAGAGCAAATTCAAAACGACTGTCGGCGACAATTGCTTTATCGGCTCTGGCTCCAATCTAGTTGCGCCATTGACCATCGAAGAGGAAACGATGATCGCTGCTGGCTCAACGATCACCAAAGATATTCCTAAACACAGTATGGCGATTGCCCGCGCCCGTCAGGAAAATAAAGCGGATTACGCGAAAAAGTTGCCTTATCTAAATTAGAAATAGCGAAATGACTTGATTTCTTAAGGAAAAATGACTACTATTTATTAGGAAGAAGATTCTAGTAAAAGGAGTCATTTTTTTCTAGATGAACGCAAAGAAAGTGGAGGTTCTCATGTCAAATCATTATTTTGATCCAAGATTGAAGATTTTTTCTCTGAACTCAAATCGTCCTTTGGCGGAAAAAATCGCAGCTGCAGTAGGTGTTGAATTAGGTAAGTGTTCAGTCAAACAATTTAGCGATGGTGAAATCCAAGTGAATATTGAAGAAAGTATTCGTGGTGCCCACGTCTACGTGATTCAATCAACCAGCAGCCCTGTAAACGATAACTTAATGGAATTGCTGATCATGATCGATGCTTTGAAGCGCGCCAGTGCGAAGACGATCAATGTAGTAATGCCTTATTATGGTTATGCAAGACAAGACCGCAAAGCGCGATCAAGAGAACCAATCACCGCAAAACTTGTAGCAAACATGATCGAAAAAGCCGGTGCGAACCGCATGGTTACACTGGATTTGCATGCCTCACAGATTCAAGGGTTCTTTGATATCCCAGTTGACCACTTGATGGGTGCACCATTGATCGCCAACTACTTCTTGGAAAGAGGCATTCAAGGCGATGACGTCGTCGTCGTTTCACCAGACCACGGGGGCGTGACTCGTGCCCGTAAATTAGCTGAGTTTCTTAAGTCACCAATCGCGATCATCGACAAACGTCGTCCGAAAGCCAACGTAGCAGAAGTCATGAATATCATTGGTCATGTTGAAGGCAAAACTTGTGTCTTGATCGACGATATGATCGATACTGCTGGTACCATCACATTGGCTGCGAATGCGTTGAAACAAGCAGGTGCTAAAAGTGTTTACGCCTCATGTACCCACCCTGTCTTGTCAGGACCCGCCTTGGAACGGATCGAAGATTCTGCCATTGAGCATCTAGTTGTGACAGATTCGATTCACTTGCCAGAAGACCGCAAGTCGAAAAAAATCGATGAGATCAGTGTCGGTGCCTTGATGGGCGAAGCGATCAAACGAATCCATGAGAACAAACCAGTCAGTCCACTGTTTGAATCAAAATTATCAATTTAATCGTGTCTCATAAGCATGAGAACAACAGCCAATGGTCGGTCTTTAGCCGCTCATTGGCTGTTTTTTTCTGAGGAGTTTCAGGATGTTTTTAGAAAAAACGATCGCAGTCATGTTTCTTTTCACCAATTTATGGTATTCTTGAAAGTGACTTGCGAAATGCAAGCAAAAAATAAAATAGAATCTAATCACAAAGGGGAGTCTGCAAAGGCTGAGAATGAGAGTACTCTAAACCCTTCGTACCTGTTTCGATCATGCGAACGTAGGAATTGTGACGAGTTGAAGTGTCCAACACTTCTCCTTTGTGAATTGTGATGATTCTAAAGGAGGAGTTTTTTTTGAAACGAAAAATGTCGCTGCAGGTCTGGACGGAAGGAACGATGATCGCTGCAATTGGGGTCGTCTTGTCGTATATCCCGATCCAGACAGCCAATTCCAGTATCGACTTGTCTCTAGGTCTCGTGCCCTTGGTCTTGTATTCGTATCGTCGCGGAGTGCTGCCGGGAATGACGGCTGGATTTATGTGGGGCTTGCTGAATATTTTGATTGGTAGCGCCATGCGTAACTTTATCACCGTTCCACAGATCATTTTTGAATACCCCTTTGCCTTTGCTTTTGGCGGGATGGGCGGCTTGTTTGCTAATAAAATCCAGCAAGCGATCCGTCAAAACAGCAAAACCGTTACGTGGTATGTCGTCTTAGGGGGCATCGTGGCGGTGACCAGCCGTTGGTTTTGGCATTATTGGGCTGGGGTCTTTGTCTGGGGAATGTACGCACCGCCAGGACAAAGTCCGTATCTGTATTCCTTGATCTTTAATGGATCATCGGTCATTATCAATATCGTTTATGTAGGGGTCGTCCTAGGTCTCTTAGTCAAGGCAGCCCCGAAATTATTTGTCCCGAAAGCTTAGTTTTAGAAATGGAACCATCAAAAAATGTCTTGATGCTCTTTGAGAAAGAGAAGCATCAAGACATTTTTTTGTCGATAAAGCCAAACGCTAGATCTTCTTGGTCGATTTCCAACGACCAGCTTTTTTTGCTGGCTGAATAGCGTAAAACAGCGATTTGATCCAGCTCTTTTTGATTGACCAGCGTGTTTTTTAAGCCAGCATCTTCTGACAGATAGATCGGGATCGTATAGGTTCTGTCGATCAATTGTTCTTGTGTCAGACAAAAGACGATGCCTTCTTGCATGATTCCCCGCAATTCTTTCAGTAAATTAAAATCGAGCTTTTCCACCGGCGTTGCTTTTTTAAAAAAGGAGAGGCGATCATTGATTTTTTCTAAGACGATGCGGGTGATCCGATCCGCCAAGATCCGATAATATTCATCTAAATAGCGATAATAAACGCGGGAACGTGCATCTTTTAAGTCAAAGAAAACAAAGTTATTTTGCAGTTTGTAAAAGAAAGGGGAGTGGAGGTGTGTCTTCATGTGACCAAAATATAACAACTCGGAGATCTCTAAAGGCGTCAATTCTTTGACCATCTCGTAATCATTAAAATCGATCCACTTCATTTCTTCGGCAACACGACCTTTATTGATCTGCTGAAAAAACAGCTGGACGTCTTCCATTCCGCGTATCACTTTTAAGCCCGTATGACCGTCGAATTCGCCGAAATCACTGGAAGGATCAAGCAAGAGCAAATTCTTGGGCTGATGGACGATGCTCTTGTTAAAATCTTGGGGGGCAAGCCCGCGGGTCAAGACGGCATTGCTGGTTGTATCAATATGTACGTAAATCGTGTTAGACATGCCGATCGATCCCTCCTATATACTAAGTTCATTCTACAACAAAGCGCTGAAAATTGCTTGTATCTTTTCGTTTAAAGTTATATTACAAAATAACAGAAAAAACAATTTTTAAGTTCCCTTTTTCGACAAAAAAAGGGAAATCTTGTCTTTTCGTAAAAAAACTAGCCAAAATTGGCGTCTTTATGAGGATTTTGGTATGATAAAAGAAGAAACTAATGGAGACGAAAACCCATGAGAAAAAAGAAACGCAGACTTTCGAATTGGCTGAGCAATCTCTTTTTGCTTTTGCTGTTATTGATTGGTTTAGCATTGATTTTTAATAATCAAATCAAAAATTATTTTATTAAACAAACAGGTGAAGCTTACGCAGTCGGCACCATTGATCGCAGTGATGTGGAAAAAAATATGGAAGCGGAAGCGACCTTTGATTTTGATGCCGTGGAGCCGGCAAGTTCAGAAGCAGTCTTACGGGCGCAGCTGAGCAACAAAGCCTTGCCAGTGATCGGCGGCGTGGCGGTTCCTAGTGTGGGGATCAATCTGCCGATTTTTAAAGGCTTGGCCAACGAGGCCTTGCTGTATGGTGCTGGTACGTTAAGTCCCACCCAAAAAATGGGGGAAGGCAATTACGCGTTAGCTAGCCATCGCGCTCAATCGCCAGAGCTTTTGTTTACACCATTGGATGATGTCGCCATCGGGGCGGCTATCTATGTGACCGATCTGGAAAATATTTACACGTATACCGCGACTTCTTCTGTGCGGGTCGATCCGACCGATGTCTATTTGCTTGACGAAGTAGAAGGCCGCAAGATGATCACGCTGATCACTTGTGGGGAAATGGGCGGTGTCACCCGTCGTGTGATCCAAGGTGATCTGGAATCTGTAACGCCTGTCGACGAAGCAACGGATGAGATGCTGGCGGCATTCAACATGGCACAACGAACATTTTAATCAAAAGAATAGCTCGAGTGGTACGGCAGCTGGCGTGTCATTCGTCTATTCTTTTTTGCTTGAGGAGGCGTCTTGATGAAAGTGAAAAAACTGACTTCGATCGATTTTCTTGCACAAAGGGCAGGGTTTCAAGAAAGCCGACTCGTCTTTTCCTTTTTTGAGTCGCATTCAAAAGCGCGACGAGCCTTTCTAGCCGATATAGCGCAGCAGGGCTGGCAGATCGACAGCCGTTACGGACGTCTTTACCTTGCTGGGCAGTTTGATTTTGACCAAAAGACACTGACTATCACCAATCTGCTGGTGGAAGCGGCCGCCGATTTTACTTGGAAACAACTGCTAGCCGTGACAGAAAGCTTTGCTCGCAGTCGTTTTGTAGCAGCTGTCTTGTGGCAGCTTCCTCATCGAACCCCCTTGGCTGAGTGGTTTATCCAGCAAGGGTATCAGGTGGTCCCTCAAGGGTATCAAAAAGCGCTAGCTTATCAGACGGCGCTGGTTTTAGGCGGTGGCGGTGCTCACGGGGCGTATCAAATCGGTGTTTGGCAAGCGCTGCAAGAACGGGGCATCACCTTTGAATGGATCACGGGAACTTCCGTCGGTGCCTTGAATGGCGCCTTGATTTTAATGAACGATGTGGAAGCGGCCGTCGATTTATGGGCAAATATCTCTAACGAGCAAGTATTGCACTATCCGCTTGCTTCGGTACGTGCCCAAACACTGCGAGATTTGATGAATCAAGCCAATTCGCTGGTCCGTGAAGCGGTCAAAAGCAACGGTGCCAGTACCGAACCCTTGGCAAAGCTTTTGCAAAAGACCTTTGATCAAGAAAAATTCAGCCAAACTGCTTGTCGTTTGCTGATCTGTACGACTCGTCTGCCCGATTTCAAGGAGACGGTTTATGCCTTTGATCCATCCGCAGTAGAGGAAAATCTGCATTGGTTGTTGGCATCCGCTTCATTTTATCCAGCGATGCAGGCGCAAAAAATTAACGACGCCTATTACATCGATGGCGGCTATCGCAACAACCTGCCCATCGATGTCGCTGTCCAGCAAGGGGCAACGGAATGTATCACCGTGGATGTCCAAGGACCTGGCATCAATAAAAGGACGGTTGTGACGGAAGAAACTGCGCAGCTTTCGTTGGGGTCTCCTTGGTCCTTAGGCAGCTTTTTGGTTTTTGATGCCCAGCGTTCGCTGGATAATATGACCTTAGGCTATTTGGAAACCTTGAAAGTGTTCGGCAAATACCAAGGCCATTGGTATACCTTTGAAAGGACGGTTGATTTTCAGCCGTTATGGCGGGGCTTTTTGAAAGAGCTGCGCCAGACAGACCCGCTGCTTTATCAGGAACTAAAGAAAAAAGAATTTTGGAAAAAAATGCGTAAATTCTATCAACAGGATGTGCCATTTGAGCAGTGGGGGCGTATACTGATAGAGTGTACCGCGAAAGTATTGTATCTAGCGCCTACAGTGATTTATGAGCAGGAAACGATTCTAACGGCTTTAGCTGAAAAAATTGCTCTAAAGGCAGTGGAAGAAGCCGATGCCTGGTCGATCACCGAGTGGCTGAGCTATTATCGCGACCGTTTTTTTGTCTTGTCCGAGCAAAACCGCTTTTTCTTTTTTTATCGGACGCAGCAATTGAATCTGCCCGCCCTTCAGCAGATTCGTCGGCGTTACCCACTGACTGCTTTAATGGCAGCGTATAGTCACTATCTTTTGAAAGGAGCAGAAAATGGATAAATTTTCGTATGAAATCGTTGAAGAGATCGCCGTGCTTTCGGAAAATCAAAGAGGCTGGCGCAAAGAATTGAATTTGGTGAGCTGGAATGGGCGCCCGCCAAAATTTGATCTGAGAGATTGGGGCCCAGAGCACGAGAAGATGGGCAAAGGCGTGACCTTATCCAATGAAGAATTTGCAGAACTTAAAAAAGCCCTGCTTTCCATGTAAGAAAGCAAAACGGTGAGGAGTGATCAAATGAAAAGTATGACTGGTTTTGGCAAAGGCAGTGCAGAAACGCCAGATGTGCAGATCGAAATTGAGATCAAAAGTGTCAATCAGCGCTTTTTGGACCTGCAGCTGCGAATGCCCAAACAATTGAATCCTCTAGAAGGTGCTTTACGGCAGTCGATCAAGCAGACCCTCCAGCGAGGACGAATCGAATTGTATGTGACTTTAAAAGAAAAAACCGCAAATACGAAACAGATCGAGATCCAATGGGACTTGCTGGAACGTTTCATGCAGGAGATCGATACCGAAGCCAAAGACCGTTTTGACCTAGCAGAGCTGCCAAAAGCAGCATTGCTAGAACAATTCCTGCTCCATGAGGCCTTTCTAACGATCTCTGATCAAGAGCCAGAAGAAAGCACCTTGGCCGATGGCGTGATGGAAGCATTAGATCAAGCGCTGGCAGCGATCGATCAAAGCCGCTGGGTGGAAGGGCAAGGTATTCTGCAGATCTTGCAAGAAAACCAGCGACAGCTGCAGGAAAAGTTGACAGAACTCAAACAATTCGTGGGCCTCTATGAGGCGGACTACCAAGAGCGCTTTGAAAAGAAACTGACTGCCTATTTAGGGGAAGAAGTCGAGCGCGATCGTTTACTGACAGAGTTGGCGATTTTATTGGAACGCGGCGATATCCACGAAGAACTGGATCGTTTAAGTATCCATTTAACGACGATGACGGAGCTGCTGGCAGCTGAGACACCAATAGGTCGAGAGCTGGATTTCTTGATCCAAGAGATGAACCGGGAAGTCAATACGATTGGCTCAAAATCAAGTCCGATCCAAATCAAAAACAGTGTCGTCCAAATGAAGACGATCATTGAAAAAATCAGAGAACAAGTTCAAAACATCGAGTAGGAGGAATGAACCAATGAAATATTACGATATCACCTTTCACGAACTGAGCGGAAAAAATGTCATCAAACGCAGTATACCCTCTGACAAAGAGAATTTCTCTGCATGGGAAGATGCCTGCGTAGCCATCGAGCCGGATTTTCTTCATCTACTAGTTGATGGCGTAGCTGTTTCTTTAAATCGGCGGTACATCGTGCGTATCGATTGCCAAGAAGTGACGGATCCTACCGAAAAAGCGATCACCGCCAAAGACGAATTAGCAGGGGTCATCAATACCTTAAGCAACATGGGCTTTTAAGAAAGCAGCCGAAGTGTAGACTAGCAATTTCATGAAATTCCCATTATAATAAAGTAGTTCTTGAAAGTTGCTGAAAAAAAGTGCAAAATAGACGTTAAGCAAATGTCAGTGAAAGGACGTCATTATGTCAGAGCGAGGATTACTTATAGTTTTATCAGGACCTTCCGGAGTAGGGAAAGGGACCGTGCGCAAAGCAATTTTTGAGAGTGACGACAACGATTTTCAATATTCCGTTTCAATGACCACTCGTCAAAAACGCGAGGGGGAAGTGGAAGGGGTCGATTACTATTTCCGCACGCGTGAAGAATTTGAAGCCTTGATCGAAGCCGGTGAAATGCTGGAATACGCCGAATATGTCGGCAATTATTATGGAACCCCATTATCTTATGTCCAACAGACACTGGATCAAGGAAAAGATGTGTTTTTAGAGATCGAAGTGCAAGGGGCAAAACAAGTAAAAGACAAAGTTCCCGATGGTGTGTTTATTTTTCTGACGCCACCTGATCTGGCAGAATTACGCTCTCGTATTACAGGAAGAGGAACCGACTCTGCCGAAGTGATCGATGAACGGATGCGTGTCGCCCGTGAAGAAATCGAAATGATGGCTTTGTATGATTATGCCGTTGTCAATGATGAAGTACCTAAGGCAGTCCAACGAATTCGCGAAATTATTTCGAGTGAACATTTTCGCGTTGACCGAGTGATTGGAACCTATATCAAAATGTTAGAGGAGCTGTAAGAAATATGATGTTAAAACCTTCAATCGATTCTTTGTTGGATCGTGTCAATTCAAAATATTCATTAGTGATCTTAGCAAGCAAACGGGCGCATGAACTTGATGCCGGTGCGCAAGCAACACTAGAAAACTTTGATTCAGTGAAAAGCGTGGGTCAAGCACTTGAAGAAATCGAAGCGGAATTAGTCGTTAATGATCCGCATCCAGAAATCAAGCGTGCCCGCTTGAAAATGGAACAAGAAGAGCGCAAAGCGCAAAAAGACCAAGAACAAAAAGAATTAGAAGCGCGTATCCGCGACGAACAAAAGCTATAGACAAAAGCAAGCTAGAGCACGCCTGTGTTCTGGCTTTTTCTTTTGAATGATGATGGTTAAATTTTTGTAAGGGGTACAGACAAACCCCCACCCATTTAGTAAAATAGAACCTAAAAGGAGGAGAAGAAATGGCGTACATAGCAGAAGTGATCGTGGATGTTCCCACGATGCAGACCGATCAGCCTTTTACCTATCTGATCCCATCAGAATTACAAGCCGCCATTGAGACAGGGATGCGGGTCGAAGTGCCATTTGGCAAGGGCGACCGCCATATTCAAGGGTTCGTCGTCGGCCTTTCAGAAGTTGCCGAACCGCAGCAGACCTTAAAACCAATCGTTCGTTTGTTGGATTTGTCGCCTGTCGTCAATGAAGAACTTCTCCAATTAGCCGACTACATGAAGGAAACGACCTTTGCCTTTAAGATCACTTGCTTGCAGACGATGCTGCCTAGTGTGATGAAAGCCGAGTACCAAAAGCAGATCGTTTTGCTGGAAGGAAATCATCCCATCAAAGAATATTTTCCCGAAAACGGCATCCTCAGCTGGCAAGACGCCGAAAGTGCAGGGCTGTTGCCGCAGTTGAAGCCTTTGCGGGAAGCCGCAGTAGTTGAATTGCAGTATCTCGTGAAAAATAAAAACAAAGCGAAAATGACCCGTTATATTGAACGCAAGATTGATCCAGCAGAAATCCCCGCCGTCCAGCAACAGCTGCGCAAAGGGGCCAAACGCAAGCTGGAAATCTTACAGATTTTGACAGAGGAAGTCCGCTTGCCGGTTTCCTTTTTTACCGAACAAGGGATTTCCACCGCGGCTTTGAATCAAGCGCAAGAAGCTGGTTGGCTGACCTTTACGGAAGTTGAAGCCTACCGTGATCCTTACAAAGACCGTCAATTTCAAAAAACGGTCCCGCTTGAATTAAATGAAGAACAGGCAGCTGCAGTAGCGCAAATCACTGCTTGTGCGGATAACCAAGAGGCACAGACTTTTTTACTGGAAGGAATCACCGGCAGTGGAAAAACAGAAGTCTATCTGCAAGCGATCGCCCAATTGCTGAAACAAGGCAAAACCGCGATCATGCTCGTGCCAGAGATCGCGTTGACCCCGCAAATGGTCGAACGCTTTAAAAGCCGTCTCGGCGACGCAGTGGCTGTTTTACACAGCGGCTTGTCCCAAGGTGAAAAATACGATGAATGGCGTAAGATCGAACGTGGGGAGGCGCAGGTGGTGGTTGGCGCCCGCTCGGCGATTTTTGCTCCGTTGAAAAACATCGGGGTCATCATCGTCGATGAGGAGCACGAAGCCTCCTACAAGCAAGATGAAGCCCCTCGTTACCATGCGAGAGATTTAGCGATTTGGCGCAGCCAGTACCATCACTGTCCAGTGGTGTTAGGCAGTGCGACGCCGTCATTGGAATCTCGTGCCCGGGCGCAAAAAGAAGTCTACCGCTTATTGAAATTGAATCAACGGGCAAAAACCAGTGCGCAATTACCGCAGATCGAAGTCGTGGATATGCGTACCGAATTTGCCAACAAAAAGTATCAAACCTTTTCTCGTCCGTTACAGGAAAAAATCACAGACCGCTTGGCCCGCAAAGAACAGATCGTCTTGCTGCTGAATCGGCGCGGCTACTCTTCCTTCGTGATGTGCCGCGATTGTGGGTATGTTTTGCCTTGCCCAAATTGCGACATCTCCTTGACGCTGCATATGGATACCAAAACGATGCGCTGTCATTATTGCGGACATGAAGAACACATCCCCCATCGTTGCCCCAACTGCAATGCAGACAAGATTCGGTATTACGGAACGGGCACGCAAAAAGTGGAAGAAGAGTTGAAAGAACTGTTTCCCGAAGCGCGGGTCTTACGGATGGATGTCGATACCACCCGCAAAAAAGGCGCCCATGAAAAAATCTTGACCTTGTTTGGGGAGAAAAAAGCGGATATTTTGTTAGGGACTCAAATGATCGCCAAAGGCTTGGATTTCCCTGATATCACACTGGTAGGGGTCTTGAATGCCGATACCGCCTTGAATTTGCCAGATTTTCGTTCGAGTGAACGGACATTCCAGCTGTTGACTCAGGTCAGTGGTCGGGCTGGTCGAGCAGAAAAAACCGGCGAAGTGGTGATTCAAACATTCAACCCTGAGCACTACGCTATCCAATTGGCGCAGTCGCAAGACTACGAAGATTTCTATCAAAAAGAGATGTGGATGCGGCACCAAAGCGGCTATCCACCGTATTATTTCACCGTCAAAATCACCTGCAGTCATCCCGAAGAGCAAGTCGCAGCTCAGAAGATGTTTGCGATCGCGCGGGATCTGCAGCAGGAGCTGTCACCGCAGAGTATTTTGTTGGGACCGGCACCCAGTGCGATTTTGCGGGTGAAAAACCGTTATTACTACCAATTGATCATTAAATACAAAAATGAACCGCAGCTACCTGCTTTGTTGACCCGTCTGTTGGATCAAAGTCAAATCGATCAGCGCAAAGGATTGTACGTGTCGATTGACCAAGAGCCGTTGAATTTTATTTAGAGGAGAAAATATGCGTTATCCTATTATTATCACCCCCGATGAACGTCTTCGTCGGCAAGCAAAACCCGTCAAAGTAATTACCGATGAACTCGTTCAGCTATTAGACGACCTTTATGAAACGATGGTCGCCCACGACGGGATCGGTATTGCCGCACCGCAAGTCGGCAAAAACCTGCAAGTGGCGATCGTGGAAGTCGAAGAAGACGATCGTTTTGAAATGATCAACCCTGAGATCATCGCTTCTTCTGGTGAATCCCTTGATGTGGAAGGCTGTTTGAGTATTCCCCACACCTTTGGGACCGTCAAACGAGCAGACGAGATCACTGTCCGCTATTTCGACCGAGAAGGAGAAGAAATGGAAGTGGAAGCATTCGGCTACTTGGCGCGTGCGATGCAGCATGAGATCGATCATTTAAATGGCGTGCTGTTTGTCGACAAGCTCGTCGAACGCATTCCTGAAGAAGACTTAGAAAAGTATATGGAGGAACATGAAAATGACTAAAATCGTCTTTATGGGTACCCCGGCGTTTTCCGTCCCAATTTTAGAAGGCTTGCTCGAAGCTGGCTATGAAGTGGCAGCAGTCGTGACCCAGCCGGATCGTCCCGTCGGTCGCAAAAAAACCATCACTCCGACCCCCGTTAAAGAAGCGGCGATGAAGCATGGCTTGTTGGTTTTACAACCAGAAAAAATCAGTGGGTCACCAGAAATGGAGCAGATTCAAGCTTTAGCACCTGACCTGCTGATCACGGCAGCTTTCGGCCAATTTTTACCTAGTGCGTTACTAGAAGTACCAAAGCATGGCGCTATCAACGTTCATGCGTCCCTACTGCCGAAATACCGTGGCGGAGCACCTGTGCATTATGCCATTATGAAAGGGGAGCAAGAAACGGGTGTAACCATCATGGAAATGATCAAAAAAATGGATGCTGGCGGTATTTTTGCTCAAGCTCGTTTGCCGATCACGGCCCAAGATGATGTGGGGACGATGTTTGATAAGTTGAGCCTATTAGGCAAAGACTTGCTGCTGGAAACTGTGCCGAAAATCTTGTCGGGAGAGCTGCAGCCTGTCCCGCAAGAAGAAGCAAAAGTCACCTTTTCACCAAATATCAGCCGTGAACAAGAAGCCATCGACTGGCAGAAAACGGCGGTGCAAATCGATGCCCAAGTCCGAGGCATGCGACCATGGCCGATCGCCTTTACGACACAAAATGGCAACCGCTGGAAACTTTGGCAAGTAACACCGCTGGAGCAAACGACGACAGCCCAACCAGGAACGATCATTGAACGGACGAAAAAAACGTTGCTGATCGCTTGTGGGGAAGGCACGGTATTGGCTATCGATGAATTGCAGCCAGCTGGAAAAGGCCGACAAGACATTGCCGCATTCTTAAACGGCAGTGGACAACAGATTCAAAAAGGGGATCAGGTAGGTACCTATGAAGCGTAATCTTGGAGACATACAATATACAGTGCGCTTTGTGGCACTAGAAGCGTTGTTGCGAATCGAAAAAGGCGGTGCTTATTCCAATCTACTGCTGCGGGAATTGATGAATCAAGGGCGTTTAAATGACAAAGACGGTCGCTTACTGACTGAATTGGTGTACGGCACCATCAGTCGTCAGCTTTTATTGGATTATTATTTGGATCGGTTTATTAAAAATGCCCGCAAAGTCGACCCGTGGGTCAAAACGCTGCTGCGGCTTTCCTTGTATCAGATGCTGTATCTCGATAAAGTACCCGCCCATGCCATCATTCATGAAGCCGTGGATATTGCGAAAGCCAAAGGCAATCCGGGAACTGGAAAATTCGTCAATGGCGTCCTGCGCACGATCCAACGACAAGGAGTGCCAGACTTGGCATTGATCAAAGACCCAATGGAACGTTTAGCAACGGAAATCAGTTTGCCCCTGTGGCTAACGAAGAAACTAGTCAAACAAATTGGGATCGAAGAAACCAGTGAGCTGGGCTATGCCCTATTTGAACCCAATCATGCCAGTGGTCGTATCGATCTGCAGCGCATCTCGCAAGCAGCAGCGATCGAACGGCTACAAGAAGAAGGCATCGACGCACGACCAAGTGAGCTTTCCCCCTATGGGGTTGTGGCTGACAAAGGCTTTATGGCGGGCTCGTCCCTCTACAAAGAAGGTTTACTGACGATCCAAGATGAAAGTTCGATGCTGGTTGCCCCCGTTTTACAAGTAGCCCGAGACCATCAAGTACTGGATGCCTGCGCAGCACCAGGAGGCAAAACGACCCATATCGCTGCCTTCTTGTCTGCCGCAGAGGGCGGCAAAGTGACAGCACTGGATATCCATGCCCATAAGGTTAAGCTGATTCAGCAAAATGCCCAACGTTTAGGCGTCGAAGCAGTTGTGGAGACCCGCGTGATGGATGCGCGGGAGACGGCTCAAACCTTTGCACCCGAACAATTTGATAGCATCTTAGTGGATGCCCCTTGTTCTGGATTAGGGTTGATGCGCCGTAAACCGGACATCAAATACAGCAAGACGGAAGCCGATTTCCAACGCTTGCCGCAGATTCAGCGAGAGATTTTGGAAAGTGCCGCCCCAACCTTGAAAAAATCGGGTATAATGGTCTACAGCACATGCACGATTCTAGCGGAAGAAAATCAACAAGTCGTGGCAGCGTTTCTCGCTGACCATCCTGAATTTGAGCAAATGCCTCTTGCGGTAGGACCGCTGGCAGCCGAAGCGGTTCAAGAGGATATGTTGACGATCTATCCGCAAGATTTTATGACAGATGGCTTTTTTATCAGTTGTCTACGCAAAAAGTAACGAGGTGAAAGAAATTGGAGATTCGTTTTCAAACAGATGTCGGCAAACGTCGCAACACAAACCAAGATTTTGCAGCAACCTATGTAAATAAAGCCAATGTGACATTGGCCTTGCTTGCCGATGGCATGGGGGGCCACCGAGCCGGAGATGTCGCTAGCCGTCAAGCAGTCAGTGAGATCGGCACCGCTTGGGAACAGACAGAGCTGACAGACAGTGAAAAAACTGCCCAATGGCTGATCCAAAAAATCCAAGCGGAAAGCCAAGTGATTTTCCAAAAAGGACAAGAACAAGAAGAACTTAGCGGCATGGGCACCACGATCATTGCTGTGGCCTTATTAGGCGACCAGTTTACGATCGCCAATGTCGGGGACAGCCGTGCCTATCTTTTACGCAATCAAGTGCTGACTCAAATCACAGAGGACCATTCACTGGTCAATGAATTGGTGAAGTCGGGACAAATCACGGCAGAAATGGCCTTGAATCATCCTCGCAAAAACGTTTTGACCCGCTCGATCGGTATGCCAAGCGAAGTCGAAGTCGATGTGGCGATCCACTTTATTGCAGACGGGGATTATTTGCTGCTGTGTTCAGACGGATTGACCAACATGGTCTCAGATGAAGAGATCACAGCAACGATCCAAGAAACCCCTGTGCTGGAAGAAGCAGTGCAATCATTGATCGATCAAGCCAACGAACGCGGTGGTGTCGACAATATCACGGTATTATTGATTAAAGTTGGAGGAGAGCGCCCATGATCGAAATTGGGAAGAAGATAAACGGCCGATACAAAATCATCGGCAATATCGGCAGCGGCGGAATGGCAAATGTGTTTTTGGCGCATGACTTGATCTTAGACCGTGAAGTGGCAATCAAAGTGCTTCGTTTTGACTTCCAAAACGACCAAAGTGCGATTCGGCGCTTTCAACGAGAAGCCTTGGCGGCGACTGAGCTGGTTCATCCAAACATCGTAACCGTTTATGATGTCGGGGAAGAAGACAGCATGCAGTTTTTGGTGATGGAATATGTCAAAGGGATGGATCTCAAGCGCTATATCCAAACGCACTATCCCGTACCTTATTTGCAGATCGTTGATATCATCCAACAAATTTTATCAGCGGTGGCATTGGCCCATCAGCACCGCATCATTCACCGGGACCTAAAGCCCCAGAATGTGCTGATCAATGAAGACGGCGTGGTGAAAATCACCGATTTTGGGATCGCGATCGCCCTATCAGAAACATCGATCACCCAAACCAACTCGATGCTAGGCTCGGTGCATTATCTTTCACCAGAACAAGCACGAGGCAGTATGGCGACCAATCAATCAGATATTTATGCGATTGGGATTATCCTCTATGAAATATTAACAGGCAAAGTACCCTTTGATGGCGAATCAGCCGTAACGATCGCCTTGAAACATTTCCAAGATGAGATCCCTTCGATTCGGATCTATGACAAAAATGTTCCGCAATCGCTGGAAAACGTCGTATTGAAGGCGACCGCCAAAGAACCGGCGGATCGGTACAAAACTGCCGATGAAATGCGAGCGGACCTTGATACCGTGTTGTCTCCTGACCGACTCAATGAACCGAGATGGGAACCTCATGCCCTGATGGATGAAACGAGAGTGCTGACTCCTGTGGAAGCAGCCCAAGTCGAAACGCCGCCAGTAGAAGAACCTGTAGAAGATAAGGTTGCGGATCAAGCTGAAGAACCAGCGCAGCCGAAAAAGAAAAAACGCAAACGGTGGCTGCTGCTGCCCATCATTATGGTGATCGCACTGCTAGGCATAGGCAGTTACTTCCTATTCGGCGGTGGTCGGGGAGATGTGGCAATTCCTGAAGTCAGTGGTCAGACAGAAGCAGCTGCCCGTGCCGAGCTGGAAGCTGCTGGTTTGCAAGTGGCAGACGAGGTAGAAGAAATTGAAGACGATGAAGTCGAAGCAGGCAATGTCGTCAAGACCGATCCGCCAGAAGGCAATGAAGTCAAAAAGAATTCCGTCGTGACTCTTTATATCAGCAGCGGAACCAAGAAAATCACCCTTGATGACTATGAAGGTCGCTCCTTTGATGATGTCAAAAAAGAGTTGATCGATTTGGGCTTTGATGAAGACAGAATCAAAGAAGAGCTAGAGTCGTCAGATGATGTCGATGAAGGGGATATTATCAGTCAATCACCAGCAGCAGGGCGGGAAGTTTCCCCAGCAGAAGACGAAATCACCTTTAAGGTCAGCTCCGGACCAGATAGCTTCGCAATGGACAACTATTATGGCATGACAGAGGCAGATGCACGAGCAGCATTAACTTCTCGCGGGGTAAGCCTTTCACAAATCAATGTCACTTACGAATCCAGCAGCCAACCGGAAGGTACGATCATTGGTCAAGCACCAGCGAGTGGCGAGTCCGTTGTGACTTCCAGAACCATCATTACATTAACTGTCAGCAGCGGGCAAGAGATGGTCAATGTACCAAGAATCGTTGGCAAAAGCCAAGCCGATGCAGAAGCAGATTTGAATGAAGCAGGACTGCAGTATACGATAGAACAAGAATCTGATTATAACGACTCTGTGCCTGCTGGAGAAGTAGTGCGCGTTACGCCCGGAGCAGGTACTTCTGTAGCAGTAGGAAGTTCTGTTACCGTGACGGTTTCCAGAGGTCCTCGACCACAGGATTCTTCTTCGTCAAGCAGCTCATCCTCCTCAAGCAGCAGCTCGTCAACGAGTGAAAGTAGTTCAGAAAGTACGCAATAAGACGAACGTTTATGTTAGAAGAACAAGCAGCTCGTCGGGGATCAAAGAATTCTCTTTTTGTTCCCCGACGAGCTGCTTGTTTCTTTTTGTAGCTAAAAAAGCTGAAGCGAGGGATAAGTGTCTTTAAAATTTCCTTTAGACCTTCCTTTTGTGCAAGCGTACATCTTTCCAAGGATTCAAAAATTGGGTATAATGAAGGTCAGAATTAGTCAAGGGAGGGAATGAATTGAGTCATCACAACACTTCCGATTTGATTGAAGCATATTTGAAGAAAATTCTTGAAGACAGTGAAACCATTGAGATTCGTCGCGCAGAAATGGCAAATTTGTTCAACTGCGTGCCCTCACAAATAAATTACGTGATCAATACCCGCTTTACCGTTCAAAGAGGCTATGCGGTTGAAAGTAAACGCGGCGGGGGCGGCTATATTCGGATCGAGAAAGTCAAAATTACTGACAGCCACCACTACTTAAAAGAAATGAATCAATTATTCGATGAAACCATCTCGGAAAAAGATGCGTATGCAATAATCCAGAAACTTTATGAGGAAGGAATCCTGTCCAAGCGAGAAGGCAATTTATTGTTGACCGTCATCGCGAAAGCAGTTCTAGGACGTTCTCCTTATGAAAATAGAACACGAGCTGATTTGCTCCATGCAATTCTAGAACGATTAAGTTACGAAGACAGGAAGTGAAAGAGATGGATGAATTATTCACCCAACGCGCGAAAGCCGTTTTGGCTATCGCCCAAGAAGAAGCAAAATACTTTAAGCACCAAGCGGTAGGTTCTGAACATATTCTATTGGCACTGGTCATTGAACAAAACGGGATCGCTGGCAAAACGTTACGGGAAATGAATATCACAGAAAACGATATTCGTGAAGAAATCGAACATTTAACAGGGTACGGCACCGTTCGTCAATACCCAGAAAACGCCTATCTCGCGTATTCACCACGAGCAAAACATACATTTGCTTATGCAGGGGATGAAGCCAAGCGTTTAGGGGCTCCACAAATCGGTACCGAACATCTACTATTAGGCTTATTAAGAGACGAAGACATTTTGGCTTCACGAATCATGCTGAATCTCGGCTTGAGTCTCGCGAAAATGCGTCAGCTTTTGAAGAAAAAAATGGGCTTCAATGAAAGCAAAACCAACGGAAGTGCTGGTCGTCGTCGTCCAGCCCAAGCCAAAGCGCAGCAAGGAACACCAACCTTGGATTCCTTAGCCCGTGATTTGACCAAATTAGCCCGTGAAAAACGACTAGATCCTGTTGTCGGTCGTGCCAAAGAAGTCAAACGGCTGATCCAGATCCTTAGCCGTCGGACCAAAAACAACCCTGTTCTCGTTGGGGAACCTGGTGTTGGGAAAACCGCGATCGCTGAAGGCTTAGCCCAAAAAATTATCAATGGGGAAGTCCCAGAAGACATGCAAAACAAACGCTTGATGATGCTGGACATGGGGGCTTTAGTTGCCGGAACGAAATACCGTGGGGAATTTGAGGACCGAATGAAAAAAATCATCGATGAGATCTATCAAGATGGTCAAATCATCTTATTCATTGATGAATTGCATACACTGATTGGGGCCGGCGGAGCCGAAGGGGCGATTGATGCCTCGAATATTCTGAAACCAGCCTTAGCCCGTGGAGAATTGCAAACCATCGGTGCCACAACGCTAGATGAGTACCAAAAATACATTGAAAAAGATTCTGCGTTAGAACGCCGTTTTGCCCGGGTGCAAGTCGACGAACCAACACCAGAAGAAGCGGAAGAAATTTTACGGGGCTTGCGTCCTCGTTATGAAGAACATCATGGGGTGGAAATTTCTGATGATGCGTTACACGCCGCTGTGCAATTGTCCGTGCGTTACATCAATTCGCGCCAATTACCAGATAAAGCCATCGATTTGATGGATGAATCAGCTGCCAAAGTGCGTTTAGACAAAACCGATGAAAGTTCAGAATTGGCAGATCTGCAAAACGAGATCGCCAACTTGATCGAAGAAAAAGAAGCCGCTATTCGTCAGCAAGATTTTGAAGCAGCAGCTCGTCTGCGGATCAAGGAAAAGAAATTGACCCAACAACTGACGGAAGTGGCGTTTATGGAAGTCAAAGAAGCGTCAGGCTATGCCGATAGTGTTACTGCAGAAGATGTCGCCACGGTCGTTTCCCAATGGACTGGTGTACCTTTGCAGCAGATGGAGAAAAAAGAAAGCGAACGCTTGTTGGATCTTGAAAAGATCTTGCATCAACGGGTAGTTGGCCAAGAAGAAGCGGTCAAAGCAGTCGCTCGTTCGATCCGTCGTGCCCGCAGTGGGTTGAAAGACCCCAACCGCCCAATTGGTTCCTTCATGTTCTTAGGCCCGACCGGTGTCGGGAAAACCGAGCTTGCCAAAGCCTTAGCAGAAGCGATGTTTGGTAGTGAAGATGCCTTGGTTCGTGTCGATATGTCCGAATTTATGGAAAAATACAGCACGAGCCGTTTGATCGGTTCACCGCCAGGCTATGTCGGCTATGACGAAGGTGGGCAATTGACGGAAAAAATCCGTTCAAAACCTTACTCCGTTATCTTATTGGACGAGGTGGAAAAAGCCCATCCCGATGTCTTCAATATCCTCTTGCAAGTGCTGGATGATGGTCATTTGACGGATGCCAAAGGTCGAAAGGTCGATTTCCGCAACACGATTTTGATCATGACCTCTAATATCGGTGCCCAACAAATCCGCGAAGAAAAAAGCGTTGGATTCAATGTCACTGATTTAACGAAAGATCACCAAGCGATGCAAAAACGGATCTTAGAAGAGCTGAAAAAAGCCTTCCGTCCAGAGTTCTTGAACCGTGTGGATGAAACAGTGGTCTTCCAATCCTTAGGTGAAGGGGAGATCCACGAGATCGTGAAGATTATGAGCAAAGCGATCATCAAACGGTTAAGCAACCAAGACATCCAATTGAAGATCACGCCATCTGCCATCGATGTGATCGGTAAAGCTGGTTTTGATCCAGAATATGGGGCACGGCCGATTCGTCGAGCATTGCAAAAAGAAGTCGAAGACCGTTTAAGTGAAGCACTCCTATCAGGACAAATTCATTTAGGTGACAAAGTGACGATTGGTGCTTCCAAAGGTTCGATCACCCTCAATGTCAAAGAGGGACAAGCACGTGTCTTGCAACAAGTTTAAGTCGAGCCAATAACGGCAGCGGCGTTTCTATGGTCGAGTAATCGGCACCCATAGAAACGTCGCTTTTTTGTCTTGCTATGTCTAGTAGTGATCAAGTGATCTCTATTAATTATGATTGATGATTCACAAAAAAATATCCTTCTAAATAGCTTTATGACAACGGTTGATTAACGGAAAAAGCGCTATTCGTGAAAAAAAGAGTAACGAGACCTCTTGGAAAGAATCCTGCTGTGTGATACTATGAATGAGTTGAAAAAAGGAGGAGTATTATGGTTGAGATTATCGCCACGGTGGAATCGATCGAGCAAGCACAGCAGCTCATCCCTTATGTTGATACATTGTTTTTTGGAGAAGAGACATTCGGGCTGCGCCTACCGGCCTCTTTTTCTCGTGAAGAGCAAATCAGACTGATCGACATGGCCCACGAAGCTGGAAAGAAAGTGACGATCGCAGTCAATGGCATCATGCATCCAGAAAAAATGAAGCGGATTCCAGAATACCTAGCATTTCTGAAGACCAATCAAGCCGATCAAATCGCTCTCGGAGATCCTGGGATCATTTACCGCATGAAGCAAAATCCAGAATGTGCCGTGCCATTTATTTATGCAGGGGAAACCTTAGTAACGAGCGCTCGTCAAATCAATTTTTGGGGACAAAAAGGAGCAAAGGCAGCCGTTTTAGCGCGAGAAGTTCCTTTCGAGGAAATGAAAATCATGGCACCACAACTAAATATTCCTGTGGAAGTATTGGTTTATGGTGCGACCTGCATTCACCAATCGAAGCGTCCGCTTTTACAAAATTATTATAACTATACCCAACAATCGGAAGAAAAGAACCACGACCGTGGGTTGTTTTTATCTGAACCGAAAAAAGAAGAAACTCACTATTCCATTTATGAAGATAGCCACGGCACGCACATTTTTGCCAATAACGACATCAATCTGATGCTGCAGATGGGGGAATTAGCCGCAACAGGCTTTCAAACCTGGAAGCTGGACGGAATCTATACACGAGGGGCTGCCTTTGTGGCAATTGCTAAGCTGTTTGCCCAAGCCAAGAGCCTTGTGGAAAGTGGGAAGTGGCAAGCAGAGCAAGCAACTGTGCTCAGTGAACAAGTTGCCCAACTTCATCCAGCAGAACGTGGGTTGGACACTGGATTTTATGCCATCGATCCTGACGATATCAAGTAAGGAGCAAGAACAAATGACCGTTAAACAAGCATTGAAACGACCAGAAGTGTTAGCACCAGCTGGTACGTTAGAAAAATTAAAAACAGCGATCCACTATGGCGCTGACGCTGTCTATATCGGCGGCAATGCCTATGGTCTACGGAGTCGCGCGGGAAACTTTACCTATGAAGAAATGGCGGAAGGGGTGGCTTTTGCCAAAGCCCACAACGCAAAAGTCTATGTAGCAGCCAACATGGTGACCCATGAGGGCAATCAAGAAGGTGCAGGGGAATTCTTTCGGGAATTGCGAGATGTCGGTATTTCGGCAGTGATCGTTTCTGATCCCGCTTTGATCCAGATCTGCGCAACAGAAGCGCCAGGTCTACCGATCCATTTGTCCACCCAAGCCAGTGCCACGAACTATGAAACATTGGAATTTTGGCGGGAAGAAGGCCTAGAACGGGTCGTTCTCGCCCGAGAAGTGTCGATGGAGGAAGTCGCTGAGATCCGCAAAAATACTAGCGTGGAGATCGAAGCCTTTATTCATGGCGCCATGTGTATTTCTTATTCTGGCCGTTGTACTTTGTCCAATCATATGTCGATGCGAGACGCCAATCGCGGCGGCTGTTCGCAATCTTGCCGCTGGAAATATGATCTGTTTGACATGCCCTTTGCAACGGAACGAAACAGTTTGACTAAAAACGGGACAGTGGAAGAAGAGTTTTCCATGAGTGCTGTGGATATGTCGATGATCGAACATATCCCTGATTTGATTGAAAACGGCGTGGATAGTTTCAAAATCGAAGGCCGCATGAAATCGATCCACTATGTTTCGACCGTGGCGAACGTTTATAAAGCAGCCGTGGACAGTTACATGGCCGATCCAGAGAACTATGTCTGCAAACAAGAATGGATCGATGAACTGTGGAAAGTTGCGCAGCGAGAGCTTGCCTCAGGCTTTTACTACGATACCCCAAGTGAAAATGAGCAGTTGTTTGGTCCACGTCGGAAAATTCCGCAATACAAATTTATTGGGGAAGTCATGGCGTATGATCCGGCAACGAAAACAGCTACGATTCGGCAACGGAACCACTTTTCCGTTGGCGATGAAATCGAATTTTACGGTCCCGGATTCCATCACTTTCACCAAACCGTCGAAGTCATGTATAATGAAGACGGTGAATCCATCGATCGTGCACCAAATCCTATGATGCTGTTGACGATGCCGGTCAAAGAACCGGTGGAAGTCGGAGACATGATTCGGAAGAAAAAATAAGGTCGAGAGTTTCTCTCGGCTTTTTTTGTTGAATCAATCCAGCCAAAAAGGATCGATGAGAACATAGACAATCTTAAGGAGGAAACAACAAATATGGAAACATACGACTACATAGTAATTGGTGGCGGCAGCGGCGGAATCGCCTCAGCCAATCGGGCAGGGATGCACGGCGCCAAAGTATTATTGATCGAAGGCAATGAATTAGGCGGCACCTGTGTCAATGTCGGTTGTGTACCGAAAAAAGTCATGTGGCAAGCTAGTGAGATGTTAGAAATGATCAAACGGGATGCAACTAGCTACGGCATTTATCCACATGTGGATAAATTTAATTTTACTGAGCTTGTGGATAACCGTGAAAAATACATTGATTTTTTACACACAGCCTATCAAAAAGGCTTAGACAGCAACAATGTAGAAGTTATCCACGGTTATGCACAGTTTGTGGATAACCACACGGTTACCGTCAATGGGGAAAACTACCATGCAGCAAACATTTTGATTGCCACCGGTGGAAAACCTAGCGCGATGAATATTCCCGGCGGTGAGTACGCCATTGACTCGAATGGTTTTTTTGCGTTGCGAGAAGCACCAAAGCGTATGGTCGTCTTAGGGGCAGGCTACATCGCAGCCGAAATCAGCGGTGTCAGCCAACAGCTGGGCAGCCAAGTGGCTTGGGCGTACCGCAAAGAGCGGCCATTACGAACCTTTGACAAGATGCTTGCGGATAATCTCGTGGAGATGTACCAAGAATCAGGAATCGAAACTTATGCAGGCTACGTTGCCTCTCGTATCATTAAAGAAGGTGACGAGTATCTCGTTCACTTTGAAAATGGCGAGACCTTGACCGGCGATTGCGTCCTTTTTGCTGGTGGTCGCGTGCCGAATACGGATAAGTTAGGTCTGGAAAACACCGATGTCCAATTGGATGAAAAAGGGTTTATCATTGTGGACAAATATCAAAATACCACAGCTGACTCGATTTTTGCGGTGGGGGATGTCATCGGAAAATTGGATTTGACCCCGGTTGCGATCGCCGCCGGTCGTCGCTTGTCTGAACGCTTGTTCAACGGTCAAAGCGATGCGTACTTGGATTATCACTTAGTACCGACGGTCATCTTTACTCATCCACCGATTGCCACGATTGGTTTATCCGAAGAAGCAGCCTTGGCAAAATACGGCCAAGAGCAGATAAAGGTGTATCGCTCGCGCTTTACACCGATGTACTTTGCTTTAAATGAGTATCGCCAAAAATGTGAGATGAAATTGGTGTGCTTAGGAGAAGAAGAAAAAATCATCGGTCTGCACGGCATCGGGATCGGTGTCGATGAAATGCTGCAAGGCTTCGCTGTAGCCATCAAAATGGGTGCTACAAAAGCAGACTTTGATCAAACCGTTGCCATTCATCCGACGGGGTCAGAAGAATTTGTGACGATGCGTTAAAAGAAAAAAACCCTCAACTGACAGATGATTTGTCAGTTGAGGCTTTTTTTTGCGTATAAAATTCTAGCTATCAACTAAAAAGCCCCCAAAGGTAGATCAAAAATCTAACCTTGGGGACTTATTTCAGTATGATTCCAGCTGCTAGGCTTTTGCTAGATCCTTGATCAGTTCTGACGCCCTAGGATCTGAGCAGTGATCTGGTAAAGATACGTTTTGGTTTCATCTTTGGTCTCAGGTAATTTCTGGATCGCCTGCAAAGCTTTTTTCGTATAGTCGGCTGCGAGTTTCTTGGCTTCCTCGATCCCAGCACTTTCTTGGACGATCCGATAGACTTCGTGGGTGTCGGTGTCCGTCATGGCGTCTTGTTTTTCCAGCAATGGGAGCAACTGTTGGCGGTCACTTTTCAGTGCCATTAACAGCGGCAGGGAATAGACGCCTTGCCGAACATCTTCCAATACTGGTTTCCCTAAAGCAGCCGCATCTTGGCTGTAATCCAAGACGTCATCCATGATTTGAAAGGCAAGACCAATGGCTTCACCGATCTCACGGGCTTGATTGGCAAAGCGCAAGGAGGTGCCGCTTTCGTAAGCCCCGATGAAGCAGCTTAAAGCAAACAACTCAGCGGTTTTGCCGCGAATGTTTTCTAAGTAATCCTCGACAGTGACGGACAAATCGTATCGTTTGCTCATTTGTCCTAATTCGCCGGCCAGGATTTTTTCCATACTACGGGAATTCATCTGCAAGCTTTTCATGGAGCTAGCATAATCGGCCATCAATTTAAAGCAGCAGACAAAGAGGTAATCACCAGCATAGACAGCGACATCGTTGCCAAATTCGGAACGAATGGTTGGCAGCTTGCGTCGGGTGTCCGCATGATCGACGATATCGTCGTGGATCAACGAGGCAGTGTGGAGCATTTCGATCGAGGCCGCCAATGCGACGGCTTTTTCGCGATCTTTGTCGCTGCCATAAGCAGAAAAGAGCAGCTGATAAGCAGGACGCAGCAGTTTCCCACCTGAATGGATCATGGACAGGATCGCTTGTTCGACCTCTTTGTTTTTTAGTTTTAATGATTTTTCCATCAATTGCAAGGAGGCAGATAAGTCAGCTTGCAGTGCTGGATACTCTTGCCACATGGAATGAAGTTTCATAATTAACTCCTTTATTCTGAATCCGAGCGCCATTTGACTTTGGTCTGGCGTTCATAATCAATTTGAAAACGGCGCAGTGTTTCGACACGGCGCAGCAAGTAGTTAGCGGCGATCCCGATAGCGATCCCGGACAAGATCCCAAAGAAAGATAGGACCGGCAAGTAGAGCATCACGCTCCATGATTGAGCGATCCATGAGGCAGTGATCAACTGTCCGACGTTGTGCAAGAAACCGCCGGCCGCACTAATGCCGATGATACTGACACGCTTAGGCCCCAACTGTTTCACCAAAGACATCCCAAAGTAACTCAGTAAGGAACCGCTCATACTATATAAGAAGGTCGAAACCGTTCCTCCTAGTAACGTCGTTAAGATCAGTCTTAGCCAAATCAAGAGAAAGCTGTCTTTTTTTGGCATGGTGAACAAAGCAATAATGGTAATTAAATTTGCCAAACCTAGTTTCGCACCAGGCGCAAAGGCAAATGGATAAGGGATCATATTTTCAACTAAACCAATCACGACCCCTTGGGCGACCAGCAGTGAGATGAAAATTATTCGTTGTAATCGACTCATAAGCAAACGATCAATAGATTAGATCGTCGGTCTCACTCCCATCTGCGGCTTGGATTTCGATCACCAATTTATGAGGCAGACAGACGATGGTTTCCCCATTTTTACTGGCCCAGCCACGGCGGACACAAATCTGGTCGCCGCAATCAGCTTCCTTGATTCGGATCCGATCGCCTTCGATCTCCAGTAAATTGGTATCTCCGTCTTCATCTTCATAAAGATAGGTGTATGCTTTTTGACCTTCAACTAAGTCAAAACGTTTGATTTCTGTCCCATCGACCCGTAAGACGGCTTCTTTGTCAGCCGTTTGCGTCTGGCCAAAAATAAAAAGCGGTAAAAAAGAGCTGAGGATCAAAACAAGTATGATAACGCCATCCCATGGTTTTAAATGGGCATCGCGGATAAATTCTTTTAGTTTCATCAAAAAAGACTCCTGTTCTTTCATGTGATGTGTCTCATTCTAGCATAAGAAGACAAGATTCTACTAGCTGAATCCTCAATAATCCACCGATTTCTGTGCAAGGACGATCAAGAAAAAGTCCTGTACTTGGAAAGAGACCAAGACACTGATTGAAAATCAGAATGTCTTAGTCTCAAGAAGTCGTACAGGGTATTCTATTTTGCTGGCTTATTTATTGCCATATAAGGAGCGAGGGGTACCGTACCACCATTTTCCAAGGGTACGTTGCAACCATGGGATTACCCAACGGTCTAAACCGACTGCGCGTCCTGAACCGTTCATCAAGGCAAATGCAACTGGAATGAACCAGATGTTTACCCAGTAGAACATACCAGACATACAGAAAGTCAACACTAAAACGATAGTCGTTGCGTTTACTAACCAAGTGAAGAGACCAGCCATCAATGCAAGAGCTAAAGCAATTTCAAAGAAGACCATGAATTTTTGGAAGAACATGGCAACGTCGTTGTTTGGCATGATAAATTGCATAACTTTTGTGAACCAGTCAGGTGATTTTTCAATCACGATCATTGGTTGCTCACCGTAAGCATAGCTCAAACCGAAGTGTGCGGCTTGTGTCGCTGCATCGGCTGCTTCACCGGCACCACTAGCGGCACTGGCTGCATCGGCTGCTTCACTAGCACCACTGGCTGCATCAGCGACTGTTTGATATTCCCAAGTCCAAGGGAATACGCTGTTGCCTTGGAACCAAGAACCTTCACCGAACCATGTACCAGGTTTGAAGACTTCCCCATTCGTACCCAAAATTTTCTTGAAGGCTTCAACGAACCAGACAAGACCATAGAAAATACGAAGCGGAACACTCCACAAGACGTTTCCGTAACGAGACGTATGACCACGGGCTACTGTCCGGTCATCTTTGATGTGGAAGATTTCATGCATCAAGTATTGGAACATGTAGTAACCAGAACGAATATCAAAGAAGTATTTCAAGTTAACGATATGTTTCATAATGATCGCTAAGAAACCGCTCAGGTGAATCTTATTGAATAAGTTCGCCACGCCCCATTTGGCACCGATGGAAACCATAAATCCTTGGTAGTTTCCTTTGAATTTATGTTTTTCGCCGCCTTTGATGGCTGAAACGATATTCGTTGCTGCAGTGTGCCCAGTTTGTTCAGCTGCTTGCACGATTTGTGGTGTTGGTGTGTTCGGGAATTCTTCGAAGTAAACCAAGTCACCAATAATATAGATGTTTTTGTCTTCGTAGCCTTTTGCTTCCATGTACTCATTGGCAACTAGACGGAACCCACGCGCGGTTTCTAAACCGAAATCAGCAGCATCGCTAGTTCCTTTGACACCAGCAGTCCAGATCAATGTGTGGGTTGGGATCGTTGAACCATCTTTTAGTTTGATGTGGTCAGGTGCCACTTCAACGATTGGTGCATTCAAGACAAGATCAACATTGTTTTTCTTCAAGTAACGTTCTGCTTTGGCTGCATCGTTACGATCAAGCATGTTTAAGATCGTTGGCATTGCTTCAACGACTTTCAAGCTGATTTCACTTGGGTCCAATTTATAATCGGAAGCTAAACGATCTTTCCAATCGATCAGTTCACCGATCATTTCGATCCCAGTAAATCCAGAACCACAAACGACAAACGTCAACATTGCTTTACGTAATGCTGCATCTGGTTCGATCGCTGCTTTTGCGACAGTTTTTTCAATGTGTTCGCGAATGCGGACAGCATCGTCAAATGACCATAGAGTAAAGCCATTTTCTTTGACACCAGGTGTACCGAAGTCATTCGGTTCGCCACCCATCCCTAAGATCAAGTAGTCAAATGAATAGCTGCCTAATTTTGTTTGGACGGTTTTATTTTCTTTATCGATCCCAGTTACTGTATCGGTTACTAAACGAACATTTTTCTTGCGTGAGAACAAGCGCTGCAAGTCATATTGAATTGCGGTAGGTTCTACACGTCCTCCAGCGACTTCATGCAGTTCAGTCATCATCGTATGATAAGAGTGACGGTCGATCAATGTTATCTCAACATCATTGTCTTTTTTCAATTTCTTTGCCATGTACTTCGTAGCAGAAACGCCTGCATAACCGGCACCGACAACGACAATGTTTTTCTTTGCCATTGCAAATCTCTCCTTAATAAAAATAATCTATGATAATAATTACACAATCGTTCCTATTATATAGACAGATGGTTCATTTGTCTAACGATTCTGATGAAAAAAACGCATATTTCCTGAAATTCGTGAAAACTTGCGAAAATCAAAAAATAAGTCATTTTTTATTGAAAAAGCGGAAAGGAAGCGGTTGACATCTCGTAAATTTACTTTACAATGTTAGATGTATCACAAACTTTTTTGTGGGGAAAATAAACAAGTAAAAGGTGGATAATTATGAAAGCAAAGAAATTGATTGTAGGTATGGCGGTATTTTCATTCGCAGGATTATTGTTAGGGGGATGCGGAGCAGACGACAACAATACAGGTTCTTCGTCAACTAGTGAAAGTACATCACAAACTTCTGCAAGCGATTCTGCAACTACAGAAAGCTCAGAAGCAACCGTCGTTGCAGGCGAGCCAATGCAAGATGGTACGTATCGTTTAGAAGAAAAGAACTATAAAAACGACTACCGTGTCACATTTGAGATCACAGTCAAAGACGGCAAAATCGTTGAATCAAAATATGACAACGTCAATGCGGATGGCGAATCAAAAACAGAAAACACTGAATACAATGAAACAATGAAAGAAAAAGCAGGCATCAGCCCAGAAGAATTTATTCCTAAATTCAATGAAGAGTTAGTTGCCGCACAAAGCCCTTCTTCAATCGAAGTAGTTTCTGGCGCGACTCATTCCTTTGATTCCTTCCAAAACTATGCACAACAATTGATTCAAGCGGCGCAAGCAGGCAACACGGAAACCATTGAAATCGACAATGGTGCAGACTTGAAAGACGGAACCTATACATTAGAAGAAAAGAACTACTCAAACGGTTACCGCGTAGTCTTCTCAATGACTGTAGCTGACGGCAAAATCTCTGAATCAAACTACGACTACCTAAACGAAGCAGGCGAGTCGAAAAAAGATGATGCATCATACAACGAAAACATGGAAGCAAAATCTGGTACAAGTCCAGAAGAGTTCATTCCAAACTTCAATGAAGCCTTTGTTTCTGCAGTCAATGCCGAAGACGGCTCTGTGGCAGACATGGATGTTGTTTCAGGGGCAACCCACAGCTTCCACAGCTTTGTTATCTATGCACAACAATTGTTGAATGCCGCTGAAAAAGGCGACCAAACAACAATCGAAGTGGATAACTTCGTTACTGAATAATCACAACTTCTTTCCATGAAGAGGACAGCATTCGTTTTGAGTGCTGTCTTTTTTTCGTGGGCAACAAGGTCACAAAAGCAAGTTCGTGCAAAAGGAAGCAATCTGGTGGGAAGGTTTTTTTTAAAAAGAACTGTTTTTTACAAAGAAGAAAAGGTTCGATTAAGGATTCCTAAAATACGTTGAGGAATCACGGAATGCCCCTTTTCATTCTGCCAAAAAAAGGCTATTATATGAAGGTTGAAGACAATAGAAAAGAGGAAAATCATGAAAAAGAAAGTAACGTTTTTTCTGATGTTTGTTTTTTTAGGCACAATGTTGGCAGCCTGCGGCAGTGATCAGGAAGCAACGACGCTGCGAGAAGAACCATATTTTCAAGAAGAATTTTTATTAGGTACGTATACTCGGATTCGCATTTATGATGAAGGCAAAGAGGACGCTATGAAGCCTGCCTTTGACCGCATCAGAGAGTTAGGCGATAAAATCACCATCAACCAAGCAGGGTCAGAGATCGATGAAATCAATGCGCAAGCTGGCATCAAGCCAGTGAAGGTTTCAGATGATATCTATTATTTGTTGAAAGAAGCCTATGATTATAGTGTGAAATCAGAAGGCGGCTTTAATATGGCCATCGGTGCGATCACCCAATTATGGCGAATCGGCTTTGATGATGCCCGCAAGCCAGAGCAATCTGAGATCGATGAAGCGTTGAAACATATCAATTATGAACAAGTCGAGTTTAACGACGAAGACCACACGGTGTATTTAAAAGACAAGGACATGATCCTTGACCTTGGGGCGATCGCCAAAGGCTACATCACGGATGAAGTCGTCAAAGTGCTGAAGGACAATGGCGTGACTTCCGCGATCGTCGATTTGGGCGGGAATGTCTATGTGTTAGGTCATAGCAACCGCGGTGCAGATGAGCCATGGAATGTCGGAATCCAAGATCCAAACAAATCTCGCGGCTCGATTATCGGCAGTATCAAAGAAACCAATAAAACAGTAGTTACTTCAGGGATCTACGAACGCTACTTAGAAGTAGACGGCAAAACGTATCACCATATTTTTGATTCTGAGACTGGCTATCCTTACGATAGCGATGTAGCAAGTGTGACTGTGATCACTGACAAATCCATCGATGGTGACGGGTTGACTACGGTGGCGTTTGATAAAGGAGTCAAAGAAGGCTTGGCTTATATCGAACAGCATACCGAAAAGGGAACCGATGCGATCTTTATCACAAAAGAAGATAAAGTGTACGTAACAGACGGCATCAAAGATACCTTTGAGCTTTCAGAGGAATCAGGCTACACGATGGGTGATCGTGCTGATTTAGAATAGGAGGAGTGAAAGATGTCTCTTTCAGTGTTTTTAGAAGTGGTGGAGATCCGCACCAAGGTGGCGAGTGTCTTCCCTTTCATTATGGGTGTGTTGTTCTCGTTGGTGTATTTTCATGAATTTCATCCGTTGAATACTGTGATTTTTTTTCTGGGGATGCTGCTGTTTGATTTGACGACGACGTCCATCAACAATTATATGGATTTCAAAAAAGCCAAATCAGAGACCTACAAATACCAGCACAATGTGATCGGGCGCGAAAACATCTCAGAAGCTACTGTTCGCAATCTGATTTTTGCGATGCTGGCAGGAACCTTACTGATCGGTCTTTACTTGACCTTTGTTACCGGCTGGCTGTTGCTAGTGATGGGGCTGGTGGTTTGTTTTATCGGGGTCTTTTATACCTTTGGCCCCATTCCGTTATCGCGGATGCCTTTAGGCGAGGTGTTCAGCGGTGTAACGATGGGATTAGGGATTTTTGCCATCACGATCTATATCAATACCATTGATCAAAAAGTGTTTTATCTGGCACTGGATTTTGCGAACGGAACCTTTGGCTTAGTGGGGAACCTCTGGGCCGTGTGCGCCATCGTGTTGGCATCCTTGCCGTTGATTTTCACGATTGCTGACATCATGTTAGCCAATAATTTACGGGATCTGGAAGCTGATATCGAAAACCATCGCTACACGCTGGTGTACTACATCGGTCGCGAAGCAGGTATCCGTCTGTTTCAAGGCATGATGTTGGCGTCTTATGCCGCTATTTTATTGGGCCTCTTGTTTGGTCTCTTTCAATGGCCAATTTTGCTCGTGTTTCTGACACTGCCGAAAATCCGTCAAAACTTGAAAGAACATCAAACCAGCCTGCCCCACCCACGTAGCTTCGGCTATTCGATTAAAAACATGATTTTATTCAACAGCAGCTATGCCTTGGGCTTGCTTTTGTGCCTGCTGTGGCAATTGCTGTAAAAGAAAAGATCGACCCGCTCTTGAAAGAGCAGGTCGATCTTTTTTATGTGGGGAATGAAAGAGCGCATAAAAACTGTAGAAAAGACATGATAAAAGAACAAGCATCCTACTTAGTATGAAAAGATGAGGCTCGCTTTCTTTTCGATCCTGATTGCAACAGTAAAGTTTTGGTGACAGTGGCTAAACCCGATAGAAAGGGGAGCTGCCTAGGTTGTTCTTTTGTATAAACCTTCGGAATAAGCAGGTCTGTTTATGGAGTATTTATGCTCGCGATTGCTTTGACTGATTCCTTACGAAAGCAGCGAATCAGCAAGCGGATTTGCGACTTTTTGCAGCATCAATACCGTTCCAAACTGATTTCTCCAGAAGAAAGCACCTTGCGCTCCGTTGCTGTTTCCACCACTAATTCACCGGTGTTAGTAATGTCTTTGGCGATTCCTTCATAGGTCACACCTTGTTGTGTAAACTGAACGGTGCGGCCCAAAACGAAGGATTTCTGCCGATAGCGGGCCATGTAATCCATGTCAGGCAGCTTTGCCAATAATTGGAAGAACCGACGCCAAATTTCTTGGATCAAGGTTGCCCGAGAAAAGGTTGGATACTCTTCGCCAGGAAAGAGTGAGGTCGCTTTTTCCCGAATCTCTGCTGGAAACTGCTGTTGCGGAATCGAAAAACTGATGCCGATACCGATCACAACCGAGGTAATGCGGCCTGTTTCAAAGTCACTGGTTGCTTCAGACAAAATACCGCAGATTTTTTTTCCATCTAAGTACAGATCGTTGACCCACTTAATGGCCGTTTCCTTCATTAGAAGGGCATCGATGGCTTCTGCGACTGCCACCGCAGCCAAAACGGTATATTGCGGCAATTCTTGAAACGCTTGGTTGGGTTTTAAGAGCAAGCTCATGTAGATCCCTTGTTTTTTCGGTGAGAAAAACGGTCGTTCGAAGCGGCCATGGCCGCCTGTTTGCGTTTCGGTCAAAAAAAGGGCGGGGGTTGCCAGTCCACTGTCCAAAGCGGCGATTTTGGCTTCTTTCATGGTGGACTCAACAGCATCCTTGATTTGAATCGTGGGGATCATCGGCAAGGCGGCTGCAAGTGCTGCTTGATCGTAGCGGTCAGCGGAGACAAAGCGATAACCGTTGGCCAAGTGTTTGAAATGATAGCCTTCTTTCTCAAGTTCTTTAATGGCTTTCCAGACTGCTGTACGAGAGATCGACAAGGCTTGGGCTAGTTTTTCTCCGGACAGTACAGTATCTTCTTTTTGTAATAAGGTCAGTATTTTTTCTTTTGTCGTCATAAGGATATCCTTCCTAATGTTTCACGTGTAACGTTTTCGTTAGCATAGCAAGAAATCGGCAAAAAGCAAAGTAGTTTCTTACGAAAAACAGTCCTCACCAGCCTTGTTTTTTTCTTTAGAAAATCTTAGGAAATGGGTGCGTCAGAAAAGCATTGTAACTTCCAATGAAAGCTTGACAGAAAAGTGCTTCGTCTGTATAATAAGGAGTTGCAAAAACTATCTGAACGAAAAAAGCAGAAACGAAATATTGTCCGTTTCGGCTTAGGAATAAGGAAACAAAAGTAGAAAATGCCCAATGCATCCGTTCTATTTTTGGTTTTTTTTTGCCTAAAAGCCGCAAAAAATGCTTTCTGTAACCTATATTTAATATTTGTTACAGTTTTGTAAATAATCGGATAGCCTTTTTGAAAGACTTTATGAAGAGGTGAAGAGCTTGGCTGGACACGTAGTAAAATACGGAAAGCATCGCGAACGTAGAAGTTTCGCACGGATCAGTGAAGTATTAGAATTACCGAATTTGATTGAAATTCAAACCGACTCTTACCAATGGTTCCTAGATGAGGGCCTAAGAGAAATGTTTGAAGATATTTTGCCAATCGAAGGATTCAACGGTAACTTGTCCCTAGAATTTGTGGATTATGAATTGAAAGAACCAAAGTATACAGTAGAAGAAGCCCGTGCCCATGATGCAAACTATTCGGCACCATTACATGTTACTTTGCGTTTGACGAACCGTGAAACTGGGGAAATCAAATCCCAAGAAGTATTCTTTGGTGATTTCCCATTAATGACTGAACAAGGAACCTTTATCATCAACGGGGCAGAACGGGTTATCGTTTCTCAGTTGGTCCGCTCTCCAGGTGTATATTTCCATGGCAAAGTCGATAAAAACGGCAAAGAAGGCTTTGGTTCAACTGTTATCCCTAACCGCGGTGCGTGGTTAGAAATGGAAACTGATGCCAAAGATATCTCTTACGTGCGGATTGACCGTACCCGTAAAATTCCTTTGACGGTCTTAGTCCGTGCCCTAGGGTTTGGTTCTGATGACACGATCTTTGAAATTTTCGGCGACAGTGAATCATTGCGTAACACGATCGAGAAAGACTTGCATAAAAACGCAAGCGATTCTCGTACCGAAGAAGGATTGAAAGATGTTTACGAACGTCTTCGTCCAGGCGAGCCAAAAACAGCAGACAGCTCACGTAGCTTGCTGAACGCACGTTTCTTCGATCCAAAACGTTACGACTTAGCAAATGTTGGTCGTTACAAAGTAAACAAAAAATTAGACTTGAAAACACGTCTATTGAACTTGACCTTAGCAGAAACCTTGGTTGACCCTGAAACAGGCGAGATCATTGTTGAAAAAGGCACTGTTTTGACTCACCAAGTCATGGAAACACTAGGCGCATTTATCGATAATGGCCTAAACAGTGTAACGTACTATCCATCAGAAGATGGGGTCGTTACCGAACCAATGACCGTCCAAGTCATCAAAGTCTTTTCACCAAAAGATCCAGAACAAGAAGTCAACGTGATCGGTAATGGCTATCCAGATACTGCTACACGTACGGTTCGTCCAGCAGACATCATTGCTTCAATGAGCTACTTCTTCAACTTGATGGAAGGCATCGGCAATGTCGATGACATCGACCACTTAGGGAACCGTCGGATTCGTTCTGTTGGTGAATTATTGCAAAACCAATTCCGGATCGGGCTTGCTCGGATGGAGCGTGTCGTGCGTGAACGGATGTCGATCCAAGACACCGAAACCTTGACACCGCAACAGTTGATCAATATCCGTCCGGTTGTCGCAAGTATCAAAGAATTCTTTGGTTCTTCTCAGTTGTCACAGTTCATGGACCAAACAAACCCACTGGGTGAATTGACCCATAAACGTCGTCTATCTGCCTTAGGACCTGGTGGTTTGACGCGTGACCGTGCCGGCTATGAAGTCCGAGACGTTCACTATTCCCACTATGGCCGTATGTGTCCGATCGAAACGCCTGAGGGACCAAACATCGGGTTGATCAACAGCTTGGCCTCTTATGCCAAAGTCAACAAGTATGGCTTCATTGAAACACCATACCGTCGAGTTGACCGCGAAACAGGCCGTGTTACTGACAAGATCGATTACTTGACTGCCGATACCGAAGACCACTACGTTGTGGCCCAAGCAAACAGCTTGTTAAATGAAGACGGCTCTTTCGTAAACGACGTTGTTATGGCGCGTGCTACTTCTGAAAACTTGGAAGTTTCGATCGATAAAGTCGACTACATGGACGTATCACCAAAACAAGTAGTCGCAGTCGCAACCGCATGTATTCCTTTCTTGGAAAACGATGACTCCAACCGTGCCTTGATGGGTGCCAACATGCAGCGGCAAGCTGTACCATTGATCAATCCGAAAGCACCTTGGGTTGGTACTGGTATGGAATACAAATCAGCACATGACTCAGGAGCTGCTTTGTTATGTAAACATGATGGGATCGTAGAATACGTGGATGCAGCCGAAGTGCGCGTTCGTCGTGACAATGGCGCATTGGACGTTTATTCTGTTACCAAATTCCGTCGTTCAAACTCAGGAACCAGCTACAACCAACGTCCATTAGTAGCACTTGGTGAAAAAGTGGAAAAAGGCGACATCTTAGCAGATGGCCCATCTATGGAACAAGGCGAAATGGCACTAGGACAAAACGTCTTAGTCGCATTCATGACTTGGGAAGGGTACAACTATGAAGATGCCATCATCATGAGCCGTCGTTTGGTGAAAGATGATGTTTACACTTCTGTCCATATTGAAGAATATGAATCAGAAGCCCGCGACACAAAATTAGGACCTGAAGAAATCACTCGCGAAATCCCGAACGTTGGGGAAGACGCTTTGAAAGACCTAGACGAAATGGGGATTATCCGCATTGGTGCGGAAGTCAAAGATGGCGATCTGCTTGTTGGGAAAGTCACGCCAAAAGGGGTAACGGAACTTTCAGCAGAAGAGCGTTTATTGCACGCAATCTTTGGCGAAAAAGCCCGCGAAGTGCGTGACACTTCTCTACGCGTGCCTCACGGCGGCGGCGGAATCGTCCACGATGTCAAAATCTTTACCCGCGAAGCTGGCGATGAATTGTCACCAGGCGTGAACATGCTGGTTCGCGTTTATATCGTTCAAAAACGGAAAATCCATGAAGGGGATAAAATGGCCGGACGTCACGGAAACAAAGGGGTCGTTTCTCGCATTATGCCAGAAGAAGACATGCCTTTCTTACCAGATGGCACACCAGTCGATATCATGCTGAACCCATTAGGGGTACCTTCTCGGATGAACATTGGACAAGTATTAGAGTTACACTTAGGAATGGCTGCGCGTCAACTAGGCATTCACGTGGCAACACCAGTCTTTGATGGTGCCAGCGATGAAGATGTTTGGGCAACGGTTGCTGAAGCAGGAATGGCCAGCGATGCCAAAACAGTGCTTTACGACGGACGTACCGGCGAACCATTTGATGGCCGCATCTCCGTTGGTGTCATGTACATGATCAAATTGGCCCACATGGTCGATGATAAATTGCATGCCCGTTCCATTGGACCTTACTCATTGGTTACTCAACAACCATTGGGAGGAAAAGCCCAATTTGGTGGACAACGTTTCGGAGAGATGGAAGTTTGGGCACTGGAAGCATACGGTGCTGCTTACACCTTGCAAGAAATCTTGACCTACAAATCAGATGACGTGGTTGGTCGTGTGAAAACATACGAAGCAATCGTCAAAGGGGAACCAATTCCAAAACCAGGTGTACCAGAATCATTCCGCGTATTAGTAAAAGAATTGCAATCACTGGGTCTAGACATGCGTGTCCTAGATATCGATGATGCAGAGATCGAACTACGTGATATGGATGATGACGATGATGATTTGATCACCGTTGATGCCTTAACAAAATTTGCGGAGCAACAAACAGCCCGTGAATTAGAACAAAAAGCACAAACAGAAGCTAAAAATGCCGCCGACGCGTTGAACCAACAAATCGAGACAGCAGAAGATCGCTTGCAATAATAGACGGCCCTCGCTATTTCCGCCACCAGCGGAAATAGCCCCCGTTCTATCGGATATGTCCATGAAATGAAATGGAGGGAACCTTTTTTGATCGATGTAAATAAATTCGAAAGTATGCAAATCGGTTTGGCTTCTCCTGAAAAAATCAGAAGCTGGTCTTATGGTGAAGTAAAAAAACCAGAAACCATTAACTACCGTACGTTAAAACCTGAACGCGAAGGGTTGTTTGACGAGCGTATTTTCGGTCCAACCAAAGACTGGGAATGTGCTTGCGGCAAATACAAACGGATCCGCTATAAAGGCATCGTTTGTGACCGTTGCGGCGTGGAAGTAACACGTTCAAAAGTGCGTCGTGAACGCATGGGACACATTGAACTAGCAGCACCAGTATCACACATTTGGTACTTCAAAGGCATTCCTTCACGGATGGGTCTTGTCTTAGACATGAGCCCACGTGCATTGGAAGAAATCATCTACTTTGCTTCTTACGTAGTGATTGAACCAGGAAACACCAGCCTTGAGAAAAAACAACTATTGACTGAACGGGAATACCGTGAAAAACGTGACCAATACGGTCAAGAATTTTCAGCAGCGATGGGTGCCGAAGCCATCAAACAATTATTAGATGGCGTTGATCTTGAAGGCGAAGTTGCTGAATTGAAAGAAGAATTGAAAAACGCAACTGGTCAAAAACGGACGCGTGCGATCCGCCGTTTGGATATCTTAGAAGCATTCCGTGCTTCAGGAAACAAACCAAGCTGGATGGTCATGGACGTTATCCCAGTTATCCCGCCTGATTTGCGCCCAATGGTGCAATTAGAAGGTGGACGTTTTGCCACAAGTGACTTGAACGACTTGTATCGTCGTGTAATCAACCGTAACAACCGTTTGAAACGCTTGTTAGACTTGAATGCACCAAACATCATCGTTCAAAATGAAAAACGGATGTTGCAAGAAGCAGTCGATGCCTTGATCGATAACGGTCGTCGCGGCCGTCCAGTTGCAGGACCAGGGAACCGCCCATTGAAATCTCTTTCTCACATGTTGAAAGGGAAACAAGGTCGTTTCCGTCAAAACTTGCTAGGAAAACGGGTCGACTACTCAGGTCGTTCAGTTATCGTCGTTGGTCCATTCCTGAAAATGTACCAATGTGGTCTGCCTAAAGAAATGGCGATCGAATTGTTCAAACCATTCGTGATGCGGGAGCTTGTTTCTCGTGAAATCGCGTCAAACATCAAAAATGCCAAACGCAAAATCGAACGTCAAGAAGACGAAGTTTGGGATGTTTTAGAAGATGTCATCAAAGAACATCCAGTGCTATTGAACCGGGCACCTACGCTTCACAGATTAGGTATCCAAGCATTTGAACCAGTCTTAGTTGAAGGCCGTGCCATTCGTTTGCACCCACTTGTTTGTGAAGCCTACAATGCCGATTTCGATGGAGACCAAATGGCCGTTCACGTACCATTGAACGAAGAAGCGCAAGCAGAAGCACGTATGCTGATGTTAGCAGCCCAAAACATTTTGAATCCAAAAGACGGAAAACCAGTTGTAACACCATCTCAGGATATGGTCCTAGGGAACTACTACTTGACGATGGAAGAAGAAGGCCGTGAAGGGGAAGGCATGATCTTCCGTGACATGGACGAAGCAGTTACGGCATGGCGCAATGGCTACGTGCATTTACACACACGGATCGCCATCAATCCAAACACTTTAGGGGACAAACCATTCACGTCTGAACAAAAACAACGCTTGATGGTAACAACAGTGGGTAAAGTGATCTTCAACTCGATCATGCCCCCAGAATTCCCATTCTTGAACGAACCGACAGACTACAACTTGACGGTTCAAACACCAGACAAGTACTTTATTGAAGCTGGTACAGATGTGCCTGCCTTCATCAAAGAACAAGAGCTTGTTGGCCCATTCAAGAAGAAAAACTTAGGAAACATCATTTCAGAAGTCTTCAAACGTTTCCGCATCACTGAAACGTCACGCATGCTTGACCGCATGAAAGACTTAGGATACAGCCACTCAACAATGGCGGGTATCACCGTTGGTATCGCTGATATCATGAACTTGCATGAAAAACATGAAATCATCGACAATGCCCACAAACAAGTAGAAACGATCACGAAACAATTCCGTCGTGGGTTAATTACCGATGACGAGCGTTATGAACGAGTTATTGGTGTTTGGAATGCAGCCAAAGATGAAATTCAGTTAAAACTGATGGAATCATTGGAAGCGAAAAACCCAATCTTCATGATGTCTGATTCCGGTGCCCGTGGTAACATCTCCAACTTTACTCAGCTTGCTGGGATGCGTGGATTGATGGCCGCGCCTAACGGACGTATCATGGAATTGCCGATCATCTCAAACTTCCGTGAAGGTCTATCTGTCTTAGAAATGTTTATCTCGACCCATGGTGCCCGTAAAGGGATGACCGATACCGCCTTGAAAACAGCCGATTCCGGTTACTTGACACGTCGTCTCGTTGACGTTGCCCAAGATGTCATCATCCGTGAAGACGATTGTGGCACTGACCGTGGTTTAGATATTCAAGCAATTCGCGAAGGAAACGAAATCATCGAATCCTTAGAAGAACGTTTGATTGGACGTTACACACGTAAATCAGTGATCCATCCTGAAACTGGCGAAGTCCTTCTAGGGGTCAATGAATTGATCACTGAAGATTTAGCTAAAGCCATCGTGGATGCTGGCATCGAAACAGTATCGATTCGCTCTGTCTTTACATGTAACACCAAACATGGTGTATGTAAACATTGTTATGGCCGCAACTTAGCCACTGGTTCTGAAGTTGAAGTTGGGGAAGCAGTCGGTACCATCGCTGCCCAATCAATCGGTGAACCTGGTACTCAGTTGACCATGCGTACCTTCCATACCGGCGGGGTTGCCGGAGACGATATCACGCAAGGTCTCCCTCGTGTCCAAGAAATCTTTGAAGCCCGTAATCCGAAAGGACAAGCGGTCATTACCGAAGTTACCGGAGAAGTCATCGATATCTCAGAAGACCCTTCAACTCGGACCAAAGAAGTGACCATCAAAGGGGAAACCGATACGCGTACGTATACCGTTCCTTATACTGCCCGGATGAAAGTAGCAGAAGGCGACTTTATCCATCGTGGTGCACCATTGACGGAAGGTTCGATCGATCCAAAACAACTGTTACAAGTTCGCGATGTCTTGTCTGTTGAAAACTACCTATTACGGGAAGTTCAACGCGTTTACCGGATGCAAGGGGTAGAAATCGGCGACAAACATATCGAAGTAATGGTTCGTCAAATGCTGCGTAAAGTCCGCGTTATGGATCCAGGTGATTCAGGCATCTTGCCAGGAACATTGTTGGATATCGCCGACTTTAAAGACCGCAACTACGACACATTGGTAGCCGGCGGCGTTCCTGCAACTAGCCGTCCAGTCCTATTAGGGATCACGAAAGCATCCTTGGAAACCAACAGCTTCTTGTCTGCTGCGTCCTTCCAAGAAACCACTCGTGTGTTGACCGATGCAGCGATCCGCGGCAAGAAAGATCCACTTCTTGGATTGAAAGAAAATGTTATCATCGGTAAGATCATCCCAGCTGGTACTGGTATGCCTCGTTACCGTGAAATGGAACCAAAAGAAGTAACAGTTGCCAGCGAAAATGTCTACAGCATCTCAGACATCGAAGCACAAATGGCTGCTGAAGACGCATTGAACAGCCAAAACTAATCAATGCCCAGCACCTGATTGACTCAGTGTGACGGAAAAGCTTGTCATTCTTCGGAATGGCAAGCTTTTTTTGTTTAGCAAAAGGAAATGTTACGAAAAAGAATGCGTCCTTCTTTCATCCTAGAAAAAGGGCATTTGGAACAATAAATGAAAGCGTTATTTTTGAAATGTCCAAATCAGTGGACATCGATTAAGAAATACTCGAGCCAAAGAGGGCTATAGTAAAGATACGGAGGGAGACAGTATGAAGCTGAGCAAGAGAGAAACACGTTTGATTGAGCAGTTTATGACACAAGGAATGAATTTGACCGCTAATGAACTAGCCACAGCTGCTAAGGTTTCAACAAAAACCATTTATCGGACAATCAAACGGATCAATGAGGCTGCTGGTTCAGAAATCATTCGGTCTGAAATCGGCAAAGGATTTTGTTTGGATTATGAAGCGTATCTCAAAGGCACGATTGAAAATCAAGAAACGGATCAAAATGATGAGCCGCTTGAGCGGCGTCATGCGATTGCACTGCATTTATTGTTTAAATCACCAAAGCGATTAATGATCAAAGAGCTGTTCGCCCCTTACTATTTGAGTGAAGCAGTGATAAGTAGTGATATCAATCGTCTTTCGGAATATTTTCAGTACTTTGAACTCCAGTTGATCCGATCCGATAAGAGAATTTCAGTGATTGGTACCGAAAAAAATATCCGTCGCTGTGTCAACGATCTCTTTACGAAGACCCATGTGTGGAATGAAGAAATGGTTACGCAAAAATATCCCATCAATGCCTTTGATATCAACTTTATTACCTCAATTCTTGAATTTATTGAGCGAAAACTCGCGAACAGTATTGCGTATCCTTACAATATGAATATTTTCTCGCATCTGTATATTCTGATTTTACGAATGAGAGAAGGAGAAATTGACCGTGAAGAATTTATTGAGGGCTTAGATGAGGAAGAACAGCATTTGATTGAACAGCACCAAGAGTTTTATCAAATTGCCCAACAAGTGATTGAAAAAATCAATGCCTATCTCGTGACGGAGCTGCCAGAAAGTGAGGTATTTTATCTCTACCAGTATTTAGTGTCTTCCAGAGTGGAAAACAAACCCTTGGCAATGACCAATCTGACAAAAGAAGCCAGCGAAATCACGGAGTTTTTTACTAACCAGATGGAAAAAGCACTGGGTATTCAATTGAACCAGCAAACAGACAAGACCGATCTACTTTGCCATATCCAGCCGATGCTCTATCGGCTAAAGAATAAAATTATCGTGAAAAACGGTCTGCTAAGTGACATCCAACTAGAGTACCCAAGGATTTTTGAGCAAGTGGCACAAGTCAGCAAGGAAGTGGAGAAAACCTATGGAACGAATCCCATATCGGAAGACGAGATTGGTTTCTTAGTGCTGTATTTTGTGAAATTTAAAGTCATTCGTCGGCGCAGACAGCGAGTCTTAATCATGTGCAGCAGCGGCGTAGGGACTTCTGAGCTGCTGAAAGTCAAAGTCCAACGAGCATTTCCTGAACTGGATATCGTGGATGTGCTTTCCGCTCGTATGTACCGAAAGCATGCGCAAGACTACCAGAATATCGATTTGATCTTAACCACCATTAATTTGCCAGTAGAAACGCAGGTGCCGACGATTTTAGTCAATTCGGTATTTACCAAACAGGATGAAAAGCGAGTCCAACAACTATTAGGAGAGATGTAAAGATGAAAAACGAAAGCCAAACGATCCAAACGTTCAGCATCGCAGATGTAATCAATCCCAATCTTATCAAGATGGAAATGGAAGCGAATTCAAAAGAAGAAGCGATCACTGAACTGTCTGAACTTTTATATGAAAACCAAATAATTACCGATTTAGCAGGGTTCACCCAAGATGTCTTTGCCCGAGAAACGGAAGGAATGACCGGTATCGGACATGGCTTAGCAATCCCACATGGAAAGTCAGACAGTGTGAAAAAGACTTCCTTAGTGATCGGAAAAACCAAGCGTCCGCTTGAATGGGAGTCCATCGATGAAGCGCCCGTTCAAGTAATCATCTTGTTTGCAGTCAAAAATACCGATGCCAATACGATGCATATCAAGCTGCTGCAAAAAGTAGCGATGCTACTAGCGGATGAATCGTTTATTGATCGTCTCGTTGCGTCAGGGACAAAGGATCAAATGATGGCCTTGCTTGCTAAAGATCCAATGGCAGAAAACTAAGAAAGGGGGAGAAGAGATGAAAATCGTTGGTGTAGCTGCTTGTACTTCAGGAATCGCTCATACGTATATCGCTAAGCAAAAAATCGAAACAGCTGCGAAAGAACTTGGTCATGAAGTCCATATCGAAACCCAAGGAACCATCGGGACAGAAAGTGAATTGACGGAAGCAGCTATTCAAGCAGCCGATGTTGTCATTATTGCGGCAGATATCAAAATCGGCGGCAGAGACCGTTTTGAAGGCAAGCGAATAGTAGAAATTCCAACTAGTATGGTGATCAAAGCGCCTAAGCGTTTGCTTGAAACGATTGAAGAAAAATTAAATCAGGGATGAATCAACGAATGTTTTAACGACTTAAATTCAAAGGGGGATGAAACAAATGATGAAACAGCTGCAGTTGAAAAAACATGCCTTAACCGCCATCTCGTATATGCTACCTGTCGTTGTAACAGCTGGGCTTTTAATCGCTATCGGAAATCTTGCCAACGGCACGGCCATTGAAAATTACGATGCTGCCTATACGATCCCGGATGCACTGGTTTCGCTGGGGGTTTTAGGGATGGGACTGCTGGCGCCAGTGATCGCTGCCGCGATCGCCTATTCCATTGCCGATCGTCCAGGAATCGCTCCTGGTCTTTTTATGGGACTGATTGCCAATGCGATTGGTGCAGGCTTTTTAGGGGGAATGTTAGGAGGCTATCTCGCAGGTTATCTGGTCTTATTCTTAGTAAAAAACCTTAAAGTACCACGTTGGGCACAAGGTCTGATGCCAATGATGATCGTACCGGTCTTGTCGACACTGATCGTTGGTGCTTTGATGTTCTTCGTCATCGGTGTACCGATCGTGTGGGCTACTGAGGCGTTGACTACCTTCTTAACGAATCTGCAAGGCTCGGGAAATTTCTTATTTGGCGCGATTGTCGGTGGTATGGCTGCCTTTGATTTTGGCGGCCCCGTCAACAAAGTCGCCTCGCTATTTGCTGATGGTCTATTACTGGAAGGCATTCAAGAACCCGAAGCCGTGAAAATTTTAGCCTCAATGGTGCCGCCCTTTGGTGTTACAATCTCTTGGGTCCTCTCTCGTCTCTTACGCCGGCCCAAATATTCTACGGAAGAAGAAGACAACATCAAGATCGCTTTTCCAATGGGCCTTTGTATGATTACAGAAGGAGTGATCCCGATCGCTGCCGTCGACCCGTTTCGCGTCATTTTTTCTTGTACGGTCGGAGCAGCCGTCGGCGGTGGTCTAAGCATGGTTTGGGGCGTCGGTTCACCAGTGCCATCTGGTGGGGTCTTCATCATTCCTGCCATGACGGATCCACTGAAATTTACCATCGCACTCCTGATTGGTTCTGCCATCACCGGTGTTTTGCTGTTTGCATTGAAAAAGGCACCCGTGGAAACGCCGATCATGGAAGAGGAAGAAGACGTTGACTTTTCGTCGATTGAAATTTCTTAAGAAAAGGAGCGAAGAAAATGTATGTATCAATGAGAGAGATGCTGCAAAAAGCCAATCGAGAAAACTATGCCGTTATGGCTATCAATTGTTTTAATATGGAAACCGCTAAAGCAGTGATCGACGCCGCTGCAGAATCTCATGCGCCCATCATCGTGGATTTGTTGCAAGACCATTTAAAAACCCATCTGGATCATCGTTACTTAACCCAGCCGATCATTCGAATGGCAGAAAATGTCAATGTGGAGGTTGCCATCAATCTGGATCACGGACAGGATATCGCCTTCGTCAAACAATGTCTCCATGAAGGATTCTCAAGCGTCATGATGGATGCCTCTATGCATCCTTTAGAAAAAAACATCGCCATCACCAAAGAGATCGTGCAATTTGCGCAAGCCTATAATGCCAGTGTCGAAGCAGAGGTTGGGGACATGGGAGCAGTGGCTGGGGATCAGTATACTAGCGATGCGATGTATACCGATCCAGAGGAAGCCATCCATTTTATTCGAGCAACCGGGGTCGACTGTCTCGCTCTTTCTTACGGCTCCAGTCATGGGGATTATCCAGCAGGGTACCGCCCGGCATTTCGCTTTGATATCGTTCAAACCATCAAAGAAGCCACTGATCTACCGCTGGTTTTGCATGGTGGCTCGGGAGCCGGTAGAGAGAATATCTTACGTTCCGTGGCATTAGGAATCAATAAAATCAATGTAGGGGCTGATTTTATGAAAGCCCAAAGAAATGCCCTGCACCAACAGCTGGATGCTTGTCCGGAAAGCGATTATCCGACCCTGATCCACCAAACCATCGAAGCAGGAAAAGCAGTCGTCAAAGAGTATATCGAATTATCTGGATCAAAAAACAAATCACTTTAAAAAAGAATGGAGCACACTTATATGTTGATCAATATGAAACAATTACTGACCGTTGCCAAAGAAAATCAATTTGCCGTTGGTGCCTTTAACGTCGCAGACAGTAACTTTTTACGCGTCGTTATCGAAGCAGCAGAAGAAAACGATGCACCAGCCATCATTGCGGTCCACCCAACAGAATTGGCCTTTACAAAGGATGAATTTTTCCACTATGCAGTTTCCAGAGCGAAAAACAGTTCTGTGCCGATCGTGATCCATATGGACCACGGCGACAGTTTGGCAAGTATTATGCGGGCGATCCATTGCGGATTCAGCTCGGTGATGATCGATGGGTCGTTGCTGCCTTTTGAAGAAAATATTGCTCTAACAAAACAGATTACCGAGATTTGCCATCCGATTGGGGTATCTGTCGAAGGCGAGCTAGGAACGATCGGCAATACCGGAACCTCCGTTGAAGGGGGCGTCTCCGAAGTGATTTATACTCGTCCTGAAGATGCACAAGAGTTCATTGAGAAGACAGGCATTGACACACTAGCAGTTGCGATTGGAACTGCCCATGGTATTTATCCGAAAGATATCAAACCGGAATTAAAAATGGATGTCTTGCAAGAAATCAAAGATCGTGTCGATATCCCATTGGTGTTGCATGGCGGATCGGCCAATCCCGATGAAGAAATCGCTCAGGCAGTGGCAATCGGTATCCAAAAAGTAAATATCTCCTCTGACTATAAATACGCCTTTTATAAAAAATGCCGCCAAATCTTAGCAGAAACGGAATTGTGGGATCCAAATGCCATTTACCCAGAATGCATTGAGGCAGCCAAAGCAGTGGTTACGCAAAAAATGACCCTCTTCAATGCAATTGGGAAAGCAGCTCTGTATCGCCAGCAAAACGTCCAGCCATGGCGTAGTGAACAAAATTAAACAGTAAATAAATAACAAAAAAACCCTCAAAAATCGCTAAATTGCGGCTTTTCGAGGTTTTTTTTATTGCGCATTCTTTTCTTGCAGCATCCGAATCCCCTTTTCCTGAATCTGCCGAGCGATAAACGCCAAATCATTCGAAGTCAGGTTGATGTCTGCATAATGAAACACATTTTTTCTGCAGGAGGGGGTCAAATTGCCGATGATCAAATCATAAGTCTCGTCCAGTTTGGTCAGAGAAAACGAGTCCAGAGGATTTAAAATCGTGATTGTTAGCTGATAAGGAATAAACTGTTGGATTTTCGTCTGGATAAATTCCGTATGGTAACTATTTGTATCATAAAACAAAGCTAAGCGAAAGTCAGCGTGGGTATCGATGATTTCTTTGGCGAAATTTGGAAAAGAGGTATGGAAAATATAAATTAGGTAATTGATCGTACTTGGTCGAATGATTGGCAAATTCGAATGGGTCAAAACCTGAACGATGTCTTGATTGACTGTCTGTTGGACCAAATCACAGTTATTGACAAAACGAGCAAAGCGATCATCCAAGATGCAGTAAGGAACCTGCAAGTTGATTCCAAGAAAATAGGAAAAGACGACGGCATCCAACTTCTCTTCAAAATTGGCTTCATGATAGTTGTATTTTTTAAATATACGCTTGGTCATTTGATAAAACTCTTGTTTGGTCTCGCGAAAGACAGCGGGGTCTTGACCGATATGGGTTGTGATATAGCCGACCATTTTCTCGACGTAAGCACGACTGTAGCCAGTAAATTCGCTTAAATCGATTTTTTCTAAGAAATATTCGATGTGGTTCCCATTGGGATTGGAAGCGTATAAGCGATCGCGCTTCGTGTTGATATAGATTACAAAGGCAATTTTTTTGATGTCGGAAAAATAAAGTTTTAAGGGTGTCGCAGCAGCCATGATACGGGCGATCTTCAAGAAATCCTGCTCTTGGTTAATGTTGGCATCCACAAATTCATACTGGTACTTCTCTAAGAAGAAAATCAGAAAAAATTGGCGAATATTGTTTTCATTTCCTTTTAACTGGATGGGTTTGGTTGCGATGAAGAAATCACACGGTGCCAGAACCAAATTGATCCTCTTGATCAAACGAATGATCGATGACTTGCTTAAATTTAATTCTAGTGCCAGCATGTCATAACTAGTGAAACTTGATGAGAAGAGTAGTTCTAACAATTGAAACGCAGACGAGCGATTTAAAAACTGGCTGTATACGTCTAGTCGAGTAGCGAAAGGCTGCAAGTGTAGGCGAACAGCTGAATAATCGTCAAATTGTAAGTCCAGAAACGAAAATTCATTGTCGATTTCCGCGATATAGGTTTTCGCTGCAGACATTGAAATGGAAAATTTCACTGCCAAATCGTGAAGACTCGTCCCCTGATCGTCTAATAAATACTTAATCAGCTGTAGTTTCTTTTGTGTTGTAGATGATAACAATTTCCGTAACATGATTGCCCCTGAGCCCCCTTTTAAGTAAATAGTATCACGTTTTTACATGTATTCAAAAAAATTGCGTGTTGTATTTTTTTGAATACATCCCACCCCAAAATTTTGGGAAAATAGAAGTGTGGAATAGTAGTAATACGTTTGATACAAGTAGCAAAGACCAAAATTTTTGAATCATGGGGAGGAGGCAAAAAGCAGTTGTTTGTTGGGATATCTTGCTCACTGTTGAACAATATTATTCGTCGAGCGCTTCCGAGATCAATTGAAAAAATTTATAAAAAGGAATGAACAATTATGAAAAAACAATTTTCTATCTATATATGTTTGCTAGTCTTGCTTGGTTCTATCCTTTGTGAACCAACGATCATACTGGCAGAAGCAATCAACGCAACCGAAAGCACCGAAAGAACGACCGAAACATTAGAAAGTACTGAACCTGTGACCGGAACGATCGATACGGAAAAAGCACCTACGGATTCATCGACAGCGGGAGCAGTTCAGTCAGCAACGAGTCAAGCAGAAGAAGAACAAGCAACCGTCCCTAGTGAAAGTCAAGCAACCCAAGCATCTTCGACACTGAATCAAAACAGCATTCAACCCCGAGCACCAGATGCTGAGACGGAAACGGAAGCTTCTGCTACCGCTGAAAATCTTAGTGCCAACCTGAATGAACGGGGCGTGCAGCTTTTTGACAATGTCCGAATCACTGACTTAAACGATCAGCCTTTCACTGCCGAAAATCCACCGATGTATAATGACAATATCAAAATTCATTTTGACTGGTCGTTAGCAGATACGGAAGAAATTCGTGCTGGTGATTATTATACGTATCAATTGCCGAATTATTTTGCCATTCATAACACCGTCAGTGGTGAATTGACCCGTTCCGGCGGACAATCGATCGGAAGATTTACCTTAGCACTCGATGGTACATTGACCGTTACTTTTAATGAGGCGGCACAAACACTTTCCAACCGCTCAGGGACTATTGATCTGATCACTGAATTAAGTGTAAGCACCGTTACTGAGGAAGTGACCATTCCTACCGGGATTTACGATGAAGATGGCCATGAGATCATCATTACATTGCCTATTTATGAGGTCGATATCATTAAGACTGGTAACGTGACTTCCAGCGGTTCAGTGGTTTGGGAAATTATTTTTAACCAAACCAGTCGTGAATTGCATGATGTGGTGATTACCGATAAGATGCCACAAGGATTAGCTTATAGTACCTCGACAGGCTACTTGTACGATGAATCCACCGATGAATGGATTCGTACCGATGGCTTATATACGTATAACAGTGTTAACAACACGTTTACCTTCAATCAAACGGTTAATCAACCGGTTCGAATCGTCATCAATAGTGCAGTCACCGATCCAACGGCTTCTTCTTTCAAAAACACGGCAACAATCAACGGTAGCGATTTTACAGAAAAAACCGCAGAAGCAACGGTTACCTACGATGAACAATCAGAATACAAACGATTTAAAGGCTACGATCCAGAAACGAAACGAGCATCTTGGGAAATTTCCGTTACATTGGACAAAGACCAAGCCAGAGTTTTGGATCAGACCTACTCGGGAACAGATCCTGAAAAAGCCTTGCACTTTTTTGTTCCAGAAACTTTGGTGATCACTGACAAAGACGGTAATCCAATCCCTTCAGAGGACTGGTCCTTTGATGGGACATACCAGCTGGACAAAGAGGGGGAAATCGTACGCTTTGGCATCACGTTTGCCAAAGCTGGCTACTACAAGATCCAATACGACACCCAGTTGTATGAATCGGTTTTAGCCGATACCCGTATATACAATTACGCTTCGATCCGCGACAATCAAAATACCTCGTTGACGGGCAGCGGGACAGTGACACCAACCAAAACGATCGGTGTCGTGAAAACCGCTGGCTCCAAAGACTATGAAACGAAGACTGTCGCATGGAAAATTGAAGCCAATACCAATCAGCAAAAAGTTAGCGACCTGATTATAGAAGACCGCTATCAATTGATCTCTGGCTCAAACAGCAGTGCTTTAGCTTTATTGGCGGATACGCTAGTCGTGACAGCCAGCGGGGTGACCGAGCCTTTAGAGCTCAATACCGACTATACGCTAGAGCTGATCACAGAAACGAAAACGCTAGCCGATGGCTCAACGAAGGAACTTGAGACTGGTTTTCGCATCAAGCTGCAAGGAGCGTACCAAACGACCTCGGCAACGATCACTGTTAATTTTAAAACCAGCTTCGATGTTTCACAACAGATCGCATTAGGAAGTTCTAGCAGCCGGTTTAGTAATGCAGCGTTTGTCCATTATAAAGATGAAGCCGGCAATACGTTCACGGAAGCTTCTGAATCCAATACTTGGATGGATACCAACTGGTTAAAAAATGCCTTGAAATACGGCCTATTCATTGGTGAAGGCGAAGATGTCGCCAAAGCGATTACCGCTGTATTTGGTCGGAATCTAGGAACTATTTTTGATGAGCAGACTGCTTCAAGCGATCAAGTCTATTGGATGGGGCTATTCAATACGTACAAAGAAAAAATCAATAAAGATGCAGTCATCACTGACCAGCTGCAAGAAGGCCAAACTTTGAAAGACTTGGCGCTTTACACGGTCACGGTAACTGGATATACGACACAAGTCAGAGCACTGAAAGAGCAATTGGTGCTAAACGAGGATTACAGTTACACTTATGACCCTGACACGAAGAAAGTTACGATCACCTTGCTGAAAGAAACGTCAGAAACACTGGCGGTCTTCTTGGCAACGGAAGCATCTGAAGAAGTATTTACCTACAAAAATACTATTACATTGACGGACAATGACACAACGTTGACTGCTGATGGGCAAGTCGATAAGTCTGCGAAAACGGACTGGTTGATGAAAAACGGCAGCCAGAATGCCGAGAACAATCGATTGCTCGATTGGGAAATCATGATCAACGCTGACAGTCGCAAAATCCACAATGCGGTAGTGACCGATACCATCAACTACAATCAGCACACCTTTTTACGCGATGCCGACGATAACGTGATCGTAGATGTGTATGAAGCAGTCTTAAACAATGGCACTTGGGAAAAAGGGGAAAAAGTCACCTTCACCAACGAAGACAATCCGAAAATCACCTCGGATGTGGTGGCAGGGACGCAATCGTTAGTGATCGCTTTTGAAGAAATGATTGATAAACCGTACTTTATCGTTTATCAAACACAGCTTGATCCCGGGATTTTGAACAATGAACGGGTGGCCAATAGTGTCAATTTGACGGGTAGTGAGATCGAAATTCACACAGTGACCAAAGAAGTTACCATCAAGTCGACAGACGGTAGCGGAACCTCTTCTGGGACAAACGGCTCCTTGACGATCGTGAAATACGATGCCGATGGCACCAAAGAACGAGGGATCGATGAAGAAGCGGTTTTCCAATTAAGCCGTAAAAATGCGCAAAACACCTATGAAGTCATCTTGTCGAATCTGGTGGTGAAAAACAATCAGATCATGGAAAACGGCAACGCCATTGAACGGATCGACAATCTGCGCTACGGTGATTACATGATCCAAGAAATCACCGCACCAGAAGGATATGAACGAGATGCGACTCAGTACACCTTCACTATTTCTGATGAGCAAGTCAATTATGTTTTTGAACTAGCCAATAAGCGAGAAATCAAAGAAACAACCCTTGCCTTGAATGTTCAGAAAATGCTTGATGGACGCGAGTTGAAAGACGGCGAATTTACTTTCCAACTGGTGGATGAAGCTGGCTCTGTGATTTTAACGCAAACCAATGACGGTAACGGTCAAGTTGCCTTTGACGCCATCACTTACAACGAGCCTGGCGAGTACCACTATACGATTCGGGAAAAAGCCGGCAACGATCCAACCATCACCTATACTGACAAGGAACTAAAGGTAACTGTGACCGTCACGGAAGAAGACAGCCAGTTGATTGCGAAAGCAGTCTATGAAGGCAATCAAGTCTTTGAAAATGTCTATACGCCAAAAGCCGGTAGTGTCGTTTTGAGTGCTGAGAAAGTACTGATTGGTCGTGATTTGAAAGCAGAAGAATTTGACTTCGAGTTAGTCAATGAAGCAGGAACTGTACTTCAAACAAAAGCCAATGATGCAACTGGCAAGATCTACTTTGACGCTCTTCCTTATGATAAAGCAGGTGAATACCGCTATACCATCCGTGAGAAAGCAGGAACTGACGGTACCATCACATACGATGCAAAAGAACTGGCGGTAGTTGTAACCGTCACCGATGAAGACGGACAGCTTGTGGCAGTTGCCGAATACGAAGGCAACCAAGTCTTTGAAAACGACTATACGCCAAAAGCCGGCAGTGTCGTACTAAGTGCCGAGAAAGTCTTAACCGGTCGTACCTTACAAGCAAATGAATTCGATTTTGAACTAGTCGATGAAGAGGGAACTGTACTTCAAACAAAAGCCAATGACGCCACTGGCAAGATCTACTTTGACGCGCTCCCTTACGAGGAAACAGGTGAGTATCACTACACCATTCGTGAGAAGGCAGGAACTGACGGTACCATCACATACGATACGAAAGAACTAGCGGTAGTCGTGACCGTCACCGATGAAGACGGACAATTGACCGCAGTTGCGGAATATGAAGGCAACCAAGTCTTTGAAAACGACTATACGCCAAAAGCTGGCGGTGTGGTCTTGAATGTAGAGAAAGTGTTGACAGGCCGCACACTAGCAGCCAACGAGTTTGCCTTTGAGCTAGTCGGTGAAGCAGGCAACGTGTTACAGACGAAAACCAATGACGTAAATGGTCAAATCTATTTCGATGAATTGACATATGGCGAAGTCGGCGAATACCGTTATACGATTCGGGAAAAAGCTGGCGCAGATAGTACCATTACCTATGACACGAAAGAAATTGGTGTTGTCGTGAAAGTAACCGATGAAGACGGGCAACTAGTGGCAAAAGCAACGTATGATAGCAATGCGATCTTTGAAAACGACTATACACCAAAAGCTGGTAGTGTCGTACTGAGTGCCGAGAAAGTCTTGACAGGCCGCACGTTACAAGCTGACGAATTTATATTTGAACTGGTAGATGAAGATGGTAACATTCTTCAAACAAAAGCCAATGATGCAACCGGGCAAATTGCCTTTGATGCTCTTGCATATGACAAAGCAGGCGAATACCGTTACACCATCCGTGAGCAAGCAGGAACTGATGGCACCATCACTTACGATGCAAAAGAACTAGCGGTAGTTGTAACCGTCACCGATGAAGACGGACAGCTCGTGGCAGTGGCCGAATACGAAGGCAATGCGATCTTTGAAAACGACTATACGCCAAAAGCCGGCAGTGTCGTACTTAGTGCCGAGAAAGTCTTAATCGGCCGTACCTTACAAGCAAATGAATTCGCTTTTGAACTAGTCGATGAAGATGGAACTGTACTTCAAACAAAAGCCAACGACGCCACTGGTAAGATCTACTTTGATGCTCTTGCATATGACAAGGCAGGCGAATACCACTACACCATTCGTGAGAAAACAGGAACTGATGACACCATCACTTACGATACAAAAGAGCTGGCGGTAGTTGTAACCGTGACGGATGAAGACGGACAGTTGACCGCAGTTGCCGAATACGAAGGCGATCAAGTCTTTGAAAACAGCTATACGCCAAAAGCAGGCAGTGTCGTACTAAGTGCCGAGAAAGTCTTAACTGGTCGTACGCTACAAGCAAATGAATTCGATTTTGAACTGGTCGATGAAGACGGAACTGTTCTTCAAACAAAAGCCAACGACGCCACTGGCAAGATCTACTTCGATGCTCTTGCATATGACAAAGCAGGTGAGTATCACTACACCATTCGTGAGAAAACAGGAACTGACGGTACCATCACCTACGATACAAAAGAGCTTGCAGTAGTTGTGAACGTGACGGATGAAGACGGACAGCTCACGGCAGTTGCCGAATACGAAGGCAACCAAGTCTTTGAAAACAGCTATCAACCACAAGCAGGCAGTGTCGTACTAAGTGCCGAGAAAGTCTTAACTGGTCGTACACTACAAGCAAATGAATTCGCTTTTGAACTAGTCGATGAAGACGGAACTGTTCTTCAAACAAAAGCCAATGACGCAACTGGCAAGATTTACTTTGACGCTCTCGCCTATGATGAAACAGGTGAGTACCACTACACCATTCGTGAGAAAGCAGGAACTGACGGTACCATCACCTACGATGCAAAAGAACTGGCCGTAGTCGTGACCGTCACCGATGAAGCTGGACAGTTGACCGCAGTGGCGGAATACGAAGGCGATCAAGTCTTTGAAAACAGCTACCAACCACAAGCAGGCAGTGTCGTACTAAGTGCTAAGAAAGTCTTGACGGGTAGAGATTTGCAAGCCAACGAATTCGCATTTGAATTAGTGGATGAAGCTGGAAAGGTTCTGCAAACCCAACGCAATGACGCAAATGGAACGATTACCTTTGATGCAATGACGTATGACGATGCTGGGGAACATCGTTACACGATTCGTGAAAAAGCTGGCAACGACGCCACGATCATCTATGATGAAACCACCTATCAAGTAACGGTCACAGTCAAAGATCAAGCAGGAAAATTAGTAGCTGAAGCGGAGCAAACGGCAGACATGGTATTCAACAATCGTGTCAAAGAAGGCAAAACAACGAAGCAGGGAACTGACAACTTACCGAAAACCAATGACACCACGACCGCTGGTTGGGTCGTCTTGGGGCTGTTGTTAGTAGTGATCGCAGTAGGCATCTACCTTGATCGCAAAAAACGGACGCCGTTATCATAGGCAGGGGAAGCAACAGAGCAGAAAGAGAAAGCGGGATGAGGCCAACTTGTCCCGCTTTTTCCTGCCCTATTTTTCTTCACTTCAAAGAAAAAAAAGCGTCAAAAGTATGAAACGCTAGAAAGCGAACAATCAGCAAACCAAGACTCAAGAAGGGAACGAAGGGCAACTGCGCCAATCGTTTCTTCCAGATGCCTTGATAGCTAAAAAAAGCGAGGAGACCAAGACTGCTGGCTACTAGTAAGAGGGCCAAAAGTGTCGACGGCGATAGCCAAGTGCCCCAGCCTGCCAGCACTAAGAGATCGCCGTCGCCCATTTTTTCCTGCCAGACAAAAAAGACCAGTGGAACCAGCAAGCCTAAAGACAGCCATTGAAAAGAAGCGCCGCTTCTAAACTGTGCCAGCGCTAGCAGTAGGTGGGCGGGGTACAGCAGTTGTGGGTAGACGCTATAGTCTATCAAGTCGGTCAAGCTGAGTAAAAAGGCACTGGTCAGCCAGACAAAAGCCAGGAAGCTTTCGGAATCATGAAAGGCAAGCCCGCAAAGCCCGCCATAGCATATGCCAGCGAAGACCCAATAAAGCGGGGGTGAAAGCCATCTTGTAGGAAGGAGAAAAAACCAATGGTTATCCGAAACTTTGTTCACCCTCGGGGAATGAGAACGAGAATCACTTTTTGGCAGATTCCAAAACAGGGTTTGCAATAGTAAAAGCCAAAAGAAGCCGAGTAAAGCGCCTAAAAAAAACACGAAAATCGTCATTTTTCGTACCCCCTCATAAAGAAATACGTAAGAGAGTGAGAAATTTTCTCAAATAGATGATTTTGTTGTACTTTTTAATTGTTTCGTATTATCCTTAAAATAGATAATTTAGAGGAGGAATCGTTATGAAATTTGAACAAACAAAAGAAGTATTAAACCAACTTGTTGCTGATTTAAGCCAAATGGCTATGGTCGTTCACCAAACACACTGGTACATGCGTGGACCTGGCTTTTTGACATTGCATCCAATGATGGACGAATTCATGGATGATTTAAATGAGCAATTGGATGAAGTTTCTGAACGCTTGATTACATTAGATGGTTCACCATATTCAACTTTGCGTGAAATGGCTGAACACACTCAAATCCCTGATGAAGTCGGCAACTGGGACCGCACGATTCCAGAACGCTTAGCTACATTGGTGGAAGGCTACCGTTACTTAGCGGACTTATACCAAAAAGGGATCGAAGTATCTGGTGAAGAAGGCGACGATCCAACCCAAGATATCTTCATCGGCTTCAAAACAGCCATCGAAAAACGTATTTGGATGATCCAAGCGCACTTAGGCGAAGCGCCATTGATCGATCCAGCGAAATCTCGCGTACGTCATTAATCAACAAAAAACCAGCGAAGAATTTTCTTCGCTGGTTTTTTTACTTGCCCGCCAATAATGCTTTGGCGGCTTCAATTTGCTGTGCCACTTGATCAAAACCGGTGCCGCCATAAGAATGGCGATTTTTGACGGCGGTATAGGAGTCAAGTTTTTCAAAAATATCGCTGTCGATGGCAGGATGGATCGCTTGGTATTCTTCCAAAGAAACATCTTGCAGATAGATGCCTTTGCTCAAACACTCACTGACGAGCTTGCCGACGATCTCATGGGCTTGTCTGAAAGGTACGCCTTTGCCGGCTAAGTAATCCGCTAATTCTGTTGCATTGGAAAAATCCTTTTCAGTGGAATCTTGCATCCGTGCTTGATTGACCTTCATCGTTGCGATCATGCCTGTCATGATCTGCAAGCTTTTCGTGATGGTTTCGGCACTGTCAAACATGCCTTCTTTGTCTTCTTGGAAATCTTTGTTGTACGCCAGCGGCAAGCCCTTCATGACCGTCAAAAGACCAAAGAGGTTCCCATAGACACGTCCTGTTTTTCCACGGATCAGCTCCGCCATGTCAGGGTTTTTCTTTTGAGGCATGATGGAGCTGCCGGTGGAGAAGGTATCGATCAGTTCCACAAATTGGTATTCATGGCTGCACCAAAGAATCAGCTCTTCACAAAAACGAGACAGATGCATCATCAATAAAGAGGCGTTGCTTAAAAATTCCAAGATAAAATCACGATCGCTGACCGCATCTAGGCTGTTGCTGTAAATATTGCTGAACCCTAACTCTTGAGCGGTGAAAGCACGATCGATAGGGAAGGTGGTTCCTGCCAAAGCGGCACTGCCTAAAGGCATCACATCGATGCGGCTCAAACTCTCTTTGAAACGCTCTTGGTCACGCGTCAGCATACTGTAATAGGCTAAGAGGTGATGGGCAAAAGAAATCGGCTGTGCATGCTGCAGATGGGTATAACCGGGCATGATGGTGTAGATATTGGCTTCGGCTTGTAAAACCAGCGCTTCTCGCAACTCAGCGATCAAAGTGATCACCTCTTGCACGACTTCTTTCAAATACAAATGCATATCGGTCGCCACTTGGTCGTTTCGACTGCGGGCAGTATGCAGTTTGCCTGCCACGGGTCCAATCAATTCATGCAAGAATGTCTCGATGTTTAAATGGATGTCCTCATTTTCAATCGTGAAGGTCAATTCGCCAGCGGCCAATTGCTGCTGAATCGTGGTCAAGCCGCCAATGATCGCTTCGCCATCGGTTTGACTGATGATGCCCGTATGGACCAGCATTTTGACATGTGCCAAACTGCCAAGAATGTCTTGTTTTGCTAACTTTTGATCAAACGTGATGGAAGCCCCAAAAGCATCGATCCATGCTTCATTTTTCCCATCGAAACGTCCGCCCCATAATTTTGCCATATTCTCACCTCAAAAAAAGATTACGGCTGAAGCGGCAGCTTCAGCCGTGCATACTTAAATCAATGTTTCTGTTAGTTGCTGTTGTGCTTGGATCTCAGCGTGCACTTTGCTTGGCAGTCCCCATAATTTGATGAAGCCGATAGCCGCATGCTGATCAAAGGTATCTGCAGAAGTATACGTTGCTAAGTTTTCATCGTACAGGCTGTTTTCAGATTTCCGTCCTTCACAAATGACGTTGCCTTTGAATAATTTCAAACGCACGATTCCGTTGACGTAGACTTGTGTGCTTTTCAGGAAGGTAATCAAGGCTTCCGTCAATGGATTGAACCAAAGACCATCATAGATGACTTGGGCTAATTGCTGCTCGATGATTGGTTTGAAATGCGCCAATTCCCGAACAAAGACCAAATCTTCCAATTCTTTATGAGCCGTCATCAAAGCGATCGCTCCTGGACATTCATAAACTTCCCGTGATTTGATTCCCACCAGACGATTTTCGATATGGTCGATCCGACCAACGCCATGCTCGCCAGCCACCCGGTTCAGTTTCATGATCAATTCTGCTAGATTCATCGTTTCGCCATCAATGGCCGTCGGTACCCCTTGATCAAAGGTGATCTCAACGATCGTCGGTACGTCAGGAGTATCTTCTAATTCTTGTGTGATGGCGTAGGCTCCTTTTGGCGGTGTTGCCCAAGGATCTTCTAAGACGCCGCACTCACAGGCACGTCCCCACAAGTTTTGGTCGATGGAATATGGATTGTCCAAGTCAGCGGGAATCGGCACTCCTTTTTCAGCCGCATAGGCAATCTCTTCTTCTCGGGACCATTTCCATTCCCGAACCGGTGCGATGACTTTCAAGTGAGGCGCTAAAGCAGCGATCGCCACTTCAAACCGAACTTGGTCGTTGCCTTTACCAGTACAGCCGTGGGCGACGGTCGTTGCGCCAGTCGCTAATGCCAACTCCACCAATTTCTTGGCAATCAATGGACGAGACAAAGCGGAAACAAGAGGATAAGAATTTTCATAAAAAGTATTGCCTTGTAAAGCGATCAAAGCAAAATCTTGGGCGAATTCTTCGCGGGCATCGATGGCATAAGATTCAATCGCGCCAACTGCCAAAGCTTTGTCTTTAATGGATTGGGTGTCGCGACCTTCACCGATGTCTAGGCAGCAAGCCACCACATCATATCCTTGGTCCGTTAACCATTTAATTGAAACGGAGGTATCTAATCCTCCAGAATAGGCCAATATTACTTTTTCTTTCATACTTATTAACTCCTTTTCCGCGTGTTTTCAAGTGATTGAAGCTATCTTATCAGAATAAAAATAATAAATCAAGGGTAAAATTAAATATTTATACATAAAAGTGGTGATTATCAGGTTTTTATACTATTGTCGATGGTTAAGGAAAAGAAGTGGATGCTCACTTTGCTAATGAAAGTTTATACATAATATTCATAAAGATATTCAGTTTTAGAATCCTGCAACAACAAGTTTCGTTTTTCAGAGAAAATGGCAGAAAACGAATGGAGAAAATTTTCAAAAAGAGGCGGAATTACGTTGACATTAGGCTTTATAGAAGGTATTATGTTATATGGTATTGTTTGCCCCACAAGAGCCCCGGAAACTCAAGTGTATGTCAAACATTCGTGAAATTGAATTGGAGGAAAAAATTGTGCGTACAACATATATGGCCAAACCAGGCGAAGTAGAACGTAAATGGTACGTAGTAGATGCAACAGATGTTCCTATGGGTCGTCTTTCAGCAGTAGTAGCATCTGTCTTACGTGGTAAAAATAAACCAACATTCACACCTCATGTGGATACAGGCGATTTCGTAATCGTCATTAATGCAGAAAAAATCAAATTAACAGGTAACAAAGCAAGCGATAAAATTTATTACCGTCACTCAAACTTCCCAGGAGGATTGAAATCAATCTCTGCTGGAGAATTACGTGCTAAAAATTCTCGTCGTTTGATCGAAACTTCTGTAAAAGGCATGCTTCCTAAAAACACTTTAGGCCGTAAACAAGGAATGAAACTTCATGTTTATGCTGGCGCTGAACACCCACATGCTGCACAACAACCAGAAGTATTGGACATCACAAACTTAATCTAATAGGAGGGAATTTCATTGGCACAAGCTCAATATATCGGCACTGGCCGTCGTAAAAATGCAGTAGCCCGCGTACGTTTAGTACCAGGTACTGGTAAAATTACTGTTAACAAAAAAGATGTTGAAGAATACATCCCACACGCAGACTTGCGTGAAGTAATCAACCAACCATTCGGCGTTACAGAAACTAAAGGTTCATACGATGTTTTTGTAAACGTAAATGGTGGTGGATACGCTGGACAATCAGGTGCAATCCGTCACGGTATCGCACGCGCATTGTTACAAGTTGATCCTGATTTCCGTTTAGCTCTTAAACGTGCTGGCTTACTTACACGTGACGCACGTATGGTTGAACGTAAAAAACCAGGTCTTAAGAAAGCACGTAAAGCTTCACAGTTCTCAAAACGTTAATCGTTGTTATACCAACGATTTCAGACACTTTCTCATTGCGAGAAGGTGTCTTTTTTTCGTTCTGGTAATAAGAAAGGTAATGACAATATTATAAACCAGTGTAAGCAATGAATTTTTCTAACGCATTTCGTTGAGCTTTTTCAGTAACATGAGAATAAGTGTTAAGGGTAGTTTCAGCATTTTTATGACCCAATCGATCTTGTGTTTCTTTGATACTTGCTCCACCTTCTAGTAGAAGAGTAGCGTGAGTGTGCCGGAATCCATGAATAGTAACGTGCTTAAATTTATATTTCTTCTCTAAACGTTTCAATATATTATTTGAATAGTCCGCATGCAAAGGTTGATTAATGTCACCGTCTGCATTTACATAGGTAAAGATAAGTTGATTTTTTGTATTTGTATTTATGCCAAACTGCAAAATCTCTCGAGCTTGTTCTTTTTTCCAGAGTTTTAACATTTCAATAGTTTGTGCATCAATTGGTAATATTCGTTCGGAAGATATATTTTTTGTATTTTTTTGAATCCTGATAGTTTTTCTTCTTGCATTCTTCTCTTCATTTCGAATAGTTGTATAGCTCTTTCTAACATACATTAGCTGTTTTTCAAAATGAATGTCAGACCAATGAAGAGCAGCTAGCTCTCCTTTACGTATACCAGTAGTAATCAAAAGCTGGAAGATTAAAATATGTTTTAAAGGCTCTTCTTTATTGAGAATATCCCAAAAAGTTTTTAGTTCTTCTAATGAAAAGTAATTTTCATTTTCTTTCTTTTCCCGCTTTGGTAGATTTGTATTTGCCATAGGATTTCGGTGTAATAGCTCTGCAAAAATGGCATACTCAAATATTTGAGAGCTGTAAGACTTAAGCTGTTTGATATTCTTGAATTTTAAAGCCCATTCATTGACTGCATTCTGACAGTGAACAGGAGTAATCTTAGAAATGGACTTATTCCCGAATTTTGGTAGTATATGCAAGCGGAAAAGGTCTTTTGTACGTTGATATGTCGTTTCTTGTACACGATTCCTATAAGAAGGCAACCATTCTTCATACACTGTTATAAACAAGTCATTAGAAGGCTTATGATAGCCGGTATCTTCGATCTCGACCTTTTTTCTTGCTTCGTGTAACTTGGCTTCTTTTTCAGTTTTAAACCCTTTTTTTACATAGTATTCTTGCTTTCCATTTTCATCTTTACGAACATACAAGCGGACACTATATCGTGCACCGCTTTTTGTTGTGTACTTTTGTATTGACATAACTAATCTCTCCAATCTGATAACTTGGCGAGTTGGCTGATTGAATAATTAGTTTTATTGAAGTTTTGATATTAATCGAGCTGTTATCTCTCTTTTTAGATTGTTAACCTGTACTTGGGTTAAGTTGCCAAATAACTCAGATTCTAACTCTTTTCTTTCATCGATATTTAAGTTTAAAGCTTTATTAATAAACTTCTTTTGTTTGGCAAATAGAATCGTGTATTCAAAGGAGTCCTCTAGAATACTTTTTAAAAAAAGAAAGTCAGAGTCATCTTCTTGAAGTTTGACTTCAAGTAAAGAAGTCATGGAAAAGTATAGATTAGATAATTCAGTAAAATAATCTGAGTCAAGACTGGCAATATTCTTGACTATTTTGTCCTTTTTTTCTAAACGAGCAGTTTTTATTCTATCAAGATTAGGTTGTTCTATGGAATTTGTTTCGTCTAATCCCATCAAATAACTTACAGGAACATGGAAATAATCAGCAAGGATATTCCATGTTTCAGTATTTCTAGGATTTCGCTCACCACGGTAATAGTTCGTAAGAGTTGTATAGTTAATACCAGTTTCTGTACTAATTTGTTTAATGGTCTTTTTACTGGAATCAATATAAAATTTTATTCTATTCAAAGTAACGCCCCCTATATTAAATTCCAAACTATTATAGCATAAAAACCACAAATTGAGTAATATTTTCGTTGACATTACTCTTTTCGTGGTTTAAAATGTGCTTATTAAGATAAAAACCACAAAGTGAATAATTTGAAAGGAGGATCTGAATGATAACTCTTAATGATCAATTCATTAGAAGCTTAAGAAGACATAGAGCCGATCTTATACTTACTAAAAACGATGCAGCAAAATTGATAGGTATAAATCGGAAAACATATGTCAAAATCGAAAATGGGAGCAAAGAAAGTATTAGAGCATCTACTTATCAAAAGTTGGTAAATTGGTTACTTAATGATTTGAAAATCTAAATAAATACAACTTGGCGAGTTGGCTGATTGAAGAAATAGAAAATGAGAGGAGAAAAATAATGGATGCAGGAATTACAGTAATGTTAGATAAACAACAAACGAATCAATTGAAAAATTATGTTTTTGAAATGACAAAAGAGGCTATTGATCAAGCAAGAATTGATACCGGATTAGAAAGACCATTTCTAAAAGGAAAAGAGATGGCTAAATATTTGAATGTATCATATACAACTTTTTTGAAATTTAAAAGAATGGGATTGCCAGTTATTTTATTAGAAAAAATGGAGTTGTTTTCAAAAGAAGAATGCAAAAAATGGATATTGAGTCATCAAATTTAAAAAACGAGGTGATTTTTTGAATAATGATGAAGTAGAAAAAATTAAAAAGAGTGTTCCCGTCAATTTGCAGATCGGGGGAACACTCAATAATAAAGTTCTGAGAAAACTTTATTTGAATCTATTATAGCAAATAAAATCAGAAGCAGGTGTGACAATGAATGAAAAAGAAGTTGAAAGCTTAGTTGAAAAGCAAGGCTATTCTAATTCTGATATATATGCAGAATTATACTATCAATATCCTATTTTTTTAAACGTAAATGAAAAATATAAGAAAATGAAACTAAGTTCTAAGTTAGTTTATATGTTACTAAAAGATAGAAATAGACTTTCATTGGAAAATAACTTGTATGATGAGAATCAAAAAATTTTTTTAATATTTGAAATCAAAAATCTCGTAGAAATTTCGGGAATGTCAAAAAATACAATCTTATCAGCACTAGATGAACTTCAAAAAGTTAAACTTCTTGTGAAAAGAAAAAATGGCTTCAATAAAAGTAAAATGCAAATGTTCCCAAATTTTTATTATTTGTTAAAGCCTGTTCTGTGCAAAGATGATGTTTATAAAATTAATAAGATAACCCATCAAGAAAATAGTCAAAAAAACTTGATAGTTCAAAATTTGAACTATGGAACAAATCAATATTCTGTTGATAGTTCAAAATTTGAACTATGCGACACATCAATGAAAACAAGAGACAAAAACAATTTTGCTGATAGTTCAAAAAATGAACTAGAATTATATAAGTCTTATAAAGATAGTAAAGATATTAAAGAATCACATAATGATGATCTTCTTGAATCACTTTCAACTAAAAATAATAAATTAGATGAAGAATTGATTGAAACATTTATTGAAGAAAATCTTCTTAAACAAATATGGGGAAAAAGTATTGTGAATTGCTTAAAATTGGCTAGCAATAGTGATTATCGTCAATTCGAAAACTGGTACAAAAAATTCAATTATGCAATTAAGTCCGCTGAAAAAGAACAAAAAGTTCAACTGAAAATTATCTATGAAATTTGTAATAATAGTTATTTTGTAGATCATGTTAGAGAACAGCTAGCAATGACTTTACGTGACTTGATACGAAGAGCAAAAACAGATCATCGTATCAAACAAAAAAATAATTATATCTTTACTTCTCTAAAAAATAAAGCGTTAGAACTAATCAAGCTACAAAAAAAAGAGGGAATTTAAAATGATTGAAAATCATCTAGTAGATAAGATTTACTGTCTTGATCATAACGCAGATACTCTTGAGTTAATCGAGAGTATCTGCTTCAACACAGTAGTTCTCGATTTAAGAGCTGAAAATGACAATTGTGTAACTCATGTCATAATTAATCAAAAAATGGCTCAGCAGCTCTCTGAGAGTCTTAGAAAATGGGCTGAAGGAGAAAACTATGAAAGCAATTAAAGAAAAAATCGTTAGTAGAAAAATAAACTGGTTAGCACTCAGTGTACTTGTTTTAATGATTAGCATTGTTTTTACAAGTAATATTGTTGAAGCTAGCATTTTCAATTGGTTTGATGACACAAAAAGTCAAACAGAGTTTTTGAATAATTCTCTTTATAGATCTTACCTGAAAAAATACAATGGAGATTTCCTTAGTCAGTTTGGGTTTTGGCTTGGATGGGCTGTGGTAAAAGGTATGTTTACTGTGACTGATTCGATTCAAAATATGATTCCAGATGTGCTAGATTTGTTCAATTTTATTGAAAGTACAGGGCTAAATAACGTTTATCAATCAGTCATGAATACAATGGTCGTTGGATTAATGATCCTTTCATTGATGTTTGTTGGCTACAAGATGATTACTGGAAAAGGAACAATAGATTTAAAATCTGTTGCAATGAATATAGTGATGTCTGTAGCATTAATTCTTTTAATGCCAACGATGATTTCTAGCGGTATTCAATTTTCCAAAATATTTTACAATGATGCTACTACGATTACAAATTCAGATGACGGAGTCGCTTGGTCATTGATAAAACAAGGAGTAACAGATTTGGCATATATTAATAAAACAGATCAGTACTCAAGCATTGATAAAACGGAGGATCGAAATAAGTTAACACGAAAAAATTTTCAACAGACGGATCTCACACAAGTGTTGACTGATAAAGTGATTGATAAATTGGAAAAAGAAAATCCAGCTGCGGATAATCTTCGCTATGAATTAGTTGAAAATTCTAATAATGAATTTGTTGCCACAAAGTTTTCTGATAACTTTTTATCAACATTTTCTGATAGCTTGAAATCAGGCTATTATCGCTATCAAGCAAATCTTTGGGGGATTTCGATTGGGTTGACAGCGTTGGCAATCGCATACGTGTTTAGCGCGTTTGTCATTATTACAGCAATACTAGAACTTGCATTTAAACGTGTGTTAGGTGTTCTTGTTTTTGCAACAGATATTGAAACAGGACAGCGTTCAAAAGTTGTTCTATCAGATATTCTACAGTGCTATTTGACTGTAGGATTTCAAGGATTTGGACTATCCATGTTTGCTATGTTTATCAATTTTCTGAACTCAGGACAAGGTATCTCAACAAATATTTTTATAAAAACAATTGCTTATATCTGTGCAGTTTTTGTTTTAATCAAAGGCAGTGGAACAGTCATGAGATACTTTGGTGTTGATATTGGACTCAAAGAAGGCTATGGACAACTTGCTTCTGCTTTTGGAATGGGTGCAATGCTGTTTAGAAAAGGATCAAATGGATTTAATCGTGCCAAAGGAAGCGTAAACGGAAATGGATCAGACAGCGCAGAAGGAGAAGATCGAAAACCAGAAAAGAATTTCGGCGAAACTTTATCAAAGAAAGTTGGCAAAACTGGAAGAGTTTTGGGATATGCTCATGAACGTGGATTATCAGGTTTAGCTTCAGATGGAGCTACAATGGCTAGTGAAAGAGCAACAAAACCATTTAAGAGTATGCGTGATATGGCTAATGATACCAAGAATAAGTTCAAAGAAGGTTTAGATGATGGTACCGTGTCCGCTATTAATAAAAATAGCAAACCTATGTTGGCTAAAAATAAAGAAGATGAAACTGGAAAATATGCTGATTCCATGCCAACACGTCTTTCGGATAGAAGAGATGGTGCTAAGGTTGAAAATGCTGATAGAATTATGTCTAGTTCTGAACGTATGCGTGAGGCAATGAAAAATAATGCTGAATCGAATAATAATCCTGCAAGTGCAATTCAGCAAAAAGTTCAACAAGATATTGAAGAACGCAAAAATGCTATGCACGGTCAAGCTAAGTCTGCTGAAGAATTAATTAATCAGAAGCGCCAAGAAGCGAAATACACGCCTGAAGCAATGAATCGTGAGGAAATGTTAAGGAAACGTGTAGAAGGACGTACAGGCGCTAATATGGACGAAAAAGAAGCGTTGACCAAAGAAAGAATCCAAGAAGCTAAAAATTCATATACAGGATTAGAAAAATTAGTCAAAGAAAATCCACAAAATTCTACAAGTAGTCAAGGTGGCCGATCAGTAGATGTCCGAGAAAATATTCAAGGTTCACTGAATGGTCATGTCGGACGGAATGTTGATGTAAGAGAGAATTTACAAAGTTCTTCAAATGCTCAAGGTACTAAGACAATTGATGTTCGAGAGAATGTGCAAAGTAGCAGTACAAGACAACCAAAAACAGTAGATGTTCGAGAAAATGTACAAAATTCTACAAGTAGTCAAGGGTTCAAAACAGTAGATGTTCGGGAGAACGTTCAAAAAGATAGTGGAGAAATGAAATTTAATACTAAAAAAATCAATATCTTTTAAGATAGAAAGTCAGCGAATAAATTTGTTTCAATTCTTGAAACATTGATTATTTATAGTGAAATCCGTGAAAATGATAAGGGATCAAAACCAAGACGAAGATTCACTTATGAAGATAACGAGTTGTTCAGAGATACATTTAATGATCCTAATCCACTTTTCGATAGTCTATTAAAAAAATAAAGAGGTGATTGTCATGCAATTAATTCTGCAGATTAGTACGCATGATTTCTTAGAACTTGACGAATTATGTGAATCAGTAAAGAACGCAACAAATGAAAAAATCACGGTCACTAATTATATTGAACTGATGATTCTAGTAGAATTGATGTTGAAACATGAGATAATTAACAAACTGTATTATTGTTATCTAGAAAAAAGTTAAAAGAAAATCCATGAATTAAATGTTTTTTGAAAATTGTATTTGACATGGATTTATGACAAAGAATTATTGGGGATTAAGCGGTTATTCTCTTCCACTTCAGTGAAAGAATGGGTAAAAGAGCTAGAATATGTAGAGCAATATTGACAAAATATAAAGGAGCTATTGTTTAAAATTGGAGTAACAAAAAAATAAAGAGAGGTTTACACCTGTCAGATTAAAAGTGATAGTATGCCCTATGAAACTTGCAAAAGAGTTGAACCGATATACATTAGGTTCAACTCTTTTTATTTGTAAATTGAAAAAATATCACCGAAGTGTCGAATGAAACTGTGACCAAAGTAAACAAGAAAATAAATTTTGTAAATAAAATAAAGTAGTATAGAAAGATATTGATGAAGCCAATCAAACCTTAGAATTTCAAACGCTAGATAATCAAATAGATAAAAAAATGAAATCAGTTCTATGCGTACGACTAATAAAATAATAAATTTTCAATAGAAGAAAATGGAAATGAAATCAAATAATTATGAAGAAAAAACAAAGCACTTAGAAAAGTCTTCAATCAAATTTCAGTAATCCAAATACAATTTATTAAAGGAAGTTTAGAAAAAATATCTAATTCAATTGTCACTATTAAAGAGAAAATTTGAGAGGAATATAAAGAAAAGAGAAAAGCAATTAAACGCAAAAAAAATGTAGAACTTAAAAAATATAAAGAGGAACAACCGTTAAAATTAGGAATGATGTTGTGTAAACATTATAATTGCTATGATATAAATGAAGTGTTAAAGAAAGTAAATTTAAACCAATTTTGTAAATAGAAAAGAGAGTGGCAAGCTTTATCTTGCCACTCTTTTTTTGTGCGTAAAAGCCTTAGTCACTATGACCAAAACTACGGACGAAACTAGGACCAAAAGTAGGTACTATATTATGACCGAAAATAGGTCCAAAATGGATTTTTTTGTGATATCAAAAAAATATGAAGTGATTTTGTAAGAAAACCAGTTGGCACAGCCAACTTAGCCACCTTCCTGTAGGAAGGTGCTATCAGTTTTCCCTTATGCTCTTTTGTTTTATATGTCTAATACCATTTTGTAATGTACCATTTTTAGAAATTTATCCTTGAAAACAATTGCGTTATTGGATAAAAAGGTGCTACATTATCTTAAAAAAGGAATCAAATATAATGAATTTAGTGACTAGCACATCGTGTGATTAAGATATTTTATACTGCAAGTTGAAGTAGAAAAAATATTTAAAATATACTTTCCATTTTAATGGGAGTAAAAGGAATCTTGTTGTTGCTACTAGTAATGTACTTTTTTGGAAACTATGTAACGATGTAAGCAAGATATTTTTACAGAAGAAAAAATGATAAATGTTGTAATAAAAGATTTAAAAAATAGGAGAAAATATATCAAGCGGATGGTATAAAACGCGCATTTAAAAATATTAGACTAACTAAAAAAATAAGTTTACAAAGCATGGTCGTGTAGTACAAGTGACCTATGCACTGAAAAATGATAGAGGAAATCTGATACGTCCGCAACAATGATCGATTGAAAATGAAAGTGAGGTAATTGGGAGAATGGTTGATGAAAATAAAGTTGTTCCGCTTGAAACACTAGTGATAAATAAGGAAGAGTTTGAGCAACTTTTTCTTGATTTTTTTATTCAATATGACTTAATTTATGATTTTAGTTCGTCACTAGATTTATTTGAATTAGAAGCAGAAATAAAAAAAAACAGCCAAGAGGAAGATGGTAACATTATCATTTCAGTAGAAAAATTCCTTGAATTGTTTTCGGAAATATTTGAAATAGATACAGACTATTATCAACCACAAGAAGTTTTCCAATCATTTAGAAATCAGATTATTCGCTCAGGTAAGACTGTAAACTAAAAACAATAAAAGAAACGTCGAAAGAATAATTATTCCTTCAACGTTTCTTTTTTAGAATGTTTTAATGACCAAAGCAGTTTCATTGTCAGGCTTAGGTAATTCCTGAAATCCTGTATTTATAGTGCTTAATTGATCAACTAGCCATGTTTTACTTTTTGAATTGTAGATAAATCTAAAATTAATATCGTTATTATCGTGTTGAAGGGGCGTCTCCAAATAATCTGCTGTATATTCATAGTCAACGTAACCTGCTAATACAAAAGAGAGTATCCCTTTATTTAATGTTAGATTTAATGGATGATCATACGACTTTATTTTTTTCAATGTCATATTGTGCATATCTTCATCCATAAAAGTTGAGTTCGTGATTTCATCTTGGGTCTCATTAAAAAAGTTATCCGAATAATCGCTTATTTTTGAAAAGTCTTTATTGGCACCAGCTTCAAAAAATTGTTCAACTTTTTCAGTATAAAGTTGTGTTAACGCTCCTTTTTCAATATTAACTTTAATATTTTCATGTCTATCAATTTGTGTGCTGTTAAGTAAGGGAAGTTCAGCTTTTAGTTTTATATCGTCTTGATTTCTTTCAATTTCAATTGGCAAAATCTTTTCAGTAGATTCAGTTTCTGATAAAGGGACATCTAGTTTTTTATCATGATAATAAGCTTCAAATCCATCTGGAACCGGAAAAAAATGTATTGGGTAATTCTTTTCTGAGGTTGTTGTACTAGTTTCCGTATTTGTAGAACTTGTGTCAGAAGTGGTACACCCGCTTATAGTTCCGATGAGTAAAGCGCAGGTTAGAATGATTGCAAATTTTTTCAAAAAAATTCCTCCTTAAAATTGAATATGGACTAATACTAGTCCCATTGTAGCATACCAAATCTTTAAGATTAATAAGAAAAAGGACTTATTTTAGTCCAAAAGGTGTGCTATTCTTGAAAGAGGAAAAAATTATTGATAGAGAAAATGTAATCGGTAGCAATATTAGACGAATCCGATTAGAAAAAGGAATTGGTCAAACCGAGCTGATTAGAGACCTACAGCTTCGTAAAATTGCTATTAATTTGGAAACGTTTGTTTAGATTGAAGGTGGCCGCCAACACATTAAGTTGGATCAATTGAAAGCCATCAAAGATATTCTACAGGTGTCTTATGAAGATTTGCTTCAATGACTACTTGTAGTCTTTCAATTAAAAACTATTGTGGTACACCCTTATGTGTAACGAAGAAATACTGGTATAATAATGAGTGATATATGTAACGTTAGGGTATAGGCTTGTACTACACTAGAATAAAGATTAAATATTTAAAGGAATCCGCATTTTTTTGCGGATTTTTTGTAATATAAAATTATTTCCATTGACGAATTACTGTATAAGGTTTATTATAAAAACGCAGAAACGAAAAAGAAATATATGATTATTTCGATAAATCGTTTAAATGAGACCTGAATTGTATTTTAGGAGGAAGTATATATGGAAATGAGAAAGCTTTCTGAGTTTGTAACCTTTGTTCAAGGAATTAATCAATCAAGAGCTGAAAAACAGTTTGGCAATCAAGAAATTGATTATTACGATCAAGCTTCATTTGAAGAAGATCATAAGTATTATAATGAAGCGACTCAAGAGGAAAGAGTAAACTATTTATTTGATCAAGAAGTATCTTTAGATAAACGCGATGTTGTTATTAGTAATTCACTTCAACGGGCAACAATGGTAAGTGGACAGAATGTTGGTAAAGTTCTGTCTCTAAATTTTACAAAAGTAGAGTTTAAAAGTGATTTGCTAGACAAGCGCTATTTTCTTTACTTATTTAACAATCATAAAGATATTCAACGTCAAAAAGATCGAGGTCTTCAAGGAACAGGTCCAGTTTTAAGGTTAACAAAACAGTCTCTGGAACAACTTGTTATTCCGCTACCTCTTATAGAAGAACAAAGAAAAATAGGGGGGATTTACACTGAATCATTGAAATTACAAAGTAAGTTAAGTATATATACTCGCTTGTTAGAGCAATTTACAAATTCTATGTTAGAAAAAAGTTTGGAGGAATAGATTATGACAAAGCAATTCGGTATAAAAAGTCAATCTGAATTAAGGTTCGAGCAAGAAGTTGTGGATTATCTAACAAGAATCGGTGGCGTAAAACAATGGGAATATAAAGCTGAAATTAAAACAACAGAACAATTATGGAACAACTTCAAAAAAATTCTAGAACAAAATAATCAAGCTCGGCTAGATGAACCGTTATCTGCAACAGAGTTCAATCAAGTGAAAAAAATTATTACCAATATTAATACGCCTTATCAAGCTGGACAATTTTTATATGGTGTAAATGGTGTATCAGAAATTGAAGTTGATCTTGATAACGGAAAGCATGTTTTTTTGACCGTTTTTGATCAAGCCCAAGTTGGCGGCGGAAATACAGTCTATCAAGTCGTTAATCAAATTCAACGTCCAAAAGTTGTTGATGGTAAGCCCAATCGTCGGTTTGATATTACACTTTTGATTAATGGGTTACCTATTATTCAAATTGAGTTGAAAAAGGCGCTACATAATGCGACAGAAGCTTTAAATCAAATGGAACAATATATTGCTGAGAAACAATTTAGTGGGATTTTTTCTACCTTACAGATACTCATTGCGATGACCCCGTTTGATATTCGTTACATGGCAAATACTACATTACAAAATTTCAATCGTGCATTTGCTTTCAATTGGCAAGATGAAGAAACAGCTCATCCAGTACGTTCATGGAAACTGTTTGCAGATAAAGTATTGTCTATTCCCATGGCCCATGATTTATCTACTCGATATATGGTGTTGGATGGGACAAAGAACAAAGAAAGTATCAAAGTCATGCGCCCATACCAAGTCTATGCAACAAAACGTGTACTTGATAAAGTTAGAAAATTTGATTTTAAGTATGACGAGGGCAAGCTAGGCTATATTTGGCATACGACAGGTTCAGGCAAAACGATTACAAGTTTTAAAACGGCATGGTTAGCGAGTCGTTTATCAAATGTAGACAAGGTTATTTTCTTGGTAGACCGAATTGCATTGACGAACCAGACAGCAGATGCCTATAGAGCATATGATCCAATCGCTGGATTTGAAGGGAAAACTGGTGTTGTAAGTGATACTGCCAATATTTCTGACTTGCACCGTAAACTTACCAAAAAAAGTGATAAAAACATCATAGTAACAAGTATTCAAAAAATGTCTCGATATGTAACAAGAGACAGCTTTCAACCATTAACTGAGAATGTATTATTTATTGTCGATGAAGCACATCGTTCAACAGGTGATGGGACTAAAAATGAAGGGATGCTAGAATCTATTCGAAAAGCCCTGCCTAACTCTGCTTGGGTTGGTTATACAGGTACACCTAAGTTTCCAGAAACGCGAGAAATTTTTGGTGACTTATTACATGCTTACACGATTAAAGAAGCTATCGCTGATAAAAATGTTTTGGGATTCAAAGTGGAGTTTAAGGAGACGATTGAAGCACCAGCAGATCCTACAGAAGAAGATATTGACGACAATCTTCGTGGCAGTGTGTATGATAATAGTCCCGAGCATGTAGAACTTGTTGTTGAAGATATTTTTGATAACTGGAAAGAACGCTCCAATAATCGAAAATACAATGCGTTATTTACAGTACATGTAGGGGGAAATCGTGCTAGTACTCCTCGAGCAATGGAATATTTTGATAAATTTATGGAAGAAAATAATAAACGGTCAATTGAGGATCAGATAAAAGTTGCCGTTAGTTTTTCGATGGATACATCAAATAGTAGTCATCAGCTAAAAACAAATGAAAATCTTCATCGAGCAATTCAATCCTATAATAGATTGTTTGGTACTGCTTTTGATATGACTACAGTTAAATCATATACAGAAGATTTAGCTAGACGTTTGAATAAAACAGCTGACGATGGAAATTATTTGGATCTAGTCATTGTCGTGGATCAACTATTAACAGGTTTTGATGCACCGGAGCTTAATACATTGTACATCGATCGTACTTTAAAAGGGGGCAATCTGATTCAAGCATATTCACGTACGAATAGAATCCATGATAGGGATGCAAAGCCACAAGGAAATATTGTTAATTATCGTTGGCCTGTCCAAAATGAATACGAAATGAACAAGTCTTTTGCTATTTATTCAAATCGAGATTCAGCAGCAGAACAATTATCGCTAGATGAATTAAAAAAAGATAATGAAGAGTCGGGAATTTTATCAAAATCATTTAGTAAAATCGAATCAGAAACCAAAGAAGTGATTCAGAAATTAGCTGAACTAACAGATAATTTTATTCAATTACCTCCAAGTGAAAAAGCGCAAGAGGAAGTATTTGAAGGATTACAGGAATACAATCGATTACTAAATCAACTGAAGCAATTCACGGAGGATGATGAAAAAAATCCCGTTTCTGTTTATGATGAACCGGAACTGTTCTATGACCGCTTAGGAATTACAGAGGATCAAGAGGTTATGCTGACAACGGTACTTGCTAACGAGTTGCGTGAACGCCGAGCCCAAATCGAAAATATCGATATATCGCAAGTCAATTTAGAGATGACGCATATTCACGATGTGACGATCAATTATGATTATCTGATTGAATTGATCGCACGAATGGCAGATGAGGTTCATGAAGATAAAATGGATCAAGCTGAGCTGACAAAAAATGAGATCGATGTTGAAATTGCAAAATCGGATAGCGATAAGGAGATTACGAAAGTTCGCAATTTTGTTTCCAAGATCTTTACGAAGGAATTCATCTTTGATAAGTATCCGGCTCCTAGAGATGTTGAAGAAATGAATCAAGCGATGGAACAATCTCAAAAAGATAGCAATATCAAACTATATACAGAATTTGTTCGCACATGGGGATTGGATAATAGTGTGAAGCCAAAAGATTTAGCCAAATTAATTTCACGGCATCGAGTTGGTCAAGAAGATATGGACAAACAAGGTGAACTAACAGCAATGATGAACGATGCACGAACAGATTATAAAGAAATCGCAGCAGCGGAAGTGGCGAATCTTTCATGGGTTAAGTATCGAATTGAATTTCGGAAAGCTTTCTATCAGATGGCGGACGAGATTAAGAAAGGGGAGTAAGTTCTATTGAATGAAATTCAGTTTTTAATTTATGAAGATAGTGATAAAGTCGAAGTGCTTATTCGAGAAGAGACAATTTGGGCGACGCAAAAGACGATCTCACAACTTTTTGATGTTGGGGTACCAGCCATTAGCAAGCATTTAAAAAATATATTTGAGTCTGGCGAATTGGAGGAGGATCGAACTGTTTCCAAAATGGAAATAGTTCGAAATGAAGGTAGTAGAGAAGTAAAAAGAGAAACGACATTTTACAATTTAGACGTTATTATCTCTATTGGTTACCGAGTTAATTCTCAAAAAGCAACAAAGTTTAGAATTTGGGCAACAGATATTTTGAAAGACTATATTCAAAAGGGATTTAAGATTGACGTAGAGCGAATGAAACAAGGTGAGAATGCTTTTGGAAAGGATTACTTCCGAGAGTTACTAGAAACGGTTCGCTCAATTCGTGCCAGTGAACGAAGAATTTGGCAACAAATTACCGATGTATTTGCAGAAATCTCTTATGATTATGACAAAAACTCTGAAATTACGAAGCAGTTTTATGCGACTGTACAAAATAAATTTCACTATGCTATTACTGGAAAAACAGCTGCGGAGATTGTTTTTAATGGTGCAGATAAAACAAAAGAGAACATGGGACTGACGACTTGGAAAAACTCTCCAGATGGAAGAATCCTACAGTCAGATGTATCAGTTGCTAAAAATTATTTATCAGAAAAACAAATTCGCAGTCTTGAACGGAACGTATCTTCTTATTTTGATTATGTTGAGCGATTATTGGAAGATGAAACACTTTTAGGTATGGAAGATTTTGCCAAAAGCATAGATGAATTTCTAACATTTAATCGCTATCAAATTCTTGATGGAAACGGAAAAATTAGCAGTAAAGCAGCTAAGAGAAAAGCGGTTGATGAGTACAAGGAGTTCAATAAACATCAGCATATCGTTTCTGATTTTGATAAGGAGATAACGAAGATCGAAGGAGAGTTAAAATGAGCAATGAAATAACAAAAGAACCTGAAATTCGATTTGACGGATACGAGGGAGATTGGGAACAGCGTAAGTTTAATAATTTAGTAGTTAGAGTCAATAAAATTACTAACTCCAACAGTCTTCCAAAAATTGAATTTGAAGATATCTTAGCAGGAGAAGGTAGACTTAATAAAGATGTGAGTCAGAAGTTTGACAATAGAAAAGGAGTAGAATTTTTACCAAATGATATTTTATATGGAAAGTTGCGTCCATATTTGAAAAATTGGCTCAAACCCTCTTTTACAGGGGTAGCACTGGGAGACTTTTGGGTTTTCAGAGTTATAAAAAGTGATTCCGACTTTATTTATTCTTTGATTCAATCGGATAAATACCAAAGAGTAGCTAACGACACTTCTGGTACAAAAATGCCTCGATCAGATTGGAAAAAAGTATCAGAAACAGAATTTCTTGTTCCTGATAATAGGAACGAACAACAAAAAATCGGTAACTTCTTTAAACAACTCGACGACACTATCGCTCTTCATCAGCGTGAGCTTGATCTGTTAGAGCAAACAAAACAAACTTATTTAAAAAAAATGTTTCCTAAAACAGGTGAAGATAAACCAGAAATTTGTTTTGCTGGATTTACTGACGCTTGGGAACAGCGTATGTTGGGGGATGTGTTCTCTGAACGATCAGAACGCAGTAGTGAAGGAGAACTTATCTCTGTCACTATTAACTCAGGAGTTGTAAAGGCAAGTGAACTTGATAGAAAAGATAATTCCAGTAATGATAAGTCCAATTATAAGAAAGTTGAAGTTGGTGACATTGCATACAATTCAATGAGAATGTGGCAAGGTGCAAGTGGTTATTCCTCATATGATGGTATTCTCAGTCCAGCATACACAGTTATCATTCCAAAAGAAGGAATAGATTCAAAATTCTTTGCGTATGATTTCAAACGACATGACATGATTCAAACGTTTAAGAGGAACTCACAAGGCTTAACATCTGACACCTGGAATTTGAAATTTCCAACTTTAAAATCAGTCAAGGTAATGGTTCCTTGTATGGAAGAACAGACCAAAATTTCTAACTTTTTTGAGAGACTTGATACTACCATCACCCTTCATCAGCGTGAGTTGGATTCACTAAAAGAAATAAAAAAAACATTGCTACAAAAAATGTTTGTCTAAAAGGAGAGAAAATTAATGAGTAATGCAAGTGAGATTACAGCAAAATTATGGGCAATGGCCAATAAATTACGTGGAACAATGGATGCAAGTGAGTATAAAAATTATATTTTACCATTTATGTTCTACCGCTACTTATCAGAAAATCAAGACGAGTATTTAGAAAAAAATGGGTTAGACGAGTACTACGAAGTCACTGACTCTGAAGAAAAAGAAGATTACTTGGAAGAAATCAGTCGAGGAATCGGTTATGCGATTGCTCCGGAATATACTTGGGAACAGTTAGTATCAAAGATTGAAAATCACCAAATCAAAGCGAGTGACTTTCAGGATATGCTTGATTCGTTCAATTTGAATGCGAAACGGAATCCAGTTGCCGAAGATGATTTTGCCAATGTTTTTTCGGACATTAATCTTGGAGATACTCGGTTAGGATCAAATACGAATGAACGAGCAAAAGCCTTGAATGATGTTGTTTTGATGGTGAACGATTTTACCTTTAAAGATGATTCTGGTCACGATATCCTGGGTGATGTGTATGAATACTTAATTGGTCAATTTGCTGCCAATGCAGGGAAAAAAGGTGGAGAATTTTATACCCCACATGAAGTAAGCCAAGTACTAGCAAAGATTGTAACCAAAGATGCGAAAGCGGATGATACTCAATTTCGAGTTTATGATCCAGCAATGGGATCAGGCTCGTTGCTGCTGACAGTGAAAAATGAACTACCCGAGGGCAATAAGCAAGGCAGTGTTGATTTCTATGGACAAGAGTTGAATACGACAACCTATAACTTAGCTCGTATGAATCTGATGATGCATGGTATTAATTATCGAAATATGAATTTGAAACGTGGTGATACCCTTGATGCAGACTGGCCATTCGCAGAAAAAGATGGTATGCAAATTCCATTAAAATTTGATGCTGTAGTGGCTAATCCGCCATATTCTGCTAAGTGGGATATAAAGAATGTGGATCGAGAAAAAGACACACGGTTTAAAGGTTATGGCGTAGCACCCGCTTCTAAGGCAGACTATGCGTTTGTGCTACATGGCCTGTATCATTTAGATAAAACTGGAACGATGGCGATTGTATTGCCTCATGGTGTACTATTCCGAGGAGCTTCTGAAGGAAAAATCCGGAAAAATATCATTGATAATAATTTGTTAGACACTGTTATCGGATTGCCGGCAAATCTATTTTATGGGACAAGTATTCCAACTGCTGTGTTGGTATTCAAAGGAAGAGAATCTAGGAGAACAAAAGATATTCTATTTATTGATGCTTCTAGTGAATTTGTCAAAGGGAAAAATCAGAATAAATTATCACCAGAAAACATTGACAAAATTATTGAAACCTATGAAAAACGGGAAGATGTTGAAAAATATGCACATGTAGCAACCTTAGACGAAATTAAAGAGAATGATTACAACCTAAACATTCCAAGATATGTAGACACGTTTGAGGAAGAAGAAGTGACTCCATTACCACAACTTGCACAAGAATTAGCAGATGTGAAGCAAGAGATAGAAAAATCGACAGATAAATTATTTGAAATGCTAGGTGAATTGCACGGGACAACAGATGAAGCGCAAGAAGAATTGCGGAAGTTTATGGAGATGTTGGGAAGATAGTATAAAAATAAAGAGATAAAGGAGGTGTGTTTTTATTAAAAGCGACAAATTGGCCAAATTAAAGTTGCAGTTAGAAGAAGAAAAGAGAGTTAATCAAGTCTCTGAAGAATTATCAGAAGAAATTAAAGACCTTTGTAAAAAAGCTAAAAACAAGGAAATTTTTTCGATTACGGATCAAATTAAATATGCTAGATTTAAAGGAATAGAAATTTCTGAATCGGATGAAAGTATTGTTCGGGATATTTTATTAAATCGAACGTATTATTTTAAGGTAACCGCATACCGTAAGAATTTTGAAAAAGATATAAATGGAAAGTATATAGATTTATCATTTGTAAAATTAGCTGATTTAGCAAAAATTGATATGTATTTAAGAGTGATTTTGAGTAGAATGATTTTTGAACTTGAACATTCTTTGAAAACTTTGATAATAAGTTCAATCACTAACTCATTAACCGAAGATGGATATAAAATTGTTGAAGATTACGATATGTATATGCAAAATAAATTTATTGATAGTCAAAGAAAAAAAGGTAATACTAAAACAAATGAAGAAATCTTGTCTGAATATACACAAGCTTCTGAAAAGATTCTAGATAAGGTGAAAGGGAAGTTCGGATATGATTTTGATTTTTATAATCATCATCATGATAAGATTTCAATTTGGGCTTTATTAGAAGTTATGACCCTAGGAAATTTAGAGCGATTTATCACTTTCTATTTCGAAGAAGAACATTTTGGATATCTAGGATTAAAAACAGCTCAAAAATTATTAAAATATGTTACGAATGTCAGAAATGCTTCTGCACATAGTAGACCTCTTATTTATAATATTGTTGAACCTTATCAATTTGGTAGAGCTGACAGCAACTTGAAGAAAAGAAGGCCTGTTATTCAATTAACACAGTTTGCAACCAATGCGGGTCTTGATTCTGAACTAATCGCCAGAGCACTCACCAATATGAAAATGAATGATATTGTGGCTACTATATATCTTCACGAAAAATATGTTCAGACACAAAAGTTGAAAGCAACAAACTTTGAAGCTCTATATGATTTACTTGATCGCATAAAAGTTAATAGTAAAATGTATGAAAAAAACCATGAACTTGTAGAAGTTTTCTACTTTTTTGAAAAAATTGTAATGGAGTATGGTAAATTAATTACTTGACTATTGAGTATCTTGGATGCTATTCTTTAGTCAGATGAAATACCCCTTCCGAAAGGGTAGATAGTAACGGGTAAAAGCGAAGCTATTTTAGGATTAATGATGTTGAAAATAAGTATTGAGTAGTGTACTTATTTTTGGCATCATTTTTTATTTGGCACAGAATATTCCTCAATTAGCCAACTCGCCAAGTTGTGGTAATGATTTGAGGTAATGACAGGATATAACTTTATTTAACTAAGTAGAATTATATGAATCATTAAATGCTGATTTTACATGGTTTCTTTCTCTACAAAACATTATAAAGCAAAAGTTTGTTTAACCAGGTCTTAAGAAAGCTCGTAAAGCTTCACAGTTTTCAAAACGTTAATATATTCTATATATCAACATTTCAAGACATTTTCCATTTATTTGGGAATGTCTTTTTTTTGTTTTGTGGTAACATATAGTATAAAAAATAGAAGGAAATTAAACAAATGAGGTGAGTTCGTTTAATTCTGAAGAAATGGAAATTATGGTTAACAGTGATTTCGAAAACTATTTAATACCTTTGGGACTTCCATCAGAAAATATACTAACTACAAAGTCGTAAAAGAATCAAATATCAGGAAGCTTTTAAACAATAATCCAAAGCATAAATCTAAAAATTCAAAAAATGCAATATAACTTTCGAAATTTAATTGGAAGATTTGTCTCAGCGTTAGATGACTTATGGAATGAGGTTGTTATTAATTTATATAACAAAAATAATAGTGTGTTGTATGGATATTTTTTGTGATTCAGCAGTAGGAGATAATTTAAGAGAAGATTAGTTGATATAAATGACTTAATTGATATTAAAGATAGAGTTTTATTAGATAATTGTTTAAAGATTGAGATAAAAACTGATATTGTTCATCAAAAATTAGTTCATATGTTGAATAAGAGGAATAATATTAGTAGCGCTCATCCAAACGATGGACAAATCAAACTTTTTGAATTATTTGGATGGCTTTAAACATGTACCGTGAAAGTAAGATAATTTCAAAAATGCTGACTTGGTTAACAAGGTCTTAAAAAAGCTCGTAAAGTTTCGCAGCTTTCAAAATGCCAATATAGCAACATTTTCAGACGCTTTGCAATTTAGTTTGGTAAATGCTTTTTTGAACTGACAAAAAGCATAATGATCTCAACCTGAAGACTATATAATTAAGAGATAATTGTAGCCAGTTTAGTGAATGACCAAGATATATGAGGAAATTATAGTTTGCATACGCAGTAAATCAATACTCCAAGAAGTCTGGGAAAATATAAATGAGTCAGACCTCGATTATATGACAATTCACGCTGAATGGTGTTACATATAAAGTAAAGATGGGGTAAAAATGCATTAAGAACTGTAATACTGCTCCAAACAAGTTTACTATACTAAAACGCATATTCACATATTCGTAATATATACTTATAGAGTTATTTCGCTAGGATAAGTAGAAAATGGAATAAGACAATGCTATGTATAAATATATATATAAATGAATAAAGTATTATTTTTAACAAAATTTGATTTTTAGGTTATAAGAAATGCCATAACCTTGTATAATTGTTTAAAAGGAAAGCTATTTTCTATACTAAATAAGAACGGAGTGATTTCATGGGAACAAACAAAGCTAGAGTTGATAAATCTATTAGAAAAATTCTCGCAGGAAAGTCTATTGACGAGGCCAAATCGAGTTTGCCACAAATAACTAGTACGATGAAAAGTAATTTTATTGGCAAAGAAGTTTCTGAAGAAACTTATCAGAGTATTGTAGGTGTTGTAGGTGGAAAGCTTTCAAAACTTTATGCATTGGAAGAAGATGAGTGTGAAGAAATAGCACATAATTTGTTAAAAAGAGAACAATGGATAAACGAGGTAATGGAGCTTGTTGAAGATAATCTGAATGTGGAAATGTCTGAAATATTACTAAAATCATTGCGAATAGCTTTAGCAGAAACTATTAATGAAGAAAAAGATGAAAGGTATTTTATAGAGAAATTGTTATACCGAATTGTGTTCCTGTCATTAGAAAATACAATGCAAGGAGCATTAGAAGGTTTAGATGAAGGATTAACTATCCCGCAAATTAGAAAGGAATTCATTGAACCTCTTGCTGATAAGTTATTTGAAGATGATGTGAGAGAAAATATTTCGAACTTGATTGATGGTAAAATAACATTGGCTACAGTAAATGAACAGATTGCTGATAAACTTAAAAATTTTGGTGGTTTCTAATGGAAACAAATTCTTACTTTCAAGATTTTATTGATGAAGCTACAGATTACTATTATATGAGTGAACATGAACGATGTAATGCTTGTGACATAGTTAACGTAATGCTTGCAGCTTTTGATGGAGATATTTCTACAGGTGGAGATTCAAATAATAAAGCCCCTAGAAAAATAGCTGTTTCAGCAAAAGTATATAATATTGAAAGATGGGAAAGTTCAAAGGATCAATTGATTGAACTTCTTAATTGGGTATCTGGAGATCTGTTTAATGTGATGTTTGAAAAAAACACAAAAATATTTAATATCTTACCATTAGAAATTCCTAGTTCTCAAAAAAAGTGTATAACTCTTTTTTCAGGAGGACTAGATTCTCTAGCAGGAGCATATCATAATTTTTCAAGTAATATTCTAAGTGATTACGTGGGATACGTCAATAAGTCAGAAGAGCAAACACACCAAGTATTATTACAATCTTTTTATAATAAGATTTTTTCTGTCCACGGAAGTGAGATTGATATTAGGAATAAATATCAAAAAGCAAAAACGTTTCACTTTCAGTCTACACGATCTTTATTGTATCTTTCATTAGCGATATCGAAAGCAATATCTAACTCTACAAGAGAGATTAGAATGTATGAGAATGGCATACTATCTTTGAATCCAGAATTTGGAAGATTTACTACAAAAACCACTCATCCTAAAACAATATTTCTTTACAATGAACTTCTTACTGCTCTTGGCTATGATATTCGAATTTTAAACAAGTTTGAGTATAAAACTAAAGGAGAAGTTATTGCAAATATGAATTTTGAATTTAAATCACAAATAAAAAATACTTTTACATGTGGTAAAAGCAGAGCTGGAAGACATTACAAACATAAAGGGCAATGTGGTACTTGTATTCCATGTATACTTAGAAAAATATCTTTAGCTTCGCATGATAATGAGACTTTCGATACTGAATATTTTGTTGGGTATGAAAATATCGCTTCTGCGCCAAAGAATTATTTGAAAGATTACAATAACAATGTGGGATATTTTGAAGCATATGTCGAAGCTATTAAAAATGATACAATCTTTGGTGAAATATCTAACAATAAACCGAAATTTCATGAGGATGAAAGTTACTTACAAAAACAAAAAATAATGTTTGATAAATTTGTCGCTGAATACGAAAGGTTTATTGAAAAATATGGGATATATTGATTTGCATGTTCACATTGATTTTTATTCAAAACCATTAGAGTTAGCTAAAGAGTATGAAGAATTGAAGATATACGCTATTTTTGTCACTTACTTGCCGGAAATATTTTTGAAAACTCGATATGAATATGAGAACTATAAGTATGTACGAATGGCATTAGGGTTTCATCCAGATATGGTAGGAGAGTATATTTTTAGTAGGAATGAGTTTGAAAAAGGATTGAAGTATACTAGATATATTGGAGAAGTAGGACTTGATTTTTCTGGATCAAATCAACGATTAAAAAAAGAGCAAGTTGAAATATTTCAACAAATAACTAATCCTAAATACAACAAAGGTAATATTTATTCAATTCATTCTAGAAAAGCAGAAGTGGAAGTTCTTGAGATACTCAAAAAAAATAATGTGAGAAATGCAATTTTTCATTGGTATACTGGTGGAAAAAAAACGTTGAAAGATATTGCTGAATCGGGTTATTTTTTTTCTGTAAATCATAAAATGCTTTCTTCAAAGAATGGGTTGGAAATCATTCAAAGCATTCCGAAATCACAACTATTGTTTGAAACTGATGGACCATTTGCAAGAAAGGATAAAAAGATTGTTTATCCCCGAGACTTAAAAGAAATTTATGATGATTTTGAGAAGGTAATCCCAGGTTTTGAAAAGATAGTTTTTTCTAACTTTAAGAGACTATTGTTTCAGAAGGATATTGATAGAATTAATTGAAATCAGAGTTTAAGACAAGAAGGATCTTAAGAGGTTCTTGAACATGCTATGTTAGAGATTAAGCAACAGTTGAGTGATTACTTTAAAATATGGTGATAAAGTGTGTTGTACTGCGTATATATGTTAGTCGTTGGAGGTTATTATGAAAATATCAGAAATATTCGCTCTAAATAAACAACAACATGAATTAGATTTTATAAACATTGATATAGACAAAGAAATTCCATTATTTTTGGATGCTTATATTTTTTCTGTTAGGGACGATGTCTGGGCTAGGGAATGTAACATTCTAATAGAAGACTTCTTTAGAAAAATTCATGAGTATATTAAATTAGGAAGAAAAAAAGAACTATATAAGTTATGTAGTCCATTAAGTGAACCCAATGAAACATGTCTGGGGAGATCAAAAGGAAAGCCTAGAGGAACATTTCAAAGTACAGAAAAAGTTGTTGAAATTTTTTATAAATTATATGACATTCAGCATCAGCATGGAAATCAGTTTGATGTGATAAAGACTTTGTCTGATATGAAATTTTACATTGAGGATGTCGGGAATGATACTGTTTCTGAATATTATAACGAATTTAATACGGTTTCAATTGCTTGAGTATACTTATGAACAATGCCGTCTACATAATATTCCTACAGAAAAAATGGTATCAAAACCATTTTGGAATGGGATAACATCTAGATGGGAAAAAATGGAAGATATTAATCAATTAATAATTGGAGAAAAAAGAATTTTATTAGTCCCTAAGAATACAGTTTTTTCTGAAGGTGAATATACTTTTGAGAAGGATGTGTTTGTACAACATGACATGCTCAACTTTTTAACCCAACAAGAATTACAAATTCCTAGTAGTTCCTTGATTAAACATAGACAGCCTAAAAAGGATCAAGAAATAGGAGATCCTTACGTGACAAAGAAAAGTATTAGAGAAAGAGATAGAGTTGACAGAAAAGAATTTGTTCTCGAATTTAGTAGTAAGTATCCGGAAATAATGGACGCATTTAAAAAGAAGAAACACTTTAAAAGTTTAGATATAGAAAAACTTTATGAGGTTCAAAATGAGAAGTTAACGGATGATGACTATAATGAATTGATTGATGCGTTTATTTTAACTCTTAAATCTATTCCTAGTGGCAAAAGCAATGCCTATGAATATCATAAGTTTATCTCGGGACTTCTGACTTTTATGTTCTACCCTTCTCTATCCAATCCAAAGGAGGAGACACCTATAGATAGTGATAGAAAAAGGATAGATATATCTTATATAAATACAGCAGAAAAAGGTTTTTTTAAAAACTTGAAATCTGAAATAACCTCTAATTATATATATGTAGAATGCAAAAATTATTCTGGGAAAGTTTCTAATCCTGAATTTGATCAACTTTCGGGAAGGTATAATGAATCATCTAGTAAAGTGGGATTTCTTGTTTGTCGTAAAATATCTGATATTAATAAAGCGTACGAAAGAGTGTCAGCTCAATTTAGAAGAAAAAAAGACCTATCTCTAATTATTACAGATGAGACAATTCATTCAATGTTGAATGCTATGAAGATAAGAGACAATAAATCATTTGTTGACCTCAGCCATGAAAATATATTGTATGACATAAAAAGAAAAATCGAAGTGGAAAAATATTGATTTGAAATATTTGATGTAGAATATTTTAAATACTTATTTTTGGCTCGCACTGATTTTTAAAAAGTTGACACCATTTAATTCCAATTTCTTGAAACTCAATGAAATTTTAGTATGTGAATCACGTTATATTCATTACTATTGTAAGTTTTTAAAACGTTAAACTTTATATATTTTTTTCTTCAGACGATTTGAAATTTAGAGGCTTTTTGTCAATAATGAAAATGAAGAATCAGTTCTGATTCTTCACTCCTATAAATTATAGAGCTGGAAAATGTCTTTTTTTAAAAAGATATAATAATTATTCCGAAATATAAAAAAATAAGGTTGATAAGAATATGGGGAAATATAACAAGAGGAAAGTAAGTCAAGAAATATATGAAATAAGGAAAAAAATAGAAGAAGAATTCTATTCACATGAGTTTTTCTCAATGAATTCTGAACAAGCAGCTGAGTTAATATTTAAAAAATTGGGAACCATTCACAGAATAATTACAGGCCATGAGCATATATTTAAACGACAATTAAATTTAGATTTTCCATTATTTGATATGGCTAGTTTTTTTCAAGAATCATTAAACGAGATATTTAAGGGGTTAATTTTAACATATGAAAAAAAAGAAAGAATAAGCAATTATAAAATAACGGTTGAAGAAATTTTAGACTTAATGTCAATTGGGTACAAAATATCTATTTTTAGGACATATGAATATTTTCATTCTAAAGATGTTGTTAAAGTAACTATCAATAAAAAAAATCGCATGGACTTTAATTATGTCAACGATGAAGTGGTTAAGTATAATATCACTTATGATGTCCTGTTTAGAGACCTAGAGGTATATGGTAATCAAAAAGAAATTGTGAAACGTAATCTGAATAACATTTTTGATGTACTTGATTTTTCTCATAAACAAATGTTTCAAATAAATGTCGATATTGATTTTGGAGATTTCACGTTAAAAGACTATATTGAATTTACTACTATATTAAATAAAATTATCATTAGGGGAACTTATCAGTTTTTTATAGTTGCAAATGAGTATGGATTCGAAAAACATAAATTAAGTGAGTGGGTTAAAAAAATCAGAAAGGAGACTTATCTAAGTTCAAAAAAAATTGAGAAAATTATAACATTTTTAACTTTTGATTTTACAGATAGTCATTCGGATATATCATTATCATATTTTGTATCAGTTGATGGAGAATTAATGGTATTAAATACTTTATTTATGATACAACGATTAGATACTAATATCATTAGACTTCTAAATATAAAAAATAAATCCAAATTTGATAGTGAGCAAAAAAAACTTGAAGAGCATCAAGTTTGTCAAATAATAAATAACTTAGATTCGAGATATTTGATTGAGCGGGGAAAAAAAGCTATTCCTGGAGTTGACTTACTAGTTTATAGCCCTTTTCATAATGAATTACATATTATTGAATTAAAATTTAAGCTGCCAATTGATAGCGCCCAAGAAATTATTAAATTAGATCAACAAAATTTGAAAAAAGCATTAATTCAGAATAAAAAAGCTAAATTTCATATAGATGAAAATTCGGTACTTAGTGAATATTTTGGAGAGAATTTTTTTAATAAAAAACCAAATAGAATTCAATACTTCACGTTAACAAACTATTCTATTGGGATTGGTACTAGTACTGAGCTGCCTTCATCTATATTGTTAATAGATCATTACTTAAGACTCATGAATACTTCAATTGGAAATGTTTTGGTTAACGATGCTCTGAGTAGAAATGATAAAGGGATGCCTAGAAAATTTACGAAAAGATTTTCCAAGATAGAACTTTACGATTACCAATTTGTAATTCCTATGCATGGGGCAGAGTTTAAAAATATTCGGGAATTTATTGATGAATACCATTGTTATTAAAATATATTTAAAGTGAGGATATTTTTATATACTCAGAATCAGGTCCCAAAAAAGCTCGTAAATCATCATAGTTTCAAAATGCTAATATCTATGTATCGACTATTCAAGCATTGTACGATATATTTTTGGTTAAAATAGTTGCTCTCTTACAGTTCTTTGGTACTATGGACTGATCAGTATAATGAATGTAAAACGGGAATATTGGAAATATTAATAGTTCTAGCCATCATATCTATACCTTGTCTTAAATACTATTTTGCTTTATATTTACCTGAGAAATCAAGGTATCAATAATAGAAGGTAGTAGTAGTGATATAGTGAATAATGAAATAAATAAATATTTTTCAATAATAATGTTGCTTATAAGCAATAACACATAATAAAATAAGCACCAAATGATACTCTTATAAGTATCATTTGGTGCTTATTTTTTATTTCGCGGGCCAATGATGAACAATTCTGATTGGGACCCAAGTGATTTTTCATGATCAATCTCATCTAGCATTATTATCTTTTTACACAATAATCTAACTAGAAAACGATGGTTACCTTTTTTCTAGTTATGAAAACTTTCATTTATCCTCAATCGTCAAAATCTCAAGAATATCATCTATATTCAAAGCCTCAGCTATTCGTTCGATGTATTCAATATTGATTCGTTGCCGTTTTCCACTGGATAGTTCACTTAGCTTAGCCGGGCAATATCTATGTCCGCACGCCTAGAAAGCTCTCGTAAAGAAATATTATGTTTTTTCACAAGTTCTTAAATATGGATCACTAACACTTTTTCCTTATACACAAAAATTACCTCTTTATTGATGTTTATGTAAGTATCATAGAGTATAATGTTACCAAATCTGTTGCTTTATTAGCAAACATTATGTGAGTTCTTCCTATTTATCACCTTTAAGCTAAAAACACATCCAGTCATTAATATAAACAGAAAATCCGAGAGAAGAAACTGGTTAATGAGCGTCTACTCATCTCTTATAATGATTTTCAAGCGTTATTACAATGAAATTTCGGTATCAGTGCTCACTGGCTTTATAAGAAGTTCTTACATCAGTCATATTTACCAAATAATCAATACTAGTGTCATAATGGCTTGCTAACTTAATCAACGTTTGAATAGGGATATCCAGCGCACCGTTCTCGTACCGAGAATACGTTGACTGTGAAACATTTAAAAGAGTAGCAATTTGGCGTTGGGTTAAATCGTTGTCTTCTCGCAGATCACGGATTCTCTGAAACATAGTTCTCACCTCGATAACATTCTACTTTATGCGAAAAATGCATATTGACTTCTATGCGTTTTTCGCATAAAATAAGGTTAGTTACGAGGATAAGGCTTTTTGTAATCTGTTAGATTGAGCAAATAATCAACGCTAGTAGAGTAAAAATCTGCTAGTTTTATCAAGGATTGTGTCGGTATGTCTAGCTTCCCTGATTCATATCTAGAGTAAGTAGTTTGGCTAATGTTTAATAATTTAGAAAGTTGTTCTTGATTCAAGTCTTTATCTTCTCGTAAATCACGAATTCTATAATACATAAAATCACCTCACTTATATTTTAGGGGAAGGGATTTATGTTGCGACATTATATGCGATAAGCGCATAAAATAATTTGCTTTTAACAACACACCTTAGACTTTCCTAAAAGAACCAATAATAAAACTACAATCGTAGTAAACGAAAGGGGGAAAATTACTACAAGTTTACTACTTTATTTTCAGACCAAGTGTATTAAAAAGTTTTAGCTTTTAGTTGATTTTTAACCAAGCAATTATAAGGAGGAATTTATGTGAGAAAAAGATTGTGTTTGCTAGGGGTAGTTTGTTTTGTCAGTATCCTGTTTCTATCTGCTTGTTCCAATGAATCAAATCATGGTGAGTCTAGTAGCAATGATGGGAAAGTTTCGCTAACCATGACAGCCTGGGGAAATCCCGCAGAACAAGAAGTATATCAGCGAGCGATTGATGCCTATATGAAACAAAATGAAAACGTATCCATCGAACTTATTCCTGCTCCTGGTGATACGTATGCGCAGCAATTACTCACGCAGTTGCAAGGAAGTCAAGCTCCTGACTTATTTTATGTAGGGGAGGTACAAATGGCGCAACTGATTGCGACGGGACGATTGATTGAATTAACAGATTTCTTGGAATCAGAGGATAGCTACGTCAAAGTTGATGACTTTGCCTCAGGAATTTGGGGCCCTGCTCGAAGAGGAGAGCAGATCTATGGTGTTTCTGTCGATTCCAATCCGATGTTGTTATATTACAACAAAAAAGTGCTAGAAGAAGCAGGACTTGATCCTAACGAACCGCAAAAATTATATGAATCTGGAAATTGGACTTGGGATAATTTCCAAAAGATAAATGAGACGGTCACTGCTAATGGAAAATATGGTCATGTCCTAGAAAATGGTGCACATCACTACTTCAGTTGGTTGTGGTCAAATGGGGGAGAAATGTATGGGGACGATGGTTCGTTTATTTTACCTGAAAATGAACGAGGAATAGAAACCTTTGCTTATTTGACGAAAAATGTAGTTGAGGGGAATTTTACCTATGCCGGGGCTTTGCCAGAGGGGCAAGGTGGGGATGCCATGTTTATGTCCAACCAAACAGCCTTTGTGTCAGCGGGGCGGTGGTTTACACCAATGTTCAGCGAAAATGAGGCATTAGAGTTTGATTACATTCCATATCCTACTAATACAGGTGAACAAATCGAGCCTAGCTTTATTGCAACCGCGTATTTAGCAGTAGGTGATCATTCAAAAAATAAGGAAGAAGCGTTGCGCTTTCTATCCTATTATACTTCGGAGCAAGGACAACGGGATCGATTAGAAGATGAGGGGAATGCTGTTCCTTCTGTGACGACAGCAGATGACATCATTGAAAATGCCACGATACCTGAGCATGCCAACTATTTAATCGATGCCAGAGATATCGGTAAAGTAGAAGATAAACAGGCATTGGTTCCAGGACTAAGTGATCAATTAGAAAGTATTCTTGATCTACTCTTCTTAGGGCAGTTAGATCTTGATGAAGCTGTAGTACGCTTGGAAAACACAGCCAATGAATTGATCGAAGCCAATCAACCGTAGCAATACTTATTATATGAGGAGGTGGTAGGATGAGGAAAAGCACAACAAAATGGGCCTGGTTATTTCTAACGCCACAATTAGTGGGGCTCATCATTTTTTCTCTGATTCCAGTGGCAATAGCAATTGGCTTGAGCTTCATGTCATGGGATGGGTTTGGTGCTCGGACGTTTGTAGGGATTCAGAATTATGTCAATCAATTTGCCAATCCTGATTTTTGGACAGCAACATACAATACGTTACTCTATACCTTATTCACTGTTCCGATCGGTCTGTGTCTGGCGCTGGTATTAGCGGTCGTTTTGAATAAACGTACGGGAAAAAATGTGTATCGATTGTTCTTCTTCATGCCGGTTGTGACAAGCTCAGTCTCTGTGTCCGTCATGTGGATGTGGATTTTAAATGGTGATATTGGGATATTGAATCAGGTATTAGGGATGATCGGTATCCAAGGACCTAATTGGTTGACGGATACTCGGATCGTGATGCTGTCTATCGCTATGTTAAGTATCTGGTGGCAGCTAGGTTACAATATGGTGATTTTTTTAGCAGGTATTCAAAATATCTCCAAATCCTATTATGAAGCAGCAGAAATGGATGGTGCCAGTAAGTTGCAGCAATTTTTTAAAATCACTTTACCGATGCTTTCACCAACCACATTCTTTCTATCCATTATGGCGATTATTAGTTCGTTTCAAGTGTTTGACCAAGCATTTGTTCTTACTCGAGGTGGTCCGGGGAAAGCCAGTTATACACTTGTCTATCACATTTATCAGCAGGCCTTTATTGATTTTCGCTTTGGGTCAAGTGCAGCAGGCGCGGTTATCCTGTTTGTCGCGATTTTGGTTCTTACATTGATTCAATTTTATGCGCAAAAAAGGTGGGTTCATTATGAAGAATAAGAAAATTAGCGTAGGCATATTGTGCTTACACGGATTACTAGCAATCGGTTCTTTTTTGATGGTCTTTCCTTTTCTCTGGACGATCGGCAGTTCCTTAAAAAATATGACACAGATTTTTGCAATACCACCTGTTTGGTTCCCGAATCCGATTGTTTGGCAAAATTACCTCGATTCATTGCAAGCGATGCCTTTTGGTCGCGCCTATTGGAACAGCTTCTACATTACGATCATCGTCGTTGTTAGTCAGCTTTTCACTGGATCGATGGCTGCTTATGCTTTTGCAAAGTTGAAATTTAAGGGCTCCGAGGCTCTGTTTCTGCTATTTTTAGCGACAATGATGATTCCTAAGCAAGTCACCATGATTCCATTGTATTTGATTATGGACAAGTTAGGTTGGTTAAACACGCATTTGCCATTGATCATTCCTGGTGCTCTATTTAACGCGTTTGCAGTTTTTTTATTGAGACAATTTATTCGAGGAATCCCCAAAGAATTAGAAGAGGCGGCAGTGATGGATGGTGCGAGCATCCCGCGTATTTATTGGAGTGTCATATTACCATTGATCAAACCGGCGCTTGCAGCCATGACGATCTTTATCTTTATGGGCACGTACAATAACTTCATGGATGCATTGATTTATCTTTCAACGCCTGAAAAATTCACGGTTCCTTTGTTGCTAAATAACTTTAAAGGACTCTATGTGACAAATTGGTCTTACATGATGGCAGGTGCCACGATTTCGGTAATTCCAATTATTCTGGTCTATTTGTTTGCCCAACGCTATATTATCGAAGGAATCACATTGACAGGGATCAAGTGATAGATAAAAAAGGATGATTAGTAAATGAAAATCAATCAACTGGCACAGTATTTAGAGTGGATAATGAAATTTGCGTACCTCAACATTATCTGGCTAGGGTTTACCCTTTTAGGGGGTGGTCTCTTTGGATTTTTTCCAGCTACGATGACTAGCTTCATTCTGTTAAAGCGCTTCGTCGTTGAGGGTGAAACCGAATGGACAGCGCAGGACTTCTTTAGTTGCTATAAAAAAGTATTTTTTCGTAGTAATAAGTTAGGATGCATCTGTTGGTTGATTCTCGGTAGCTTAGGGATCAATTTTCACATAGTTTTAACCTCCGAAGAGCCGCTGTTTATCGGTCTACGCATTCCCATACTATTAGCGATTATTGGTACTTTATCCATGCTTGTCTATGTGTTTCCTATCAGTGTTTATTGGGGAAGATCGATGTATCAGACCTTTTTTTCGGCAGGATGCTTTGCACTAGCATTTCCAGTTCAAACAGCTAAGGTCTTGGCTTTTCTTATTCTCATAGCGTGTATAGGGTTTCTTTTTCCGATGTTTCTGTTGTTCTTTTCTGGAAGTGTATCAATGTATCTAGTGCTGAAAAATTATGTCTTGTTACAGAAGAAAATAGACAAACAATCGATGGAGTAAATGTTGCCAATAGGAAAATAGAAGATGGATTTTTCGAGAAAATATGAAAGAGATTGAGAGGAGCAAGTATATGGTTAAAATTACATTTATTGGTGCAGGAAGTACGATATTTGCAAAAAATGTGTTGGGGGATGCGATGCTGACCCCAAGTTTATCTGAGGCTGATATTGCATTATACGATATCAATGAACAGCGACTTAGAGAATCAGAGCTAATGTTGAGAACGATCAATAAAAATGCCAATCATGATCGGGCAAAAATCCGAACCTATCAGAATCGCAAAGAAGCTTTAACAGGCGCAGATTTTGTCATCAATGCAATCCAAGTAGGCGGCTACCAGCCATCTACAGTGATTGATTTTGAGATTCCCAAAAAATACGGTCTAAGACAAACCATTGGTGATACCATGGGGATCGGTGGGATTTTCCGCACCCTACGGACATTGCCAGTGATGCTAGAGTTTGCAAGAGAAATGGAGGAGGTCTGCCCTCAAGCTTGGTTATTAAATTACACCAATCCAATGGCGATGTTGACGATGGGGATTTTGAAAGGAACGAAGATTAAAACTGTTGGACTCTGTCATAGTGTGCAAGTTTGTGTGTCAGAGTTGTTTAAACAACTGGGGATTTCAGAACAATATAATGCTGACGAATTTCAGTGGAAGATCGCTGGGATCAACCATATGGCTTTTTTACTGGAATTGACAAAAGACGGGAAAGATTTTTATCCAAAAATCAGAGAACTAGCAGCAGCAAAATCACATCCCCATCAAGATTCGGTGCGTTTTGAATTGATGAAACGTTTTGGCTATTACATTACAGAATCTAGTGAGCACAATGCGGAGTATCATCCTTACTTTATTAAAAAATTGTACCCAGAATTAATCGATAGTTTCGATATTCCACTAGATGAGTATCTACGCCGCTGTGAAAATCAAATTAGTGACTGGAATCAGATGAGGGAAAGTATTGTTATGAATGGGGAATTAACCCATACTCGCAGTAATGAATATGCGTCATACATTATGGATTCAATTGTAACTGGTACTCCTTCTGTTATCGCAGGGAATGTTTTGAATAAAGGCCTCATAACCAATCTTCCTGAAGACTGCTGTGTCGAAGTTCCCTGTTTAGTGGACAAGAACGGCGTTCAACCAACCTATGTAGGGCAACTGCCTACTCAGTTAGCAGCGTTAAATCGAACAAACATCAACGTACAAGAATTAACAGTCGAAGCTGCATTGACGTTGAATCGTTCGAAAATCTATCAAGCAGCTTACCTAGATCCGCATCTTTCTTCGGAACTCTCGTTAGAAGCAATTACTTGCCTAGTAGACGAATTAATTGAAGCCCATGCAGGTTATTTGCCAGAGTACAAATAGAAAAAGTTCGGCTTTAGTCTATTGTTATGGTGCTGGAAGTTTATAAAAAGAAGCGAACTCAAAAATTGTAAAATAATTTTTGGGTTTCACTTCTTTTTTGTTGTTATATTAGGAGTTATGGCACAAAGATGTTCACTTTGTTGATGAAATTTTTTGTCCTTACGTAGAAAATGATCCAACACGAAAAGTTCGTTCAATAGAAGACTTGAGAAAATTTAGACTGAATCTTTTTTTATTACAAATCTGAAATGATACGAAAACAAGTACTTCGTTATCTAATCACAGATCATTCATATGCAAAAGTATTATGTGGCTGAATGTTGAGATTGACTAAGTATGGGACTGCTTTAGGAGGAAAGCGCAAGCGTCTCTATAGAAAACTTGATTATTTGAAAGAAAAGCTTTGTATTGATTTGGAGTAAATTCACAATTTTTTTGAATATCTTTAGTTTACCGAGATTCCCCTAAAAAGCTCATCTAACAGCTCTTAACCTTATATACATTTACAAATTTAACTCTTATCTTTTCGCTTTTAGTTAGTTAAAAAGCAAAAAATAAATGTGAATCCGAGCTATTTTTAAATAACTAACCAGATAATCTTCCGATTGGAACAGTTAAATAGTGAATAATTGTTAAAAAGAGATTAGGGAATGCAAGTTGTGATAAGCAGATTCATAAAAGAAGAATGCTAGAAAAGTAGAGAAAAAATAGGATTAATGAAATAATCGAGATTCTTATTTTTTAACAATTTTCGAAAACCATAAATGAATTGAAGGAAGCTTTGTGTGGGTGAAAGAATAATTACAAAAAAATATTGACTTAAAAAAATGGCTATGGTAATCTATAAACGAAAATATCGGAAACGTTTCCAAAAGGCTTCTTCGTTAAATTTTTATTTTTTTAAACAAAAATGGAAACGTTTCTAAAATGTATTGGGAGGAGATTGAATTGGAAAAGACATTGGGACCAGGTGGTGAGATAAGTGCGGTACAACGGGATAAAAAAAATATCTCGAAGTGGAAAAAATTAAAGAAACAGTTGCGGCGTGATAAGTGGATGTACTTGTTGCTCTTACCAGGTATCATCATGACGTTTATCTTTAAGTATGTGCCAATGTACGGTGCTGTGATTGCATTTAAAGACTATAATCCTATGCTAGGAATTTTGGAAAGTCCTTGGGTAGGACTAGATCACTTTAGGGAATTTATCAGTTCACCAAATTTTACACTTTTGCTGAGCAACACATTAAAAATTAGCATTTATGGTTTATTGTTAGGTTTTTTTCCACCAATTATTTTAGCACTGAGCTTGAATCAAATTATCAATAAAAAAATAAAACAGAAAATCCAGTTGATTCTATATGCGCCGAATTTTATCTCAGTAGTTATTATCGTGGGTATGCTGTTTTTGTTCCTATCCGCAAATGGACCTATTAATGGGTTAGTAGAAAAGGTTACGGGGCAACCAATTATGTTCATGTCTAATCCAGCTTATTTCAGAACGATTTATATTTTATCTGGAATTTGGCAAGGAATCGGCTGGTCATCCATTCTTTACACCGCAACACTGGCGGGAGTCAGTACCGATTTATATGAAGCAGCAAATATCGATGGGGCAAATATTTTACAAAAGATTTGGCATATCGATTTGCCTGCATTGAGGCCTGTGATGGTGATCAGCTTCATCTTGGCCGCCGGCGGTATTATGAATGTAGGATATGAAAAAGCCTACTTGATGCAAACTTCAATGAACATCCCTGCCTCAGAAATCATTTCCACTTATGTATACAAAGTCGGCTTGCAATCAGGTGATTATGCCTACTCTGCTGCTGTTGGTCTGTTCAATATGATTATTAATGTCGTTTTATTACTGATTGTCAACAATATAACCAAGCGGCTAAACGATGGTCAAGGCTTGTAATGAAAGGAGAAAATTATGAATAGTGCTTTATCAAAAATCGACCGTCAAATCTTATGGTTGAACCGAGTGATTGTAACATTTTTAGTCGTTATCACCATTGTTCCGCTGATTTATGTACTGGTAGCTTCTTTTATGGACCCAGCTACTTTGATCAATAAAGGTATAAGCTTCAATCCGAAAGATTGGACAATACAAGGATATCAGCGGGTATTTGCAGATGATTCCATTTTACGCGGTTTTGTAAATTCGTTGTTTTACTCTTTTAGCTTCAGCTTATTGACTGTATTTATTACGATGATCACTGCGTATCCTTTGTCTCGACCTAACTTGGCTGGGAAAAAGATTATTATGACTTTTTTTGTCATTACAATGTTCGTGGGTGGCGGCTTGATACCTACCTATTTATTGGTAAAGAACTTGGGCATGTTAGATAGTGTATGGGCGATTATCGTACCAGGTGCTATAAATGTGTGGAATATTATCTTAGCGCGTACCTATTTTAGTGCTTTGCCAAAAGAACTTTCTGAAGCTGCTACTATCGATGGGGCCAATGACTTGCAAATACTGTTCAAAGTCATGCTTCCATTAGCTAAACCAATTATGTTCGTGTTGTTTCTATATGCCTTTGTTGGACAATGGAATTCATACTTTGACGCCATGATCTATATCAAAGATCCCGACTTACAGCCGTTGCAACTTGTATTAAGAAATATTTTGATCCAAAACCAACCCTCACAAGATATGGTGGGAGCCAATACAGCCATGGCAGAAATGAAACAAATTGCTGAGTTGATTAAATACGCAACGATCGTCATTTCTAGTCTGCCATTAATCATAATGTATCCTTTCTTCCAAAAATATTTTGATAAAGGTGTTTTAGTTGGTTCTGTTAAAGGATAAGTATTGTTCACTATTTGTATGAATAAAAATTATAAAGGAGATTTTAAGATGAAAGCAAAATGGATGCTGCCAATCGTTTTTACTTCCGTACTAATTTTGGGGGCTTGTGGAGGCTCAAAAGAAAAGAGTACATCAAGCCCTGATTATGAATTAGAAAATGTCTCTTTTCCATTGAAAGAAAAAGTATCTTTAAAAATGATGTCTCAAAGTGCCCCTTTGGCTCCCAATGATCCTAATGACAAATTGATTTTCCAGCGATTAGAAGAAGAGACCAATCTCCATATTGATTGGACAAACTACAGTAGTGATTTTGCCGAAAAAAGAAATTTGGATATCGCTAGTGGTGATTTACCAGATGCCATCTTCAACGCCGCTGCAGGTGACTATGATTTATTAAACTGGGCGGAAAGTGGTGTTATTGTACCGATTGAAGATTTGATCGAAGATTATATGCCAAATCTGAAGAAAATTTTTGATGAAAACCCCGAATACCGACAAATGTCTACTGCACCTGATGGTCACATTTACTCTATGCCTTGGATTGAAGAATTAGGCGAAGGAAAAGAGTCGATTCATACAGTAAATGGGATGGCTTGGATCAACAAGGAGTGGTTGGATAATTTGGGTCTTGAAATGCCGCAAACCACTGATCAGTTGATGACTGTGTTGGAGGCTTTCAAGACGCAAGATCCAAATGGTAATGGTGAAGCAGATGAAATTCCTTTTAGCTTTATTAACAATGGAGGAAACGAAGACTTAAAATTTTTAATGGGGGCATTCGGTCTAGGTGATAATGATGACCACTTAGTCGTTGATAACGATGGCCAAGTACAATTTACTGCTAACAAAGAAGGGTATAAAGAAGCCATCAAATATTTCAACGAAATGAATAATAAAGGTCTTATTGATAAAGAGGCTTTCGAACAAGATTGGAATACGTATGTTGCCAAAGGGAAAGAACATAAGTATGGCGTGTACTTTACTTGGGATAAAGCAAATATCACGGGTGCAGATGATAGTTATGACGTCTTGCCAGTCTTAGCGGGACCAGATGGAACGAAACACGTTACTCGTACGAATGGCATGGGTTTCTCAAGAGATCGTTTCGTAATTACTAGTGCGAATAAAAACTTGGAACTTACAGCTAGGTGGATAGATAAAATGTATGAACCGTTACAGTCTGTCCAAAATAACTGGGGAACCTACGGTGATGAAGCACAGGCGAATATTTTTGAATTAAAGGATGGTATGTTAAAACATTTGCCTTTAGAGGGGACAGCACCGGGGGAACTAAGACAAAAAACCGAAGCTGGAGGACCATTAGCAGTTCTTGATTCTTATTACGGCACAGTCACTACTATGCCAGATGATGCGAAGTGGCGTTTAGATTTGATGCATGACACGTATTTGCCATATATTACAGAAGACAATATCTATCCACGTGTCTTTTTAGAAAAAGAAGAAACAGATCGATTAGCAAAAATTGAAACAGATATGTGGGATTACATCTATCGCAAAAGAGCAGAGTGGATCACCGGCGGTAAAATCGATGAAGAATGGGAAGAATACCTTGCTGAATTGGAACGTGTAGGTTTGGAAGAATGGATTCAAATAAAACAAACTGGCTATGATAATTTTTTGAAGGGAGCACAATAAGTGTTAGTAGAAGAAACGGCGATTTTGGATAAAGCAAATCGATTTATTGAAATGATGCGAGGAAAAGTTAACCCTCAGTATCGACAAAACTATCATTTTTCCGCACCCATCGGGTGGATAAATGACCCCAATGGGTTTATATATTACAAAGGGCATTACCATCTCTTCTATCAATACTATCCTTACGATAGTCGATGGGGGCCCATGCATTGGGGGCATGCGCGCAGTAGTGATTTGGTCCATTGGGAAGATCTACCAGTAGCGTTAGCCCCAGATCAACCTTATGACAGCGGCGGGTGTTTCTCAGGAAGTGCAATTGAAAGAGACGGAAAACTATATTTATTTTATACAGGCTGTCAAGAAATTGATGGTATTAGCCATCAGCATCAATGTTTGGCGGTCTCTGAAGATGGTATTCATTTTAGCAAATACAGTGGTAATCCTGTGGTAGCAGAAAAACAGCTAGGTGAAAATGGGCTGATACAAGAATTTCGTGATCCTAAAGTAATTGTTCACAACGATGCTTACTATATGGTAGTAGCTACTAAATCTACACAGTCTACTGGTAGAATAGTGATGTTTCAATCGTCAGATTTGTATACTTGGCACTTTTACTCTGTGTTGCTAGAAGGGACTTCAGAGCAAGGAATAATGTGGGAATGTCCTGATTTATTCCATTTAGACGGACGAGATGTCTTAATCATGTCTCCGATACAAATCAAGAAGAACGGACTGGAATATCATAATATCAGTTCTACCATGGCTTGTATTGGTGAGGTAAACTGGGAAACAGGTCAGATGATAGTTGATAATTTCCATGAAATGGATTTTGGAATGGATTTTTATGCACCACAAACAACAACAGATCCTAATGGTGGACGGGTGATGATTGCTTGGATGCAGATGTGGGATCGTACATTGCCTACACATGAGTTAGGCCATCTTTGGGCAGGCTCTATGAGTTTGCCCCGAGAGTTAAGAGTGAAAAAAAATCGATTGGTACAAAAACCCATCTCAACTGTATATAGTCATTTAGTTTATCAACAAGGCAGTGAAAATATCGCAGTGACTGACACATCAGTCGTATTTCGAAACGCACTGTCGGATTCTTCATATTTACATCTAGTCGCAGATTTGGAGAAAGCAGAAGTTTTTACAATTGAATTACTGCGGTCTAAGACGGATTGTCTCAAACTAACTTATGACACTGCTAAACAGGTTTTTGAATTGGATCGTCAGAAACTAGGAAGAGAGCTTACAGGGGCGGAAGAAGAATCTCTGAATGTCCGAAAAGTTGAAGTACCTTTGATTGATAATCAGCTCGTTCTTGAGATTTTTAGAGATACCTCATCAGTTGAAGTCTTTATTAATGGTTTAGAAGTTATGACGGCTACTTTCTATGAGCTGGAAAAAGCTCGAGATATCTTGTTTCATTCGATTGGAGAAAGTCGTATTCAAGCTTTTGAAACAGCGAGTGTGAAATAAATGTTTGATTGCTTAGGCGATGAATCAATTATTTAATAGGTTTTGAAGGACAATTTTTTAGAAAAGAACAGATAGCTAGATTTCCCATGGCTTTGCTATTAGTATTTTGAAAAAATTAGTAATTTATGACAAAATTCATTATACTAAACTTGTGCAGAAATGTGAGGGATCAACTATGAAAGCAACAATGAAAGATGTCGCAAAATTAGCAGGTGTCGGATTAGGAACTGTTTCCCGGGTATTGAATAACGGCTCTGTTAAAGCTTCTACTAGAGAAAAAGTTGAAGCAGCAATGACAGAGTTAAACTATCAACCAGATTTTTATGCCCGGGGGTTAAAGATGAAGCATACGAATACGGTTGCTTTGATTCTACCCACTGTATGGCATCCATTTTTTGGCGAATTTGCCTACCATGTAGAAACAGCATTAGAAAGACAAAACTACAAGCTTTATTTGTGTAACTCCAGTGGGAATAGTGAAAAAGAACAAGAATATATCCAGATGGTTAGCCAAAATAAAGTAGACGGCATCATTGGAATTACTTATTCAGATATCGATGAATACATTTCGAGTAATCTGCCTTTTGTTAGTATTGACCGTTATTTCACTGAAGAGGTGATTTATGTGACCGCTGACAATGCGGCCGGTGGACGTTTGGCTGCAAATGAACTTTATCGCCGAGGATGTCAGAATGTAGCATATATCGGTGGGTACCAAGAAACACCGAATGAAACGAAGAGTCGTCGAAAATATTTTGAGATTGAGTGCCGTCAATTGGGGATTTCCTATAAAGCGTTAGATATGTTAGAACCTTTAGACCATCTCTCAGAACGTGTAACAAATTTTTTGTTAGAGAATCCCGATATCGATGGGATTTTTACGATCAACGATCCGATGGCATTAGCTGTCATTGGTATGCTTGAAAAAATAGGGAAAAACGTACCAGAGGATGTCCAAGTTATCGGATTTGATGGTCAAAAGATGACAGAAGGAGACCCTTATCTCGTCTCAACAATTGCCCAACCTACAAAGCAAATGGCGGAAGTGGCAGTGGCAAAATTAATTGCTGTCATTAATGAAGAGACAGTAGAAAAACGTACCGTATTGCCGATTGAATTTGGTGAAGGTGGAACAACGAAATCTTTAGTGAGAAACGATTTTGCTTAGTGCAAATACGTTTCTTTTTTTGAAAATGAGTGAATGAAAGGTGTAGATAAAATGTTATATGGCGGGATAGAAGCTGGTGGAACAAAGTTTGTCTGTGGGATTGGTAATGAACAATTACAAGTGATAGAACGGAAAAGTTTTCCAACCACAACACCAGAAGAAACGATGAAGCAAGTGTTTGATTTCTTTGATAAGTACAAAGGAAATATCGCATCAATTGGTGTAGGAGCATTTGGGCCTATTGATATTCAAATCGAATCAAGAACTTACGGATATATCACCAACACCCCGAAGTTAGCTTGGCAAAATTATCATTTTGTAGGAGCTTTGGAAAACGCCTTGTCGGTTCCCATCTATTGGACTACCGATGTAAATGCTGCTTGTTATGGAGAATATATGGCAGGGTATGGAAAAGGTAAAAATAGTGTTCTGTATTACACCGTTGGTACTGGTGTTGGTGGTGGTGCTGTAGTCGATGGAAAAATAGTCACAGGTTTCAGTCATCCTGAAATGGGACATATGCTCTTACAACGTCATAATGAAGATCAATTTGAAGGAATCTGTCCTTTTCATCATGATTGTTTGGAAGGGTTAGCCTCAGGCCCCGCGATTGAAAAACGCTTTGGAAGAAAAGCCCAAACCATTTCATTTGATCATCCTTATTGGGCGATTGAGGCAGATTATCTTGCTCAGTGTGTGTATAACACAACGTTACTATATGCACCGGAAGTAATAATTTTAGGTGGGGGTGTAATGAAACAGCCGCAACTACTCGAGTTGATTCGCCAAGCGTTTAAAGAAAAAATGGGTTCCTATGTGGATACCCCTACTCTCGAAGAATACCTACTAACTCCAATGCTTGCTGACGATGCAGGATTGATCGGCTGCTTAGCTTTAGCAATAAAGAAGTTGGAACAATAGCAGCATGTTAAAGAACGTGTGAGAGAGTTTTTATAGCAGTTAGGATAGATAAAAAGGTTAACTAAAATGTGAGCTAGAAAAAAGGATGGCTAATAATAGATGTTCATATATATTTTTTGCGTAATCGAATGTCGCAAATAAGAATTTTTTCTTTCGTTCTCGTCTTCAGTTATATTGTTGTCTAGCTGCCTCAAAATTACTTCTTAGTGCTTGGTTTTTGTTTTATCACAGATATTCATTATAGAAAGACACGATGTGAAAATCTATTATTCTCGGTAGTTTATTGCTTCTAGTTGGGATGATTGCGTAGAAACTTAACGTCAGTTAAAGTGCGTCACGAATAGTAGTAACGAGAACTAATGAGACATTAGAATGTTATAAGAAACCCGTCAGAAGAGTCTACCTGACGGGTTTTATAATTATTAGAAGGCTTGCTCCTCCTCACATCTTCGCAATCTTCCGCACCGTGTTGATAGTCCGAATCGTAATCTGTTTGCCGACGCTGGTACTGGCTGTTTTTTTCCACCAATTGGTTTTTTGATAGTCTTTGCGGATGTAGGACCAGAAGACGACGTCTTTGTAAGGGAAAACCTGTTCAAGGTTGGCATTTGGAGCCCCGAGTTTTTCAGATAACACCTCGTAGGTCAGTGAAGGCATCAAAAAGATCAGGTTGTCATAGATGGTTTTATCTTCCGTTCCTGACCAATCAGGTATATGGGCCAAGCGTTCCTGCAGCTCTGATTGGCGAATGATATAAATAGCGATATCAAAGGAAAAGTCGCGTTTGACCATTGTTTTAATCATTTCGGCAAGGGCTTGTGGATCATCTCCTTCACTGGAAAAAATCACATTGCCGCTATTCAAATACGTGACCACATCTCTAAACCCCAGTTCTTCAAAACCGGCTTTCAATTCTTTCATAGAAATTTTGTTCTTTCCACCGACATTGATGCCTCTTAATAAAGCGATGTATCGTTTCATGGCTAGCCCCTCCTTTAAAACGCTTCTTTTAGCTGATTATAGAATGGATGGAGCGGAAGCACAATCCTGGCTTCTCAGCTACCCAAAATACGTGAGCGAGAAGCGATTAATGCAAGCTTATTGGTGGAGTGGCCGTGGCGTACGTATTTTTGCACTGCTGATTAGTAAAAACGAAGAAACAGCCTATAGATGGTAATACCCCTCACAAATTTGCTAAAGCAAGCGAATTTGTGAGGGGCACTTTAAGTTGTTTTCTCTATTTCTGGTCTCATTGTTAATCCACCGCAATCCTCACAGACACTGTCTGTACGGGGACATCATAAAAGGGATCTTCTCGTCGGCCTAAAAAGTCTTGGGCTTGCTGAGGGAAGAGGGCGTACATCAGCACGTCTTCTTCGCTTTTGGCATACTCAGCGATTTCTTCCTTGAAGGCTGGCAGTTGCGGTGCCAGTAGATCAGCTGGTCTGACGGTGATCACTTCGGCATCTCCGATAATTGTTTCTTTGATTTCTTCGCTGATGGGTGCTGGCGATTGTCCATAAAGTCCTTTGACGTAATCTTTGATCTCACTTGGGACAAGTTTGTAGCGTTCTCCTGAAATTACATTCATCAAGGCTTGAGTGCCGACCATTTGCGACAATGGGGTCACTAGCGGTGGATAACCCAAGTCCGCTCTGACTTTTGGTACCTCTGCTAAGACTTCTTCATACTTGTCTTGCAATCCTTGTTCCGTCAATTGGCTGAGTAGGTTCGACAACATGCCGCCAGGTACTTGATATATCAAGGTTTTGGGTTCGATGTCTTTGACTTTTGGATTCAGCAGCCCTTCTTCACGGAAACGATCACGAACGGGATTGAAATGTTCTGCAATCTCAGCGACTTTCTGTAAATCAAGTCCCGTAGCAAAGCCGCAATCTTCTAAGGCGATCGCCACAGATTCGGTCGCTGGCTGACTGGTGCCGCCAGCAAAAGAGGAGATGGCAGTATCAATGATGTCTGCGCCAGCTTCCGCAACTTTCAAGTAAGTCATCTCAGCAATGCCGCTGGTGGCATGGGTATGGACTTCCAGCGGCAGATCGACCGCGTCTTTGATTCGGCTGACCAACTCGTAGCCGGTTTGCGGCGTCAAAACGCCTGCCATATCTTTGATACAGATAGAATCTGCGCCGAGGTCTGCCATTTTGTTGGCAAGGTCAACGAAGTAATCCACGGTATGGATCTGGCTAGTAGTATAAGAGATCGCCGTTTGACAGTGTCCACCCGCTGCTTTTGTGGCACGGATGGCAGTTTCCAAATTGCGGACATCATTTAAGGCATCAAACAAACGAAGAATGTCGATGCCGTTTTCGACCGATTTGGTCACAAAGTCAGCAACGACGTCATCGGCATAGTTTTTGTAGCCTAAGAGATTTTGTCCCCGTAAGAGCATTTGCAGTTTGGTCTTTTTCACTTCTTTGCGGATCGCCCGCAGTCTTTCCCATGGGTCTTCATTTAAAAAACGCAGGCAAGCATCGAAGGTCGCGCCGCCCCACATTTCTAGGGCATGATAGCCTGCTTGGTCCATGGTTTTTAGAATCGGCAACATATCGCTGGTAGGCATTCGTGTAGCGATCAGACTTTGTTGGCCGTCCCGCAAGACGGTTTCGGTAAATTGGATTTTTTTCATTCTTTCACTCTTTCCTGAATGATTTTACGGATCTGCCGCTGCATGTCTGCCACGCTATGAGTTCTAGAACGGCCACAAACTTTGGCGTCTTGTTCACAGACGTAGCAGCTTCTTGCAGGCAGTCCAATTTCGGTGCGGCTGATAGGTAAAAGCTGGTCTTGGGTTTTGGTTAAGACATCCAGATCCACCAACCGGCCGTAAGGATGATTGGTCTCAATCTGAACCATCATTCGTTTTAGTTCATAAGGATCTGTGGGCAGTACGAGATAATATTCTGGTCCGGTCTCCAAACTGCGGTAGAGGTTTGCCAGTGGAATTAGTTCCTTGACGACCTCTTCGATTTCCGTAATGAGTTCTTCAAAAACTGCGGTCAATGAGGCAGAATTTTTCACGGGACCAGGAATATTCATGGTGGCAACAAGTAATGCCGCTTTTTCATCCGCAGCGAGAAGCTCCCGTTGAAGGGAGCTTCTATTTTCTCGCGCCTGCAGCATGTCGGTTAGCGTCACAGGGGTTCCTGAAAATAGGGCATCAGACATTTTTGACCACATCAATGATCGTGCCATCGCGGTATTCGATCAAAGCGACGGTTTTTTCCCCGTACTTGATTGGTTCGGGTTGACCGACAATGCTGTAGGCTTTTTCTTTTAATTCTTCAATGGTGTATTGGGGAATATCCAATGCTTCAAAATGGCTGATCAGGTCTTCGCGAGCTGGATTGATGGCGATCCCGATTTCTGTGACGACGACATCAATGCTGGCGCCTGGCGTGACGATCGTGTTGACGGTATCGACGATCGTTGGGATCCGTCCCCGCACGAGAGGAGCGATCACTAAGCTCATTTTGCACGCCATACTGGTATCTGAGTGTCCGCCAGAAGCACCGCGGATCACACCGTCAGAACCGGTGATGACATTGATATTGAAATCCGTGTCGACTTCCAGTGCGGAAAGAATGGCGGTATCCAATTGATTGATAAACGCCCCTTTGCTTAACGGTGAGGCATACATATTGGCATCGATCTCGTAATGATTGGCGTTTTTTCCTAGCGATTGTGCGGAAGGGTGATCAAAGTCTTGGACATCGATCAGTTTTTCCACTAATCCTTCTTCTAACAGTTCCACCATGGCATTGGTAATGCCGCCAAGGGCAAAGCTGGCTTTGATCTCATCTTGGATCATTGCTTCGCGTAAAAAACGAGAAACGGCTAGTGCGGCACCGCCTGTTCCAGTTTGGAAGGAGAAGCCTTGTTGGTAGTAAGGCGAGCTCGTGATGACCTTGGCTGCATACTCAGCAATTAGCAATTCTTTTGGATTTTTGGTAAAGCGGGTCGCACCTTTTGCGATCCCTGCAGGATCACCGATGGCGTCGACTTCCACGACATAATCGACATCCGTTTGGGGAATGCTGATTGGGGTATTTGGAAACGGCACCAGAGTGTCGGTGATGATCACGACTTGGTCGGCGTATTTTGCATCGACCATTGCATAGCCCAATGAGCCGCAGGTTGCTTTTCCGACGGTACCATTGGCATTGCCATACGCATCTGAGCTAGGCGCTCCTAAGAAAGCGACATCGATGTGGATATCGCCGGCGGCAATCGCACGAGCCCGACCGCCATGAGAACGGATAATGACTGGGGCATCCATAATGCCTTCGGAGATTGCGGCACCGACTTTGTCCCGCAGACCGCTAGAGGTGATATTGGTCACGACCCCAGATTTGATATGTCCGATCAATGGTTCATGGACATTCGCGATGGAACTAGGGGCAATCGCAAGATTCTTGATGCCCATTTTTGCGATCTCGTCCAAAACGAGATTCATGATAAAGTCCCCTTCGCGAAAATGATGGTGGAAGGAGATCGTCATGCCGTCCGTTAGCCCTGTTTTTTCAATGGCTTCACGTATGCTGCCTAAGACCTTGCTTTTGCCTGGCAGGACTGGCTCGATCTTGCGACTCGCTTCTTTGTAGGCATGGATATTGGCCGTTTCATTTTCAAAGACCCCGTATTGGTTGGCATAGCATTCAGGGATGTCTTTTCCTGCTTTGTTTAACACCATAATTACACTTCCTCCTCGGTAATCAATTTCGCTGCTTTGGCAAGGGCGATCACGCGTTCCGCTCGCTCAACGATTGGTTTATCGACCATTTTGCCATTCAAGGAGATCACACCAGAACCTTTGCTTTCGGCTTCGCGAATGGCCCAGATCACTTCTTTGGCCTGTTGGATCTCGGCTTTTGAAGGCGCATAGATCCCATTGACTAGGGGAATCTGCCGTGGATTGATCACTGATTTTCCGTCAAAACCAAGCTGCTTGATGCGAGTCGTTTCAGCGATAAAGCCATCGGTGTCATTGATATCAGAAAAGACGGTATCGATGGCGGCGATCCCTGCAGCTCTAGCTGCATGCAAGATCATACTGCGGGCAAACAACAATTCTTGCCCATCTGGGTAGCGACGAGTCTTCATATTGGTGACATAATCTTCTGCCCCTAAAGCGATCCCGATCAAACGATCGGAAGCTGTAGCGATGTCTCGGGCATTTAAAACGCCTTCGGCAGACTCGATGGCAGCCATCATTTTGGTGGTTCCTACAGGCAGATCGTTTTCTTCTTCTACTTGTGTGATCACAGCGGCAACGTCAATGATATCTTGGGCGGTTTCGGTTTTCGGTAGACGAATGACGTTGACCCCCGCTAGGACCATCGCTTCGATATCAAGGGCACCCACCGTGTCGAGGCCGTTGATGCGTACGACGGTTTCGATGGCAGAATAGTCAAAGGTTTTTAAGGCAAAATGCACCAGTGTCCGAGCGGAGTCTTTTTCATTCAAGGAGACCGCATCTTCTAAATCAAACATAACGGAATCGGCGCCATACAATGGTGCATCCCGTAGCATGGCAGCATTGGCTCCTGGTACAAACATCATCGTTCTTCTTAAACGTTCCATGTGTCGATCTCCTTCCAAGCATACTGTTCTTGTTCGGCGGCCCGATGAACGGCGGTCAGAGTTCGGGCTTTGATGGTACAGTCCAAGGCGCCTTTATCGGTGGCGGTGATTTTGGCCTGTGTCACGCCTAGATGGTTCAGCGTCTCAAGGATGACGGCGCGAATTTGTTTGCCGAATTGTTTTTCGACACTGCTATCGAGGGTCAGCTCGATGGTTTGGGTTGTGGTAGGCTCGATCGCGATCAAGATATCACTGGATTCAACAGAGCCAGCAACCGCACTTTTTTTGATTTCCACTTATTATCACCTCTAAATATAGTTATGCTGCATTAAAAATGAGAACGTTGTTTCTGGTAAAAATTGCTGCAAAGAAAGTAAATTTTTTTCTGCAATCGCTTTCCGAACGTTTGTAGCCGAAACGGTTGATTGGTTGATCTTCAGACGGTCGATCACGATCAGTTCAAGCTCGGGAGAAAAAACGGCAGCCATGGCCTCGTTGTAGAGTTGGGTCACGGGCGAGTAAGGCTCTGAGCCTACAAAACGCGTAGTGATCGCCAACAGCGGGGCAATTTTTTCTTTGAAGAGGGTTGCATCAAAAGCGGCTTGTTTTTTGGCGATCGCCTCAGGTGCTTGCTCTTTCAAGAAATAACTGGGAAAGACCGCCGAGGAGACGAGATAGTTGTTGGTCGGCAGCACCGTTACATTTGGCAGATGAGCCACACCATCCGTCACCATCTGCAGCCGTTCGCTGGCAGAAAATTGCGAGCGGTCTTCTGATAAAACGAACACATAAACCTGTTCTTTTTGACTCGCAGCCGTTTCGACTAAGTACAAATGTCCTTTAGTAAAAGGATTAGCGTTCATGACGATCGCGCCGTTGTTTTGTCCAATTCGCTGCCGTTGCAGCTGTTGGGCATAGCTTTCAAAAGAAGGAACGCCTTGTTCCATGAACAAGATGTCTTGTGCTGCCAGCACTTCACGAAACCCGAGGGATTCAAAAAACAGGCGGTTTTTCGGTGCTGTATAGACGAAGGACTTGGTGAAGCCTTCGTCTTTGATATGATCGCTAAGGTGTGAAATCAATTGCGTCAACAGCTGTTCGGAGCGTCTTTTTTCACAGACCACCACATACTTGATGATATTGGCATAGCAAGAAGCAGTAGCAATCAAGGTTTGCTGGTCAAAAATGCCGACGGTATAGGCTACCTCTTCACCGACGGCTAAGCCAGCACGGGTGATCAATTTTTGCCATTGCAAAAAGACTTCTGGATCTTTTTGCAGCCAGATTCTTTTTAGGGTATACATACAATGCCTTCTTTATTTTTTTACTGGGAAGAGCTTCGACAAAAGCAAGGATGCGAAGTAGATGATCAGGATCACGACAAAGACGCCGCCCCAACCGAATAACAACAATTCAAATGAAGTCAGTAAATCTTGACTCATAGTTTTCCTCTCCTTTCTAGTGACCTAAGCAATCAGTGCCAGCAGTAAGCCACCGGCGATGACCGAAGCAATCTGTCCTGAAACGTTGGCACCGGCTGCATGCATCAAAATAAAGTTTTGCGGATCTTCATCTGTCGCCATTTTTTGGATGACCCGACTAGACATTGGAAACGCAGAGATACCAGCGGCACCAATCATTGGATTGATTTTTTCTTTACGGAACAAGTTCAGCACTTTCGCAAACAACACGCCGCCGACCGAGTCCATAATGAAGGCAACCAGCCCTAAACCAATAACCATCAATGTATCGACTTGTAAGAATTCTTCATATTGCATTTTCACAGAAATTGATAAACCTAGGAGGATACTAATGATATTCACTAGTTCGTTTTGAGCAGTGATGGACAAACGATCCAAGACACCACATTCCCGTAAGAGATTTCCAAACATCAAAAATCCAACCAGTGGCAATGAAACAGGTGCAATTAACCCTGCTACGATCGAGATCACGATCGGGAACAAAATTTTGGCCGTTTGCGAAACTTCGCCGGCACGATACGACATACGAATTTTTCGTTCATGCTTGGTCGTCACTGCTTTGATGGCAACCGGTTGAATGATCGGTACTAGCGCCATGTAAGAGTAAGCTGCTACCATGATCGCACCCATATATTTCGAGTTCAGCGTATTTGCGACAAAAATCGAAGTCGGACCGTCAGCAGCGCCGATGATCCCGATGGAAGCTGCGTCGTTTAAATCAAAACCAAGCAACACGGCAACGATGATCGTAAAGAAGATCCCGAATTGCGCAGCAGCGCCAAACAACAAAAGAAATGGATTTTGTAGCAAGGGACCAAAATCGATCATCGCGCCAATCCCGATAAACAAAAGCAAGGGGAACAATTCAGTTGAGATCCCCATATCAAACAATACTTGGAACGGGCCAGCTTCTCCGCCAGCACTTAACACACCTGAGTTCGGGAAGTTCACTAACAACGTGCCCAATCCCATGGGTACTAATAAGGTCGGTTCATATTCTTTCTTGATCCCCAAATACATTAATAGACCACCGATGAACATCATAACGATCCGTCCCGGCTCCGATCCTAACCCGACTACACCTTCAATTAACGTTTCCACTACGTCACTTCCTTTTCAATAAATTAGCCGATCGTAATCAGCAGTTCTCCTGGGTTGACCATGTCGCCCGCATTGACTGCAATCGCAACCACGGTTCCTGCTTTTGGTGCCACGATCTCATTTTCCATCTTCATGGCTTCTAAAATCATCAACGACTGATTTTCTTGTACAGTATCACCTACATTGACCAAGAGACGTAAAATCGTTCCCGGCATCGGAGAATGAATCGGCTCGCCATCAGCAGGAAGCGTAGCTGGCGCTGGCTGCGGTGCTACTTCTGGTTCTGGTGTGCTGACTGCCTCTGGTTGAGCAGGTACCGCTGCAGGAGCCGGTGTTGGCACTGCTGGGGCAGGAGCGGTAGGTTGCGGCGCACCGATTTCTTCCATTTCGACAAGGTATTCTTGCCCATCGATCGCTATTTTAAATTTACGTAACATGTTTTTCCCTCACTTGTTTTCATTTTTTTTGGCTATTTTTTTGATTGTGAACTGAGAATCAGGCAGCTCTCCTGCGGCAATACTGGCAGCAATCAGGGCGACTCGCTTAAATTCAGGATTGCGTTTCTCAATTCTTCGAATGACAAACTGACTTTCAGGGTAACATTCAGCCCCTAGTGCGGCGGCTATCAGACTGACTAATGGATAATCTTCTGCAGGCGCTGGCTGATAGCTCGACACTTCTTGCCAATCAGACGCGGGTGGATCCGTTATCATTTCCTGTGGCTTCAAAGGGGAGCTGACAGGCGCATCAGGTTCATCATGCGTTTTTTTGAACAATCTTTTAATAAGATTCATGGGTTTCTCCTTTCTCAATGATTCGTTCCCTTTCATTATAGAAACTCCCGTTCAATCAGCGAGATTTATTTCGGCTAAAAATTGTTTTTTCAGTGTTCCTTTTTTAAAAAAAGAGCGAAAAACCTTAGTAAACGTTGATTTATCAAGGTTTTTCTTGCGTTAATATTCTGTTAAGAACTTTTTAAACGAAAAATAAGATTTGAAAAGAGAAATTGTTTTTTTGCTGTTCTTTTTTAAAACGGGTCTTTTTTTCTATTTCTTGATTGTTTATTCTTAGACGTGTAAAGCATTCAATAACATTATTTCCTTTAAGAAAAGAAAAAGATTCACAAACTAGTGACGCTTGTCGCTAACAAATTACGGGCCTGTAATTTTTTTAAAATGTTTTTTGATAACGCTTACACATTTCGGTGCATGAAAGGAAGAAGAAAATGTTCTTAACGATTTTATCCTATGCTATGATTATTGTCTTCATGTTCGTCATCATGAAGAAAAAAATGTCACCCTTTACATCCTTAGTAATTATCCCATTACTATTTACCCTCGTTGCGATGGTTGCTGGTGTTTCAGAAAAAGGCAATATCGGTGATTTTGTCCTTGAGGGAATCTCCACCACAGCCAACACAGGGATCATGTTGCTGTTTGCGATTTTGTACTTTTCCATTATGTTGGATGCGGGATTGTTTGATCCAATCACGAAAAAAATGATTTATTTTGCTAAAGGCGATCCGATGAAAGTCTTGATGGCAACGGCAGTCGTTGCCGCTGCAGTCTCTTTGAACGGTGATGGAACGACCACGACCTTGATCTGTTGTTCTGCGTTTATTCCCATCTATAAGAAGTTGAATATGAAAATGATGAACCTTGGTGTCTTGATCATTTTGCAAAACACCATCATGAACTTGTTGCCATGGGGAGGACCGACTGCTCGGGCAATGGCCGTGCTGGAAGTTGATGCGGATATTCTTTCTTATTTGTTGCCAGGAATGATTTTGTCTCTGCTCTATGTGGTATTCTTTGTAGCTCGCAGAATGGGGATCCAAGAACGGAAACGTTTAGGAGTTACCGAGCTGACGAACGATGAGATTTTAGAAATGACAACTGTGACTGATCCTGATACATTAGCGATCCGCCGTCCGAAAAACTTTGTCTTCAACGGTATCTTAACGATCGTCTTGATTGGCTGGTTAGTAGCAAGCTCCTTTATCTCTAGTATCGCTTTACCACCAATCTTGTTATTCCTAGTAGGTACGTGTATCGCATTGATGGTCAACTACCCAGTCTTGAAAGACCAGTCGTCACGGATCGGTGCCAACGGTGGTGACGCCGTGCAAGTCGTAATTTTAGTTTTTGCAGCAGGCGACTTCATGGGCTTGTTCCAAGGCTCAGGGATGGCAACGGCTTTGGCGAATAGCTTCACGCAAATCATCCCTAAACAATTGGCTGGTTTCTGGGGCTTAGTCATTGCCCTGATTTCTGCACCTGGGACCTTCTTTATTTCCAATGACGGATTTTACTTTGGGGTCCTGCCAGTCTTAGCAGAAGCAGGTCGTTCGTATGGTTTCACCAATATGCAGATGGCCTTAGCCTCTTTAATGGGCCAAGCGTTCCACTTGTTAAGTCCATTGGTTGCCTTCATCTACTTGCTATTGCGCTTGACGGGCTTAGATATGGGGCAATGGCAAAAAGAAGCTGCGAAATACGCACTGGGGATTTTCGTGATCTTCGTCGTTACGATCGTGCTATTAGGTCACATGCCGTTTTATATTCCACAGTAATTTCATACAGAAACTATCGAGCAGGCTGCCATTTTGCTCGGTAGTTTTCCTTGTTTATCGATAAACTTATTTTTTCCCAAAAATCTCATTTGTTTTTAGTATGATAGGAGTAAATCATGAATCCAATTATTGATGCAGTAAATAAAAATCTGGATCTGACCAAAAATAAACCATTAAAAGATTTGATCTATGAAGCATTCAAAAAAACCATCATTTTAGGAGATATTCCCGCAGGCTCTCGCATCAATGAGAAAGAATTTTCCGATACGCTAAATATCAGCCGAACCCCGATTCGTTACGCCATGACTCAGCTCGTGGCTGAAAAACTGGTGGAGCATGTGCCAAAAATCGGCATCGTCGTAAAAGGGATCAGTATTAAAGATGCTTATGAGATTTACGATATCCGTAAATCATTGGATACGTTAGCGACCATCAAAGCGATGGACTTGATGACTGAGGAAGATTTCCAGGAGATGCGCTGCTTGTTAGAACATGGCGAACAGCTGAATCGTGAGGATGATGTGGATGGGGTCTTGAAAAACTTTTCGGACTTCAATGCGTTTATTTACGAAAAAAGTCAAATGCTGCGGTTAAAAAGTATCGTGCTAGATCTGCAAGCGTACCTCGTGTATTTTCGTGACATTGCGATTCGCTCTTCTAGAAGAAGGGATGCGGCATTGGCGGAACATTGGCTGATTTATCGCGGCATGAGAACCAATGACACGGAACAGATCACGTTGTTGACCCATGAACATTTGGATCACTCCCTGCAATTTATTCTTGCTGAAATGGAGCGAAGAAAAATTGACTGATTCCCGTCTTTTTACCGCCAGCAACTATGCAGTCAATGCGCTGCACTATGAGGTAGCGTTAGCACCCAAGCCTGGTTTAGTAGATCCTTGCTCCTCTGGTGCGCATCAGGACATGAATGTGTTTACCTTTATCAACAGTATCACTTGTTTGGCGCCGTTTTTTCAGCGCTATAGCCAAGCGGGCTTTGCCCATACAGGCTCGCTGATCCAGCTATTTGACCAGTTACGAGAGATCGGTCAAGAAGCAGAAGAAGCGATGCTTCAGGCAACCAAAGGCATCAATACCCACAAAGGGGCAAATTTTTCCTTTGCAGTTTTGTTGGGGGCGACAGGAGTCTATTATCAACAAAATGGCAAGGCGGAGCTGACGGCTGAAGATACCAATCAGATCCTGCAGCTTGCCGCTGATATCTGCCAGCATTTGGTCAAGCAAGACCTGCAGCAAATCACCCACAAAGACCAATTGTCTTATGGAGAAAAAAATTATTTGACCTACGGCACGATGGGGATTCGTGGAGAAGCTGCAGCTGGGTATCCAACGGTCAAAAAACTGCTGGAGTACTTGCGGCAGCAATCGCAAAAAAACTCCGTTTCCTTGTTGCGCGGATTGGTCTATCTAATGAGTGAAACCGAAGACAGCAACCTTGTCCATCGAGGAGGTTACGAGGCGATGAAGACCGTGCAGCAGGAGATGCAAAAAATTCACCAAGCCAATCTGTCAGATACAGACTTGCTTCGTGAATTAACGATCTATGATCAAGTATTGATCGCACGCCATTTGAGTCCCGGCGGCTCGGCGGATCTTTTAGCATTGGCGCTTTATTTCTTGCAGCTAGAAGGCGTCTCCTTCTGGTAAAAAGGTATAGCCGATCCCCCAAACGGTTTTTAAAAAGCGGGCGTGCTTCGGCTCATCTTCAATTTTGTTTCGCAGATGATTGATAAAAACCATCACGGTATTGGCATCGAATTGGCCATCTTGCCAGACATTGCTGTAAATCTGTTCTTTCGAGAACACTTGATCTGGATTTTCCATGAAAAAGCGCATCAGCATGATTTCTTTTGAAGACAACTTGATGGGCTGATCATTTTTGAAAAACTGATAGCGTTTTTGGTCAAAACGAAACATGCCGCTGCACAGATCGCCTTCCGGTTTGGCGATCCCTTTTTCTCGCAGCACGTTGCGGCGATCAAGAATCGAAACGATTTGTGCTTTTAAGAGTGCTGGTGAAAAAGGCTTCGTAATGTAGTGATCGGCGCCAATCTCATAGCCGTTGATCATGTCTTTTTCGTCACTTTTTCCGCTCAAAAAAACGATCGGCACCGTGGGGTTTTCTTCCCGAATCAGTTGTGCCAAATGATAGCCGTCATTTTCATGCTCTAAACTGATATCCAGTAAAAAAAGATCAAAGCTGACACGAGAGTTGATCGCAATCGTTTTTTCAACGGAATCGGTCTGGTAGATCAAAATACCCGTCGACTGTAAAGATTTCCAAATCAGCCGCCGAATGGCAGGGTCATCATCAACGATTAAAATTTTTTCATCTCGCAAAATATCCGCCTCCTGTATCAATAGTATTATAGTAAATATGAAAGGGGTTTACAATGAAACCGCCATCAAAGTTTTGGCTGTATTTAAGTGTGGTCGCTACCTTATTCATTACACTGATTGGACTTATTTTTACCTTTACAAGTTATAAAAGCGCACAAAGACAAGCTGAAACCGTCGGGTTGCGGCAGTTGGAAACGGTCAACCAAGCGGCGATCAAGCTGATCAGCCGCAGTATCGAATCGTACCACATGGCTCTTGCCAATTATGCCGATGACCACCTCGAAGGCGCCGCCTTGGCTGACTTGCAGCGGCCTTTAACGTTACCAGTGATCAATTCTGCGAACAATGCCATGGTCGGATTGTTTTTGATCAACCAACAAGGTCAGGTCATCGCCCAAAATACCGCAACGGCGGTCAATAAACCAGAAGATCCGCCGGTGCAAGAATTGTTATTCAAAGACCCATCCTTAGACAAAGTATTGGCAGGACGGCAGGTACAAAATGGGCAAGTCTATTTTGATGGCAAGCAGGCCTATTTAAATGTGTATCAGTCCCTAACCCTTGACGACAAAGAAGCGGTTCTTGTGATGCCTTTGAATCTGCAGCGCATGTATCATCATGAATTTACCACCGATCGCAATGTTTCCGGCTATACGATGGTCAAAAACGCCGATATGCGGATCGTTATGCACCCATCGGACGAACAAATTGGTTTTTCCATCGTTGAGAGCCGCAAAAAAGAATTTCCAGAGCTGGATTTCACCGATCTTGAGCGCTTGGAGCAAGAACAAATCGACAATGAAGAAGGCACCTCCGTCTATTATTCTTATTGGTGGAACGAAGAAACACTGCAAAAAGTGCTGAAATTGGCTGCTTATCAATGGATCACCATAGGCGACAGTCGGCTGATCGTCGCTAGCAATGCCGATTTTTTGGAGCAAAGCGGTCTCTTTTTACAAGACAACTTGATTTTGATCGGCCTACTGGGTTTGTTGTTTGTCATTATGATTTTATTGACCGTCCTGATCAAAAACTACATGAAACGCAATCAAGCCTATGTCGAAAACCAAGCATTGAAAGAACGACAACGGCTGTTAAAAGAAAAGCACGAAATCGAAAAAAACATTTTGCAAGAATCAAAACTGGAAACCATTGGCTTGCTAACGACCTCGATCGTCCATGACCTAAACAACTTTTTGACGCCAATGATTGGTCATCTGCAATTGCTGATCGAGGAAAACCAACACGATGAAGTCTTGATGGAGGATTTGCAAGAAGTCTGCAAAGCAGCAGAAAAAGGCAAAGAGTTATCTAGCAATGTGCTGCGTTTTTCGAAACTCGAAAGTGCCGACAAAAATGTGCAGTCAATTGCCGCCACCTTGACAGAGGCCATCGATACTATGCGTGCGCTGTTGCCAAAAGCCTTTTCCCTTACGTATGATATCCAAGAAGTAGGATATGCCGTCTACGAGAAGATCGATCTGCAAGTCATTATTTACAATTTGTTGATGAATGTATACCAAGCAAATGCCGATTGCAGCATTCGCTTGAGCCGCACTTCGACAGAAAGCGCCACCTTTCTGTTTCGTAAGCAAGCTTTCTCCGCGCAACAGGAGTTTGCTTTGATCGAAATCTCCGACAACGGTCCCGGCATACCAGAAGCGATCCAAGAAAAAATCTTTACCCGCTTTTTCACGACCAAGAGTGCCACTGGCGGTACTGGTCTAGGACTCTTCACTGTCTCTTCGATCGTGGAAAAAAACGATTGGTTGATTGATGTTACAAGTACGCCTAAAGGAACCACCTTTTATATTGGTATCCCTCTAACTGATCCCGAAAAAGCCGCTGAAAGTAACTGATCCAATGGGGTGGTTTCAGTGGTCTTTTTCTTGGGTATGTTGGAAGGCATTGATTTTTTGCAGGACTAGCAAGACGAGTACCAAAACAAAGATCGCTAAAGCAAAAAATAGGGCATCGTTCGCCATACCTTCCGTCAACAATAACTCGCGCAAAATCGCAGTAATGCTGATCAGAATCAAGTAACGGACGGGAATATGGTGTCCGTCCTTCATATACCGCAGCAACATCAAAATGATTTCTAATAAAATGAATAACGTGGCAATTTCTTCAATCAAAAAGGACAGGTGGGGCGCTTCACTTAAGGGAAAGAGCGTCGTGCTGATCATAAAAATCGCTTTTCCCATAAAAATCAAGACGACAACGACTAAGATCGCCAACATGCTATCAATACAAATACTGATCACTCGCTCGAACATTCGGGTCAATTTTTCCATTCGCCACTCCATTTCTGCTTTTTCTTTTATTATACAAAAGAAGACGCAGAGCAAAGGGAAAAGAACAGAGAAAGAACAATCGCGGCCATATCTTTTTGACCGTAAGCTTAACGATCCTTCTATGAGCGTGTCTTTTGTGATAGCTTTCAATAGCAGAAAGTAGCGAGAAAAATATATTATCTTTTTTCGGCAAAATTAGAAAACAATGAGAATCAATAGTTAAAATAAACACAAATTATTACGGGACACTTAGTTTCTTTTTTTGTTACAATGGTTAAATAAAATAGAACGCTGTTAAAATGTTGCTTAAACAATGTTTTTGTCGCTATCGAATAGAAAAATAGTCCGATCGCAAGATGTTTATCATTGTTAATAAAGTAACAAGTTGGCAGAGTTCGCAAGAAAAATGCTGCTTTTCTTATCGTATATGACGGGGATCAGTGAGGAGAAAAGAGCAAGAAAAACGGAGGGAAACAAATGAAAAAAAGTGGATGGTCAAAATGGGTGATTGGGGCAGCCTCATTATTGTTGCTTAGTGCATGTGGCGCCGATGGCGGAACAAAAGCCAGCAGCAGTGCGGCAAGCTCTTCTTCAGAAAGTGAAGTCACTTCAGGTGCTTCCCAACAAGAGTATACCGATCCAGCAGAGTTAAAAGATCAATATGATATCGTCATCGTTGGTGCTGGCGGTGCAGGGATGGCAGCAGCCTTGTCGGCTAAAGATGCTGGAATGAATCCAGTCATTTTAGAAAAAATGCCGATCGCAGGCGGAAATACCTTGAAATCTTCTGGCGGAATGAACGCATCAGAAACCAAGTTCCAAGAAGCCCAAGGCATTGAAGATTCCAATGAACTATTTTTTGAAGATACCCTAAAAGGTGGTAAAGGAACCAACGATCAAGATCTGCTGCATTATTTAGTAGACAACTCTGCTTCAGCGATTGATTGGTTGGATTCAATGGGGATCACTTTAGACAATATCAGCTATAGCGGCGGTGCCAGTGTAAAACGGATCCATCGTCCTCACGACGGTTCAGCAGTCGGTACGTACTTGGTGGATGGTTTGTTGAGAAACATTCATGAGCAAGAAATTCCTTTATTTGTAAATGCTGATGTGACAAAAATCAATGAAACAGACGGCAAAGTCACTGGCGTCAACGTGAAAATCAATGGCGAAGAAAAAGAAATCGCTGGTGATGCAGTGGTTGTTACTACTGGTGGTTTTGGCTCCAACAAAGAACTGATCGAAAAATATCGTCCAGATCTGAAAGGCTATGTCAGCACGACTTCTGAAGGAAGTACAGGCGATGGCATCAAGATGATCGAAGAATTAGGCGGCGCAACGGTTGATATGGATCAAATCCAAGTCCATCCAACAGTGGTTCAAGATACAGGTATGTTGATCAGTGAAACCGTTCGTGGAGAAGGCGCCATTTTGGTGAACCAACAAGGGGAACGTTTCTACAATGAATTAGAAACCCGCGACAATGTTTCAGCTGCTATTACGGATCTGCCAGAAAGCTATGCCTACTTGATTTTTGACAATGCGTTAGCAGGTAGAGCCAAACAAGTCGATTACTACAAAGAACAAGGTGTAGTGGTAGAAGCCGACACCATCGAAGCCTTAGCTGAAAAAATCGATGTCGATCCAGCAACCTTGAAGAAAACTTTAGATACATGGAACCAAGCAGTGGCAGACAAAGCCGACAAAGATTTCGGTCGTGAAACGGCGATGGACTATGATTTGACGGAAGGACCATTCTATGCGATTCAAATTGCACCTGGGATCCACCATACAATGGGCGGCGTCAAGATCAATACGAAGACCCAAGTGTTGAAAGAAGATGGCACACCAATTACTGGCTTGTATGCAGCAGGTGAAGTGACCGGCGGTATCCACGGACAAAATCGAATCGGCGGCAATGCTGTAGCCGACATTATGGTCTTTGGTCGCCAAGCAGGCGCGCAATCCTCTGATTATGTGAAAGAAAACGGGAAATAAGCGGCTGTTTTTTCCTAAAAAAGATCGTCTATAAAGAAATAAACTTGGAACGAATCCTCTTAAGCGATTAGGAGGAGAATCGTTTCAAGTTTTTTTGTATTTCTAACTGAAAGGACGAAAAACTAGTCATTATAATCTTATAATGATTAATTCGTTTATCATACATATATAAATAAACTATTTATAAATGTAGGGTTTGCTTTTCAATGAATCGGAATCAAGGAATAAACGGATAGGATTGGTTTATTCGATGATAAAAAATTTTAGGAGGCAGATTATGAAAAACGCATTGGTAAAATGGTCGGTCGGGGTGGCAATCTTACTTGGAGGGACCTTGTTCTTCACGGGGAAACAAGTATTTGCTCATGGTTATGTGGAATCACCGGTCAGTCGGGGCTATCAAGGGTCTTTGGATCGCAATACGTTAGGGTGGAGCGCTGCGTTTGAGAAATATGGCAATGTCATTTCAAACCCACAATCATTGGAAACTAAAAAAGGCTTTCCAGAAGCAGGACCAGTAGATGGTCGCATCGCTTCAGCAGATGGTGGACTCGGACAAATCGGGGACTTTGTTCTTGATGAACAAGGAACCAATCGTTGGACCAAACAAGACATCAATCAAGGACCATTGCGGGTCAACTGGCATTATACAGCGCCTCACAAGACCACAAAATGGCATTACTATATCACGAAACCAGGATGGGATCAAAACGCGCCACTTTCAAGAGATAGCTTGGAATTGATCGCTACTGTGAATCACGATGGATCGGCTGCCAGCAATAGCCCAAGCCATACCATTACCATTCCAGAAAATCGTCTCGGTTACCATGTCATTTTAGCGGTCTGGGATGTTGCCGATACGCCAAATGCCTTTTATAACGTGATCGACGTTAACGTTTCTGGTTCAACAGTCATTCCTGAAAAACCAGCAGCACCGGCAAATGTCCGCTCAGAACGAGTGACTAGCAGCACGGTGGCTTTAGCATGGAACGGTCAAACCGATGCGAAAGAATACAACGTGTATCGCGATGGTGCCTTAGTGGCAACGACTACTGAGCCAACCTTTACCGACACGCAATTAAAAGCCAACACAACCTATAGCTATCAAGTAGAAGCTGTCGGCTTTACGGCGTTAGTTTCAGAAAAAAGTGCTGCAGTGAAAGTGACTACCTCAGCAGACAATCAAGTCGAAACCCCTTCGACACCAGGCAACCTGCATCAAATGAGCGTGACAGACAGCAGCGTTTCCTTAATGTGGCAAGCATCGACTCATACAAATGGGATCGCTGGATATGATGTTTACCGCAATGGCGTCAAAATTGCTACGGCCACAGGAACAACCTATGAAGACACGAATCTAGCAGCGTATACAACCTACAATTACCAAATCAAAGCAATCAGCAAAACGGGCGAACAATCCGCTTTCAGTAACCAGCTGAGCGTGAAAACCAATGCCAAAGAAGAAACGGAAACACCTGGAGGCGGGGAGTCAGAATACCGTGTGTGGAAACTAGGTACTTTCTCTGCACCAGAAGTGTATACAAGCGGTGAAATCGTGAGCCATAAAGGCAGCAATTATGTCGTGATTAACACCCACTCAAATTACGGGGACACCACTTGGTCTCCTGATCAAGCACCAACCTTGTTTCAGAAGCTGTAACCCTTGAATGAATCAGTAACGCAAGAGCAGTGCGGTGGCACTGCTCTTTTTGACTCTTTTATGAGGAAATGATTGAACCTTTGTTTGATTCGTGCAACCAATTGGACGAATTCGTTTGAGGAATGCAAAAACAGGTGCTGCTATGCATCATGCGTAGCAGCACCTGTTTTTTGTTCTTGATCAAGAATAGAAGAAACGGATCAAGATCCCACCTAAAATCAGCACGATCGCACCACATAAACGGTTGGCCATTTGGGCAAAAGCAATCATTTCCATTCTATCAGAGGCAGACAATACAGCGATATTGCCTGTTCCCCCCATGGAGTTGTTGATCATACCGGCGCCAATTGCGGTTTCAACGGGGTACATCCCCAATACCATCCCGAAGAACCAGCTGGCAGCCCCCATAGATACGACACTGGTTAGGCAAAGCACGACAAATTGCCAAGTAAAGGCAGAGGCCAATGTTGACAGATCGATCAATGCCAAACCAATCCCCGCCAAGACCGCGTGGGTCAAATTCGTCATCACAACATTGTTGAACATCACCACAGAATCTTCGAGTTTCTTAGGGACAATGTTCAAGGCTTTTAGAATAAAGACAATCACGATCATAAAGGCATACTCGTGAATTTTAGGGAAAAAGTCGCTTAAAATCGCACCAACGACCAACAGTGAGAAGGAAAAGAGCATCCCGACCCCGATTTGTTGGGCATCAAGCGTTATTTTTGGTTTTTCTAATTCTTCTTTCGTGGCATTGATCAGTGTACCATGGCCATTGTATTTGGTTTTAGCAAAGGCCTTAGCGATAAATAAAGCACCAATAATGGCAAGAATATTCCCGAAAGTAACTGCTGGCGCTAATTGAGAAAAGATGGCAGCTTGATTGCCGTTTGCCAAGCCATCAGCATAAATTTGTGAAAGTGGGGTGATTCCCGCACCCATCCCGCCAGACATCATTGGTAGAGAGACATACATCACCGAATCAGCAAAGCCATTGCCTAGCAGCATACCGACAAGGCCGACGGAGAAAAAGCCTACTACCATAGTGATCAAAGCAACGGGAATGAATTTCGTAGAAGCTTTCACCAACAAATTACGGTTCATCCCTAAAATCGAGCCGCAAATCAAAGCGGCAATATAGAAATCAAGAAAGCCAAAACCGCCCCCCATGAAGTCACTGACCGCGTCAATGACTTTCGTGGGTACGAGATGGAAGGAGGCTAAAAGGGTGGCACCAAGCAGGGTAAAAACTGACCCGCCGCCAAGATAAGAATTCATGATCGGGAGTTTTTCCCCAATGAAATACAGCAGGTGTCCTAAGGCAACCAGTAAAATGGTGATCCCAACCATATTTAATGGCAACTTGTCTAAGGCAATCGCACTGAATATGACAACCATGAAAAAGAGATACAAGGGAAGACTAATTCCCGAAATCGTCATCGTTTTTAATTTATTCATTTTTCAGACCTTCCTAGTATGTTGGATACCATTTGAGATTTTGGACAGCTTTTGCCATATCGGTTTCTTGCGCTTGGGCTAACCCTTGTTCTTTGGCTTTATTGGCAACTGCTTCAGCCACTTTGATAGAAACGTCCGCAACGTATTCAAATGGTGGAAGAACTGGTGCACCGGGTTGGCTCAAGTCAACCAAACCACTTAATGAGTGAGCAGCGGCACCAATCATTTCATCGGTCAAGAGAGAGGCTTCTGAAGCCAACATACCTAACCCTAGACCAGGATAGATCAAGGCGTTGTTTGCTTGACCGATTTGGTAGTCGACCCCTTTGTATTGGATCGTTCCTGAAGGGACACCGGTTGCCACAAAGGCTTTTCCATCAGACCATTCGATTACTTGTTCAGCCGTTGCTTCTAATTTTTTGGTTGGATTCGAGATAGGGAAAATCACTGGACGAGCAGTGTTTTCACACATCGCTTCCACAACTTCTTTGGTAAAGGCACCGGCATTGGTTGAAGTACCGACCAAAATCGTTGGTTTTGCGACTTTAATGACATTGATCAATTGCGTCATATCGCCAGCATTGGCAAAGTCAGCCCGTTTTTTGGCAAATGGTTTTTGTGCAGGAGTCAAATCGGACATATCATCGAACAAAAGCCCTTGTTTGTCAACCATAAAGAAATGATTGTAGGCTTCTTCTTCTGAAAGACCTTCGCTGACCATTTCGGCATGGACACGGCTGGCAATCCCGGCACCAGCGGAACCACCGCCATAACATAAGTAGACTTGATCCGTTAATTTTTCACCTGTAATATCTAATGCGCCGAAGATACCGCCCAGTACAACGATTCCCGTTCCTTGGATATCATCATTGAAAGTTGGAATCGATTGTTTGTATTTGTCCAAAATCGTTGCAGCATTTGAACGGCCAAAGTCTTCCCAATGCAAGTAAAGTTTAGGGAACAATGATTCTGCCGTTTGAACAAATTGATCGATGAATTGGTAATAGGCATCACCGTAGACACGTTCTTGCCGATTGCCTAGATACAAATGATCCTCTAACAATTCTTTACGGTTGGTCCCAGCATCGATCACGATTGGTAAAACAGAAGCAGGGTCGATCCCAGCAGCTGCTGTATAAATCATCAATTTACCGACAGAAATATCGACACCTTGGACACCCCAGTCACCAATCCCAAGAATCCCTTCAGCGTCAGTGGCTACGATCAAGCGAATGTCCCGATCGCCAGCGGCATTTTTCAACGTTTCTTCGATGTTTTCTGGATGATTGATATCTAAGTATGCTGCATATTGAGGATCAACGAATAGGCGGCTGTAATTTTCAATGGTGTCAGCAATCGTTGGATCGTAGACGATCGGATTGAATTCAACGATATGTTGGTTGAACAAATAGTAGAACAATGTCCGATTGGTATTAAAGATCTCCATTAAAAAGTGACGTTTTTCAATGTCGGATTCTTTGGTGACATATTGTAAATAGGCTTGTTCTGCTTGTTCTTCGATCGTTTGTACGTGAGGGGGCAATAAACCGATCAACCCTAGTTCTTTTCGTTCTTCTTGCGTAAACGCGGTTCCTTTGTTTAAAAATGGGTTATTTAAAATGTCATGTGCTTTCATTATGTTCCTCCAATAGGTGTATTTTGAGTACTCGTTCATTTCCATTAGCTACTTTAATCCTCGGACAGAATTATAGTCAACTATCGGTGGTATAATAAAAATTATTTATAACAAAACCGATGCGAGCTTGAATCGGCTAAGGGAGAAATCAGACGATGAACATACGAGATTTAGAATACTTTAACGCTTTGGCAGAGATGCTTTCTTTTACGCAAGTGGCGCATAAATTTGCTGTCAGTCAACCAACCGTCAGCTACGCTATCAAACGCTTGGAAGAGCATTATGGCTGTGATTTGATCGCTCGAGAAGCCTCTCATCGCTCCATCTCATTGACGACAGAGGGGGAAATTTTGAAGGCTCATGCGCAATATATCTTAGATGAATTTGTGACCTTGGACCGAGCCATCGACCATGCTAAAAACAATCGGACCCACATCGGTTTGCCGCCAATCATTCGTTCCAAAGTCTTTTCAAAACTCTTAGATGAAAAAGAGATCATCCGCTTTATTTCGAAATTTCACTTGGTATCTGGGGGATCCAATGAATTGCTTTCAAAACTATTATCAGGAAAAATCGATTTCAGCTTGTTGGGCAGTGTCAATCCCCTCGTCCACCCGAATCTGCAGGTGAAGTTGCTGCACCAGCAAGAGTTTTTTATCTTTGTGTCAAAAGAAAATCCATTGGCAGAAAAAAAGGAAATCTCATTCGAAGAAGCTGCTGAATATCCCTTTATCCTATTGGAAAAAGGCTATACCCATATGCGCGCCTTTCAGAATTTAAGTGAGAAATCAAAGAAGAAGCCAGAAGTCCCCTTTTATTTTTCAGACGTCCAGACGATTGGCCAACTGGTCAGTTCCAATATAGGCATTACCCTGATGACGGAATTTCCCGTGTTTCAAGAAATGGAAGGCTTAGTGAAAATACCACTGGTCCCTGAAGATAAGGAGATCTTTTATATTCAATATGCCTACTTAAAGAGTGCGATGTTGAATCAAGAGGTCCAGAAGTTGATTAGGATCTTGGATGAGCTGTCTTGGGAGGATGAAGGGTGAGGAATGGGGGTTTCTTGAGGTAAGGTCAGAGAAAAATGGTGTCGGTATGTGTTCTTGAGCTGCTGAAATAAAAGGGATCTTTCAACGTGGAAAAAACAAATGGATGGTTCCTTTAAACGATGAAACGAGAAAAAAATTCCTTTACTTAGACCGTTCTTATCGCATGAAAAAACGCTGGAAGCCTTGATAAATATCGGTTTTTAGCGTGGGTTTTTGGTATAATAGTAGGACAGTAAAGTTTGTGACGGTGGCTATCTTTTGAAAGGTGGTGGTGCTTATGAAAGTAAGTGTTCACTCTTTAGAAAGGAGAAGCCTTTTGTCTGTAGCTGAAGCATTAGGGCTAATGATTAGTTTCGGTTCTTTAATCGCAACGATTATCTTTGGCATCCTAACTGCAGCAAAAAACGACAAAAAAAAGTAACCAGTCACTAAACTTTGGCGAGTTGACTGATTACTAAAATAATATAAAACTTGCCACCGTCTTAAACGGTGCTGTAGGGGAGTTGTTCACGCAACTCCTCTTTACACAGTAATTATAGCAAGATTTCGGTGAGATATCAATCATTGACGCTACAGACGTGCTATTGCACGTCTATTTTTTTGCCCTCCTAAGTGGTGGGGAGCAGCTGGAAGGTGGAGGGCAAAAAAGATCGCTTTTCTTTCTTAAAAATTTCTAAGTACTACCATTGTTCCATAATTTAATAACACATTTTCTCGGTATTATTAATCTATCGGGTACTTAAAATATCTTTCATGTGCATGAAGAAACTGAATGAACAATGGAAAATACCAATAACGCCCTACAATCGGCGCTTATACTGGCTGCCTAGCTGGACAAAATGTGATTGCGGTGAGTTAGTAAAACAAGTTTATGTGAAAAAAGGGGATTTTTTCTATCCTGATGGGCTTTTTAAGTAACGCTGCGACGGTTGAGAATCTGCAATTTACGCAAAGAAAAGAAGAGTTAGGTATTTTTAAGAAGAACGAAGCAAAGGCAATCCTTGATGCCATACATGCACTATAAGATGAAGAGGATGTGATCCGCAAAACTTTTACAGATAGCGGTCATGTTGACTGGGTATCTGGAACGTATTTTGATTTTGAGATTGCAAAATTAACGTTTGAATAATTACTGAAGGAATGGTCAAAACCAATTAGAGGAGGAACAACAATGGATGATTTATTTCTAAATAAGGAACACTTTTCTGGGCGCCATTTTTGGAGTTAGTAAAGAGTCTTATATAGGATTGAATAGTTTGATTAAGTCGGATAATCACTTAGTAAATATTCTAATAACCAAGGTCAATCCTTTTGAAATTATCAGTATAATCATACTCGCATATCTGTTTACAAAAAAATAGAAGGAAGTAAAAAAGATTTTACACTTATTATTTCTATATGGTATATCCTGGATTTGCTTATTCTTTACTTTTTTTCTAACTAAGAGGGGTTACTTTTCTGATGTTCCAAGATTACAAGAAAGAAATGCAAAATTAATGTGTTATTTTTTTTAACTTACTTTATTATTGTTATTATTAGTTTGATGTTCATAAACTTAGATCGGCCAGAAGTAGTAATGGGCGAAAATGATTTTTACTTTTTCACAAAAGTTTTTTTCAATAATTTCATTTTTTTTTATATTATGTAGCGGATGTGTTCTAAATAAGTATGTTACCTATGTTGTAATAATATCTAATGCTTATCTTCTAGGCATTAATACGCCGCTAATTATTATGTTACAAATGGGTGCAGTATCCGTTCTACTTCATGGAGGGATCGAGTTTTTTGGTTTTTTCTTGGGTGCACTTATTGGTTTGAAAAGTATTGAATATCATGTGGCAAACGTCAAAAATACAAAATTAATTTTATTATTAGGAATTATCGCTATTTTTCTAGGTGCATTGGTAGAAGCATATATCACCGCTATTTTTAATGATTTAAATAAGGAGAATTACTATGCAGGAAATTTTGAAAGTAACAGATGTTAATTTTGAGAGGAGCGACTTTAGTCTCAACAACATAAGTTTTAAACTCTACAGTGGGGATATTGTTGGTTTGATAGGTGAAAATGGTGCAGGGAAAACAACTTTATTTAACGTAATATTTAAAAATTTAGAGCCGTCCAATGGAGAAATATCTTTTTGGGGCGATCAGCACACAAAAACAGACAAATCAGAAATGGCCATTATTCTAGACAAAAATCATTTCAACGCATCATTTACAGCTATTGATATAAACTCTATTTTTAGCAAAGTTTTTAACAACTGGAACAAGGAGCTATTTTTTTCATACATAAAGGAATTCGACTTACCAAAAGATAAAAAAATTAACGATTATTCACATGGTATGAAAGTGAAATTAAATTTTGCCTATGCTTTTTTTCGAAAGCCCAAATTGTTGTTGCTGGATGAGGCAACTAATGGATTGGATCCCGTATTTAGAGATACATTACTATCTTATATATCAGATTTTTCAAAGGAAACTGGATGTGCTGTGTTTATTCCTTAAGGAATAAGATTAAAATAATGTATGTTATCTCTTTTTTGATCATATACTTTACTGCTGTTTTGATATTTAAAGAAACTGGGCTTATAATAGCTAATATTATTAGTATATTTTTTTCTGTATCGATTGTACTACCATTATTCACAGATGATCATAAAGACGATTGGTACTATTTTTCTACTACTTTGCCTATTAGACATACGGATATAGTCCTATCAAGATATACTGTTATGGGAGTTGTTCTAGCAACTATTTCACTATTCAATTTGATTGTAGATTCTATATTTTTACTTTTTTACAACCAATACTCAATTTTGGTATACTTAAGTGTTATAGGATTATCAATAGCTATTAGTGTAATATACACTTCCCTTTTAATACCAGCGGTTTATTTAGCTGGAATAAACGGAAGCTCAATCGTTTTTCTGATACTGATTGTTATATTCATGTTAGTTCAAAACTTATTGAAAACTTCTATGATAAATGAAATATTTAAATTATCAAATTACATTCTCTTTTTCTGCTTGTTCTTAGTTTGTTTATTGTTTTTGCTTATATGGATATACCTATCTTTTAGAATTACAAAAAAGATGGTTAACCAATGTCCAAATACAGATTAAAGGAGCTTTAACATGTACGATGTAAAGTCAAAAAAATTTTATTGTAACAGATGTAAGAAAGAAATAAGTACTTATGAAACATGTTGGACTAAATGGCAATTTCCTCCCAAAATCAATAGCGCTCAAGAAAAATCCCTCAAGGCTTTAGAGAATCAAAATGCATCTATCTTATGTTTAAAGTGCGCCAACAATATTTTCTCTGAACCGTTTTAAAAAGTTGATGTATTTATACTTCCCGTTATTAGTTACCAAATAAGATGTATTTCAGGATAAAAAAGGTGTCAGAAACTTAATAGTTTTTGATCCTTTTTTGATCCCTCGTTTAAGGGGGCACTGGAACATCCGTACAGAAAATAGCGGTAGTTTTTGGGAATGATTAATTAGAATCATTTTGACAATGACTTTTTGAAACTATAAAACATTGTTATAATAAGATTTTATAACTTATTTTACTGATTGCCAAAAACTAATGTTCCAGTGGCCCTTATAGAGACAAATTTATAACAAGAAAAGTCTATTCTGAAAAACACTATATAATAAATATATACACGTTATAGTGTTTTATCACGAAGGGATGATTCATATGGTTTTTGAGCGGAAATGTTACGGTGACCAAGGGAAAGTACCTGTTACACCGTATAATCAACGATGGTATTGGCCACCTGATTGGATAGAATGCGATTGTGGTGATCTAGAAAAAATTACGGTAAGGAAAGGAAATTCTTTTTACTCAAATGGACATTATCTATGCAAAACTTGTGACCGAGAGTATCGAAAAATTGATGGTACTAATCGATTTGTTTTAGTGAGAGATAAGGTAAATTAAAAAATTTATTAATCCATGTATTCTTAGAGCATTGCTAATAGTGCAGTGTTTTTTTTATGAAGATGATGCAACTACTTTATAAAATTTACCTAATAATGTATTTCCCTTCTATATCAGTAATCGTTTACAGTATTGTTTTATTACATCTTCAAACTGTTATCTAGACTAAGACATGTTTTTTTTATATAATCAAGATAATTAATTACTTGAGGGGTTTAATAATGAAAAAGAACTATCAAAAATTATTTTTGTCAGTGTAATAATGGTCTCAACTTTGTTGATAATCAGATTCCAAAAAAAGAAGTTAGCTACCTTCCAGTTCATTATTTTACAGAAGTTATTACAGATAATAAACAAGAACTAATTGATAGATCGAATATAAACAAAGTCTCAATTGCTGATAAACAATTAATTGTAGAACTGAAAAATGAATTGAACAACTATGATGAAGTATCATATTTACTCGATGGAAATGATGATGAACTAACGTTGTCACTTTATATTAATCAAAATAATAATAGAAGTAATAATTCTCAGAGTCACAGTAAATCAACCTTAGTTTTTCCATTAACTAACAACATTGAATCTGGTATCAATATAGTGAATATATAAGCTAATAATTAATAAGAGAGCTGAATCGATTCGAAAAGAGTAACAAGGATGATTTTGAATTTTAAATTATTAGATTAGGTGAGTGAGGAATATAATATAATGATTATTTATATAGTATGTTATTGGGTGTTACTCATTGCTTGTGGTGTACTAATTAGACAAAATGAAAAAGGAAATAAACAAATTTACCAAAAAATTGCAAATGAGTTTGGCTCAATGTCTTTAAAAGAGGCTGAAGGATTGTTAAAAAAACAAACCAATTATTTTTTTAAAGAAAATCCTAAAACTGGTTTTTTCTTGCGTCACCTAGCGTATTTTTTTCAACTCATATTCATACTCCTATATTTTTTTACGCCATTCTTATCAATGGTGTACTGGTTAAGTGTCCTTTTTATTTTTTTTCAGTTAACTCTTATAGCGGATATTATAGCTATTTTATATGTAAAAAAAGTATATTCGAAGAACGAAATTGAATTGTTTTGGAAAGAATATTTAGACAATCATCCTACAAACTTATTGAAAGTAGCGTTAGATAATGGATATTACACACCTAAGTCAAATGTCCTATTAATTAATCGTTCTATATTGTTACTTGTTTTTTCAGCTACTGTAGCGTTAATCCAATTCTTCTATCACAACTTTGGTGTATGAGAAAATGACTTAGGTTTTTTTAGGGTGTTTATAATGCTGGTGTATGTATAGAATCATATAGTATACATTGAAGCGAAAAAGCACTTTGGTTTCTTCTAATAAGAATGATAGATAGAAAATCTTCTATTAACAAATTTTCTTGAGAAATGAGGGAGGGCAATAACCGGGAAGTTTTTGCTCCTCCTTTAATTATTTACAGATGCTTATAATTTCTGGTTTGACATTGTTTAGAAGATATTAGAATGCACAGCAACTATTGTTGTAAGGAAGGATTCGGTAGTATGTTTCAGGCAAATCGCCAGAAATAGCCATGAAATCCCCTCTATTCTACTCTCTTTTTCAAGAATTCCTGTTAAATGATAGGTTTTATGTCAAAATGAAGGGTAGAAATGGATGAGGAGTGGTTGGAATGAAAGAAACGATATTAGCAATGAAGCTGAAAGAATATAGAGAAAAAAACAAGCTGACGCAAAGTATGCTAGCAGAATTATTAGAAGTAAGTGACAAGACGATCTCAAAATGGGAATTAGGTGCTACGTACCCTAGCAAAAAAAATATGATCAAAATAGCCGAAGAATTGGATATCTCATTAGAAACATTACTTTTGGAAGAAACTAAGAAAGACAATGAGGATTTAAAAGTAAGTATCAAGTATGGGGTGATCAGTTTTTGCTTGATCTTTTTTGTCACGATGATCATAACTTCGTTCAATCAAGACTTCAGCACGATTATGAATCTTTCTATTCAAGAAAAATTTGGTGTATTGTTAACCACCGCTTTAAAACTATTGAGTATCTCTGTGCCGCCAGCGATTATCATTGGCTCCGTGTTTTATTTTTATATCTTCCCTAAAAATAAAAAAGAGAACGAACCATTTCCTCGATTTCGACGGAAATGGTAGATTAGATTATAGGAATCAAGTCATGGACAGAAAAACAGCATTTTAGATAAAAAAGAGTACTTCAGTCTGGCTGGTGTGAAAAGCGCATAAATTTTACAAGAAGGAGAGAGCAGGATGGGACTATTTGGTAAAAAGAAAGAAGTCAGAAATTTAACGAAGGAAGAAGAAGCAGAAATCAAAGAAGAAATGGCACGACAAATGCTTTCAAAAAACGAAAATGATATTGGCATGGTCAAGAAAATCAAAGATCTGACAAACATGAGCACAGGACAAGCGAAAGAGCTATTCCTGAAATTCAGGGATGAGTTAACCGAGAGATAGCGGATAGGGAATCAGCCAACAACAGTCTTTCAAATGGGAGCCAGATTCGCTTCATTGACAGCTTATGCGGTTGAAAAGGATGTTGTAATCTGGTCAGTTAGTTTTATAAAACTCGGTTACGCCGTAGCAATTCTATTACAATCAAGATTTTTATCTTCTACTGGAGGGCATAACGATGTCGAAAGAGTTAAAAAAGGTTTACAGTATTACGGTTATTCAGGTAGTGATTTACGTGATCGCATTCGCCATGGCTTTTCTTAATCGTGGGGTCTCACCGAACTGGCCCTTCTACTTGGTCCTAGTAGGAATATTAGTAGGATTTTTTCTCCCCAAAAAATATCGCTCACAATTTTCTTCGACTGCTCCGGGTATTTTTTTTTAAGAACCGTACGAGACGTACAGAAAATATAATCGAACTGACCGTCACTTGTTTCGTCATTTTTCTGGTTATTTATTTAAATCTTGTCTAGAGGGGGTGTGACCATGAATACTATCAAAAAGAAGCGACGGTTAGGATTGGTGGGTCTTTATTTACTTTTAGCTATACTGTCCTCACTTATACGACAAGTGAAGTACTATGGCATAACGGCGGTACTTATGATCATTCTCACTTTCCTCGTACTGGTCATTTTATGGGCGTCTTTGCTTCGTCACAACGTTATTCGTGTCACTTGGACAAGTATGACTTATGAACCAAATCTTCATAAAAGTGAACGGGTGTTTTTGTTTAGCCTCGTTACTTTAGTAGCGCCGGTTCTTAGATTTCATGACCTGACTGTCTATGACCTAATCGTTTCTGTTGTAGCTATATTGGTAGGGATAGTTGGTTTTGTAATAAATGAGCATCGATTAAATCGGAAAAAACAGAAAGGATAAAGAGAATTTTTGTGGTGGGTTAAAAAGATAAATTTACTGACTCCTTTCTCATTGCTTAAAGAATTATAATCAACTATTTATAGTTCAAAATATATGTTAAGAAAATAAAAATCAAGCATAGAGAAGAATTTCTCTGTCCTAATTCCTAGTATGATACATTGCTAACAGTATCATATTTTCTTTTATAGAGTGGAAAGGCTTACCCCGTCTTGATTAAATCAAGGATACCTCTTCATTAGGCAATTATAGTAAATATATAGTAGAGCTAGCGTGCCTGATAAAACAAATCATCTCATTCCTCTCTAAAATCCAGCTTTAAACAATTCTGTCAGTATACCAGTTGGTTCTTATGGACTGTTAATTAGTAATGATGATACAACGACAAACTGACTGTTTTCGTCGTTTTAAATAATTCTTTAAAATGAAAGCGTAAAAATAATTTAAACTTCTTTTTTGAGTGGTCGGCATATATAATAAGAACATACAGTAAGAAAGTGTATGCTGAAAAGAGGACTCTTATGAAAAAATTTGCAATTGGCTGTTTTGGGATCAGCCTTTTTATGACGATCGTTGGCCTTTTTTTACAGACGATTTTGATCCCTATTCAAGATTTTGACACAATCAGCAAAGAAGAACTTAAGAATATCCAACTTGATCTTGCTATTAATTATCCATTAGGAACTGGTATGCTCTATATCGGGCTTCCTTTGTTAGTATGCTCGAGTGGTTATTTGGTTTTTTGTTATTTTAGAGATAGGAAGAACTGAAGCTTATCTTGAAAAAAATGCTTAAGAGGAACGCAATATAATATGATGTATGTTTGTATTTAAATGAAAAGGTAATTATTGTTTGTTTGGATCTGTAATGTTTGAGGAAATACTAACTAATTAAGGAAGTGCTTTATGAAAATAAATGATGTTTTGCATAGACGCCAGTATACGATTAATTTATCTTCTAATACTCCACCGCTTGATTTAGCTTCTTTAAGTAATATGGGGGTCTGGAGTAATCCAAAAGAGAAACATTATATATTGATTTTGACACACAATGACGATCCCATTAACGATTCTTCTATGTTTGAGAAAATTTTTAAGGAGCGTACTGGATTACAGTCAAAAGATTTTATATATGAAGCAAAACATGGACCGATGACCCTACAACGTGCTGTTGATTCGACTTGGTTTTGAAAATATAGAGTTTTTTGAATAGATGCAATAGCACAATGCATGAAATCATGGTATTGAGATTATTTTGAAGGAATTGAAAATAATGAATTTTTTTAGGGAAGCAGGTCTGAATAGCTATGAACAATCACGAAAAGAATCGAAAACAACATTCAATTAGCAATCTATCTAGTAATTCCTTTAACGTAATGAATACAAAATCTGATCCTTCACAAACTGGATCACCAATACCTTTTCAAAATGGCGACTTTTCATCAGTTGATCGAAACATTCATTCTTCAAAAACAGTCGCTGAAATGCTTTGTTTCTATTTAGCAGGTAGTATTATTGCGGCAATTGGGTGTTATTTGTATATTAAGCTGCCCTTATTTGCTAATTTACTGGAGAATACGATTTTATCTTTTGCTATTACTTTTGGGATTATCATCCTAAGCTTTGTTTTGTCTCATTTTATAACGAAAGTACTTACTGCTCATATCAGAAATAAATGACCAATATGAAATGAATTGTGAGGATAAATAGATGTATTCAAATTACCAGAAGCTGCCGCACTATTTAAAAAAGTGGTATGCATTATTTTATATTTTACCATTGATGCTTCTCTTATTTGTTAATGCCCTGACAGCTTGGTTATCTTTTCCCATAAACATAGGAATTCTATTGATTCTTTATGGAGTAAGTTGTTTGATTGCTACCAAGGCGTCTCAAGGTAAAAAAGAATGGTTTGTTCTAGATGGCATCACTTTTGGGATTGCCTTGATCACTCTTTCTATCATTTAATTGAAATAAAGAGGTAGCCTTTGATGCAGAGATAATAGTGGAGAACCGATTATTGCGCATGTCGTCTCTTCTTTCGTTGTGATGGCAGCAGCCATCTTGATCTAAAAATTACTGTGCAGTGGCTGTCTATAAGCGTAAAGGAATTGAGGATGGCTTGGTTGTTCGCCTAGAAGCTCTAAAATTAGGTTGATTGAAGCCGATTTGAGAGTTCAGATAAGCGTTACGGGCTTGCTATTTTTTGCAGTCGTTATATACTGATGTCTATACTTCATGGTTTCGTATGTCGTCATCATTTCGGTAGTATTGCTGATATGAAAGACCGCAGCAAAAGTGAGCGAATAGGAGGAAGTAGTGATGCAGCAAACAGAAGAAACTGAATTATTTGTAGAATGCCCAGTGGCTAGCGTCCAGAAGGTCGTACGCGGCAAGTGGTCCATGGTCATCTTGTCCTTTTTACGGCACAAAACGCTTCGTTTCGGTGCGCTTAGTCGTAAAATGCCCATGGTGACCCAAGCAAATTTGACAAAGGAATTGCGCATGCTTGAAAGCTATGGCCTCATTCATCGTGAAGACTATCCGCAAGTGCCGCCAAAAGTTGAATACTCACTGACCGAAATGGGACATAAATTCATGCCAGTTTTGGATGCCTTAGAAACATTTGCTTCTACCTATGAGTCAGAAAACGAAAAAGTAGTCAATCCTTGAAGCGTTCAAGGATTTTTTTTTGTACCTGAAATCCGTATGATTACACAAATCTATTGAAAACGATAGTACCTATCAAAAAATATGGTACTTTTTATTATTGAGGTAATAGGTCATAATGAAATCATCTTAAGAAAGAAGGGTTTTTTATGAAAAAAATGATACTGAATCAATATGGCTCTGTAGATGTGATGCAAATTGTTGAAACTGCTATCCCTGAGCCAGCTGCTAAACAAATTGTGATCAAAACCGCAGCGATCGGCGTGAATGATCCTGATATTGTTATTCGTGCGAATGGACCATTTCCAACGATGCCAAAAGAATTGAAACCTGTGCTTCCACACTCTTTGGGACAAGACTTTTCTGGTATCGTAACAGCTGTCGGAGATGATGTGACCCGCTTTTCAGTAGGTGATCATGTGGTTGGGATGGCGTTTATGAGTACATATTCTGAATACATTTTGTTAGACGAGTCAGCAGTTGTTGCTGCTGTACCGAAGGAGCTGGACTTGGTGCCGTTAGGTGGATTTTTCCTTGGCGTAGCCACAGCTTATGGTGCAACCATTCGTGATGGTCAAGCAAAAGATGGACAAAAAGTACTGATTCATGGCGGTGCTGGCGGTGTCGGGTCTAAAGCTGTTCAGCTGGCAAAACATGCCGGAGCGTATGTCATAGCAACAGGCAGCGCTGAACAAGCTGACTATATGAAGGCACTAGGTGCGGATGAAACGATCGATTATCAGACAGAAGATTTCACAAAATTGGTTTCTGATGTCGATTTAGTGGTCAACTTGACTGGTCCTAAAACATTGGAGAACAGTTATCAAGTAATCAAAAAAGGTGGACGCGTCACTTCTGTTAATGCGCCAATCAACCAAGAAGAAACGGAGCGTAGAGGAATTACTGGTATGTATTCTATGGGGTTCATGACTGTTGAAGAGCTGGAAAAAGTCATTGATCTTTATGCGCAAGGAAAACTTGATGTCCTTGTAGACAAGACATATCCCTTTGAATTAGAAGCAATCAAGCAAGCTCACCTTGATTTCCAAGCAGGCGGAAATACTGGCAAAAAGATCATTGTCTTTGATAAATAGGGAGTAGTAAATAGAAATCGTACAATAGAGATTTTAAGAGCGAGCGTAACAGAACGCTGTCCGTTGTTTAGCTACAAGCCCAGTGCTCCAGAGAAATGAGTTTAATCGATGGATTCTTCAGTTACTTGATCAAGGCAGAATCTCCAAAGAGTTTTGTGAGAATTACAATGAAAAGAGACAAGATACGACTCAGTAAGGACCAATACAAGTCCGCTTCCTTTCGAAACGGAAGCGGACTTGTATTGGTTTCCTTCAATAAAAACCCTATTAGTTTTCAGTATCTAACATCCGCACCATAAACCATTCCACTTGTTGCGGTGCATCGTGGTCAAAGAATGCGGACTCTTTTTTATCTAAAGCGGCTATTTTTTCAATGTCTTTCTGGGAAAGCTCAAAGTCAAAAATAGCAATGTTTTCAGCCATCCGTTCTGGACGAACTGTTTTTGCTAAAGCGACGATCCCTCTTTGCATCAACCAGCGAAGGACAACTTGGCCAACCGTTTTGCCATATTGCGTGCCAATTTCTGCTAATGTCGGATTGGTAAATAGGTCATGACGTCCTTCTGCAAAAGGTGCCCAAGCTTCCACTTGGACGTCATATTTTTCATGCCATTCCTGATCTTCCACTCGTTGATTCCAAGGGTTCACTTCGATTTGATTGATTTGAGGTTTCACCTCATTCAAGCCGACAAACTCGATCATCTTAGCTGATTTGAAATTTGAAACGCCAATTGCACGTAATTTCCCTGTTTTTTGAGCAGCAACCATTGAGCGCCAAGCACCATAAATATCTCCATATGGTTGGTGAATAAGGTAGAGATCAAGATAAGTTAATCCCATTGTTTCAAGCGAATGTTCAATCGTTTCTTTCGCTTTATCTTCGGAAGCTTGGAGAATAAATAATTTAGAGGTAACAAAAAGTTCTTCTCGAGTGACTAGACCTTCAGTGATGGCGCGCTTGATTCCCTCGCCTGTTTCTGTTTCATTTCCATAAATAGAAGCAGTGTCGATCAGTCGATACCCAGCTTTGATTGCTTGGTAAACAGCTTCTGCTGTTTCTTCCAAAGGAATTTGATAAACGCCAAATCCTAGTTGCGGCATGGTGACACCATTATTGAGTGTGATTGTTTGCATAATGTTTCCTCCTCTAATTTTCATTGCATGTTCTATCCTAAACCTTGGAGTTAAGTCCATAGCAAGTGAAAGATGTTACTTTTTTCGTTCCCATAATTTTTCCACTTTATCAGGGGTCATATTTCCTGCTTTAAATTTTGCGATATGCTCATCATACGTTTCTATCTTATAAATAAGTAGGTCTCTTACTTCCTGCATTGCTGCTAACTTTTTCTCTAATTCTTCGAGTTGATCGGCTAAAATCTGTTTCTGAGCTTTTTCGACATTTTGACTTTCACGTACTTGTGCCAATTGAGCAAATTCAATTAGCGATTCGATCGACAATCCTGCATTTCGTAAATGTTTTGCTAAATAGATCCAGTTTAGATCATTTGTTGTGTACACCCGATAGCCACTCTCATTGCGTTGGACAGGTGGAATCACACCGACTCGTTCATAATAGCGCAATGTGTCTACGCTCAAATCAAACATTTCCGCTGCTTTTTTTATATTCATCGTTGGTTCTCCTTATCTTTTCTATAAGTAATCATAAACCCTGAAGTGGACTCTAGGGCAAGTGGTTTAAAATCGTTTATTGAAAAGAATATATTTTGTTCGTTATGGCGACTATTCGGGAAGAAAAAGCTACAAGCATTTTTATTTCAACAGAATGATTTGAGAAATCATCAGTATTGAAAGCTCCTTTCTTAGTGTGTTTCAAAGCAAGTCATACTCTCTTAGAATTGATTGTTTCGTTATCTATTTGAGCGAGGCAGTTTTCATCCATAGATTTTAAATAAATCCATCTCATGTTATGATGATGTTGAAAATTCTTAACTTGGATCAATGAAACAGCGATTCTTGTTATGAAAAACGAAAATAAGCTGATGAGAGTGTGACTATCCATGAATATAAAAGAAGTAAGTAGTATGAATCAAAAGTTAGAGCAACAATTAATTGAAGTATGGGAGAGTTCTGTTAAGGCGACGCACACCTTTTTGTCAGAGACCGAAATCCAAGCCATTAAGCAATACATTCCAGAGGCATTGCATCATGTGCCACATTTGATTATCGTAGAAAGTGAAAATGGAGAGCCAGCTGGCTTCATGGGGATCTCGGATCGAAATCTTGAAATGCTTTTTATAGCAAATGAACAAAGAGGCAAGGGACTAGGAAGAAAACTCTTGGCATACGGGATGGAAAACTATTCTGTAAATGAACTGGGAGTAAATGAACAGAATCCTCAGGCGAAAGGATTTTATGAGCATATGGGATTTGAGGTATACAAAAGAAGCGAGTTAGACGAACAAGGAAACCCTTATCCAATTCTTTATATGAAGAAAGTTGATAACAAGTAGCTGTTAAAAATTATTTGCGTTTGCGGGAAATATGTAAGAAGGAGTCGAGACATATATAGCTAGTCACGACCCCTTCTTTGATTGCTATTATCCTTATTAATAAGTAAAGTAAGGATCAAATGATTTTCTCTTAACTAGCTTTCTCTTCTTTTTTTATCTCTTCTTTTTTCTGATTTGAAAATGGTGTATCAGTCTCTTCAGGTAAGATGATTGGTGGATGATGGGAATGCTGATTACTTCCACACATGGTGATGATTTGTTCTTTTGAAGCTTCAGAGATTACTTTCATTGTATACCTCTCCTTTCTTTTATATTTCCAGATGACATAAGGTAGGCCTATATCATCTAAATTCATGATTTATTTAACTGAATTAGCTCATCAAATGAACCTAGAAATTCCTGATTTGTTGAGTGAGTAACGACAATGATTATTTTATCTGTAAGTGAGCAGATTAAGTCACTGATAATCATCTCGTTTATACTGTCTAGACCAGATGTTGGTTCGTCAAAAAGAATAACATCGGAATCTTTAAAGATTGCCCGAGCAATCTCAAGCCGTCTAAGCTCGCCGCCAGAAAGAAAGTTTATCCATGTATTATCTTGCGTATCGGTTAAATCATTGTTATCAAAGCGATCATCTAATCCACTTCGTTTTAAAACATCAACGATTTTTTCAAGTTCGTATTCACTAAAAATAGAAACGTTGTAAGCAATACTCGTCTGGAAGATAGCAGTTTTTTGTTGGACAAGTGCAACTTTCTCATAAAGGGAGTCTCTAGATAGCTGATTCATCTCTTGCTGGTCAACCAATACTTGATGATCGTCGATAGGGTAAATTCCCGCTAAAATATTCAATAGTGTCGACTTCCCGCTACCGCTTGCGCCAGTGATAGCATATTTTTTTCCACGCTCAAATGTTTGAGTAAAACCATTAAAAATCAAACGATTTCCATGATGGAAATGCAGATTTTCAATCGATAAAGTAGTTATTGGTTCTGCAAGTTCAAGTGAGCGATTGGGCTCATCATCATCGGTACCATCAATGAAAGCTATAAGATCGTCCGCGACCTTCTTGCTCGCTAAAATATCTGTAACTGAAGTACTGAAATACTCTAACGGACCGGCAATCGTACTCATTAGTGTAGTCATCGCAATAAGATCGGGAATGGTGATTATTTTGGCAGCAACAAAGAAACCACCAACGATCCATGTCCCTGAATAGGCAAGATCCCCAAGTCCAAAAGAAATTGCATAAGTCAGTCCTTGTAAGGTTTCAAAAGTGATACTTTCCTTTTTTAATCGTTCACTACTGTTAGTAAAAATTTTCGTATATGTTGGAAAACCTTTGCCGACACGTAAGGTCAGGTATCCTGAGAGAAGTTGGTCAAATAAACTAAGTGTACGATCTTGCTCCAGAACAACGGACTTGCGACGATCACTAAGGATTCGCTTAGCGAAATAAGGGGCTAGCAAAGGACTAAAAGCTAAGAGCAGCATAATCAATGAAAAAGAAGTGTTTAATTTTAGTGTGAATAAAAGAGAGAATAGAAAGGTAAAAATGCTTAAAATCAGTCCAAATCCGGGCTTTAAAAATTCTAATTCAACGACTTTCATTTCATTTGCCAACTTTGAGAGATACTCGTTTTTCTCATTTTTAAGAAATAGTACCGGATTCATTCGAACGATTTTCTGCGAGAGACTCTCTCTCAGTTGATTCATTATTGATTGAACTAAGACGGATTTACTTCTTCTTGGAATAAAATCGCTCATCGTGTTCAATAAGATGTAAAAGAAGGCGAATATACCAATAAATAAAAGTCTTTTTACATCTCCTGACATAGCAACCTCGGTGATTTGTCTATACACCAAAGCAACCCCAACTTGAATGAGCGCTGCCATTGCGCATAAAATCACATGCAAAAAGAAAAGTGGTTGGTTTCTTTTTAATATTTTTTTCATTCTCTCCCTCCTATGTAAAAACTATATCACAAATTAAAAAAAAATTTAAATATTATTTTGTGAAATGTATAATTATTGAAAAAGGGGGTTAGGTGATGCGTTTTTCACGGTATGTCGATATCATTGAGAACGGTAACGAGACTATTCTTTGCAATACATTAACGCAAGAAATAGTTACTATTGATTCAAAAAAAATGAAAAGTAAAACGGAGATTTCGAGCGAAATAAGTGAAGGTGAACGAAAATATTTATTTGAAAATGGATTTATACACGGTGATTTGGAAAGTTATAAACAGAAAACAATCAATTTAAAGAGAGACTTAGTTACTATCACTATAAATATCACAGAAGATTGCAACTTTTCGTGTACTTATTGTTACCAGAATGATTTCCTTTCTAAAAATGTTATTACTGATCAGACGATAAATAATATAATGCAATACATTTTAGACATTGCTCAGCTAGGCGTTCGGAGACTATATATCTATTTTTTCGGGGGCGAGCCACTTCTTTATAAAAAAAGAATTCTCGCAATTAAAAGTAAGATTGATCAAATTGCGTCAGAGAAATCACTCTCAATTTCTTATGGTTTAGGAACAAACGCCTATCTACTCACTCCAGATTTTATAAATCATTTTGATTCTTTAATTGTCGATACTACACTAACATCTAGAAAAGATCATGATAGAAATAGATCTCTTAAGAGTGGAAGCGGAACGTATGATAAGATTTTTGAAAATCTAGCGGTAGCATCTAAGAGCGGACGTGTTAAAATCCATATTGGTTATAATACATCTGATAAAAATACAGAAGAGTTTCAGTCTTTTCTCGTTACGATCCGCCAAAGTGATATCAAAGCCCATATCAATTGCTATTACATTAATAACTATGAGTTTAATGAAAATTATTTCAATGCATTATCCTATGAAAAATATCTAAAGTGGGTATCTTCAACTGCAATTGATCACCTAATTGAAAACGGTTTCCTGGTGAATGTCTCTCCATTTTCTTCGTATCGCTTTGAGTGCGATGCGTATAATCCTTGGTCTGTAAAGTTTTTCTCTGATGGATCTATAGGGTTATGTAATGCAACAAATTTTTATGAACGTAGAATAATAAAAAGTTTTACAGAATCATCTTCTTTTGCAGAAGATGTTCAATATAGCCTTTATGACCAAAAGAGTGTTCTTCCGAAAAGCAACAATCAGTGTAATTCATGTGAATTAATTGCAGTGTGTCGAGGAAAGGTACAGTGTGATACTTCATGTAACCCCAACTATTCAATTGATAGAGAAACATTCATACGTTCTTTTGTAAAGCATACAAATCTAGGTAACAGAAAATTTTTTACCCAATTTAATTAGGAGTGATTTTATGAAATTATCGCAATATACGATTGTTGAAGAAGTGGATAATGAAATACTTTTGTACAATTCGGTATACTCTGCTATCGTTTTACTAACTCAAAGCGAGTTCCATGATCTACAGACTTTTATTAATAACGATAACTTTGAGAAAACAGAATTATTCTCTTATTTAGAAAATCAAAATATCATTGTTTCCGATGAGATTGATGAAGAAGCAAGATTAGTGTCTGTGGCAAATGAAAAACGATATAATCCTAGTCAAGTAACTTTCACAATTGCCCCTACGATGAACTGTAATTTTTCCTGTTTTTATTGTTACGAGCAAGGGTTTAGACAACATACTATGACTACTGAAACTGCTAAGAAAACAGCTGAGTTTATTCTTAAAAATGTATTACCCCATCAGTCATTGAAAGTAATTTGGTATGGAGGAGAGCCTTTGATGGGATTGAACTCTATTAAAGTTATAAGTGAAATAATAATGAAAAACGAAAAAAAATATAAAAATTTCAACGCAGAAATTGTATCCAATGGTTATTTGCTAACAGAAAAAGTTGCACAACTTTTAAAAAGTTATCACGTTAATTATGCTCAAATTACTCTGGATGGGGATCAGATAAATCATGATTCTAGAAGATGTTTAACAAATGGGAAAGGGACATTTGCAAGAATATTACAGAATATAGTTAAAACTCTAAAATATATTCCAGTAACTGTAAGAGTAAATATAGATAGGGAGAATAATCATGAAGATGTTATTCGTTTGATGAACTCGCTGGATAATTTTAATTTACTTAAGAAAGTTGGCTTTTATCTTGCGCCGGTAGAGGATTTTGATACCTACAAAACACCCACATGTTATACATCCCAAGAGTTTTCGAAAGAAGAAATAATGGTTTATAAAAGTCTTTTGGAAAGAGGGATAAATATTGTTGCCATACCACGGACAACGATTGGGTTCTGCGAAGCTATCAATCGAGATGACTATGTAATCGACCCTAATGGATTTTTATATAAATGCTGGGTTCATATTGGTAAAACGATTGGACGAGTTGGAGATATCTATACAGGAATACAATTGAACAGTGTGCATAAAACATTTACAGAGTACAAATTTTTTTCGAAAGCGAAATGTTCAAGTTGTAAAGTTCAACCTTTGTGTTTAGGAGGCTGTCCGTTAATTCGAATGAATACAGGTGAGTCGAAGTGCGTTAGCTATAAGTACAATATTGAAGAGCATATAAAAATGGCTTCGGCAAGACTAATATAATCTGGTGGAATATTTTTGCTTCAGAAGATTGATAAGGTCTTCTTAAAAAAATAGCTTAGTTAAATAAGGTTACTATGTTACATTGTGAATAGAATCTATACTTACTTATGAAAATAGAAAGCGTAACTCAATTTTCTCATTCATATTGTAATAAATGATTTCTCATATTAAAATTTTTATAAGAAAACTAAATAGTGAGCAAAGCTCACCCCAAGCAGCCTCCGAAACTGTTTTCGGGGGCTGCTTGAGGTTTGGGGGGCTTAGCTAGCTAAGTAATGATCGATCACTAAAAAAATGATCAAAACAGAATAGGCAATTTTTTCTTTTCAATCAAAAAATTTTGATCATTTTATCAAGCAGAGGATGGCACAAGTAAGTGGAAAGTAGGTAGTGGCTATTTTTTTGTTCAGGATGGGGAAGTAGATTTGTCTAGGATACGCCGGAGGATAAACGTTTTGAGGATCATTTGTTTTTGACTTACCTATGTGCCATCACTGCGGAAACCCTGTGGATGAAGGCGTCATGTACGACACCAGATACTCGGATGAGAGCTAAGGACGTTTGATTGCCGTGCCTGACACGCTTTTTCTAACCGCAAAGTCGTAGGGGCTAAAGAGCTACAGCGCTGAGACAGATGACTGCCCCGTGCGATTTTGGGTGTTTTTTGAACCCTACAAGCTGCTATTGCTACGCGTCTATTCGTCGCAAGCTTGGAAGGTCTTCTCATAAAATGCCCGTCAGCTGTCAACAGGCTGCCTTTTGCATCAGGAAGCATCAGCGTTCCAACAAATCTTTTTGATCCAGTAGTCGCCCACTCATTTTGGGCAACTTCTATCCGAGAAAACATTGCGTTAGAAGTATGTCTGTCCGTCTTTTCCAGATAAAAGTCAGCTGAAAGAGGGCTGATACTTAACAAAACGGCAGTTAGGACGACCACAAGCGCTCTCAAAAAAACTCAGTCCTTTCTTTTCAATGGTCATTGTTCTTATCTGCACTTCATGATAGCACCGAAACGCGAATTATTTTTCGCGTTTTTTTGTTTTTAAAATAAAAAATTAGGTATTCGCTTTTTTGGGTTAAATGGTATACCTGAGATGGAATAAAAATAATAAAAGAAAGGACAGGATTTACAATGAAGAAAACATCATTAGTTGCAGGTTTCGTTTTAGGTGTAGGCGTTTTGTTTACTCTAGGTGCATGCTCAACAGTGGAAGAATCAGGGGAAGTGGTCTCTGGGTCTGGAACGGAAACGTTGATCAGCGATTCGTCAGATGAAGTAGTTGTGGGAAGTGAAAAATTGAGTGATGACGGGTATTTTGAAGAAATCGTAACTAAGGGAATCGATCCGAAAATCAAAGACGTCGTTTGGTATGAAACGAATTATGAAAATGCTGGTTGGGATCACATTCGCTTTTTAGTGAATCATGTAAAAATCGTGAATGTAGAAGAATTCAAAGACAAAGACAAAGAATACAAAACATTGCTCTCACTGAAATATCAATTGTTTAATGAAGATTCGAAAGACAAAAAAATCAAACCTGACAAAGCCTATTTGGTGTTGAATGATGGCAAAAAAGTAGAAGCGGAAGTGTTTGTGGACTACTTAGATGATGAGATTTTGACCCATGACAAACATAAAGATGGCTTTATTCATTTTAAAGTGGCGCAAGAACAAAGTTTGCCAGCGATCAAAGCGGTCGAAATCGAATTTAAAGCAGATGGAGATTTGACACATACGTACCATATTGATCTATCTTCCGCTGCTGAAAAATAGTATCTAACGATAGGAGGTAAAAAAAAATGGATACTAGCAAGAAAAAACTATCATTGTTGAGTTTTTTTGCAATAACTGCTTCAATGGTGATGACGGTATATGAGTATCCAACCTTTGCGACATCGAAGATGAATTTAGTTTTTTATTTACTCGTCGGCGGTTTCCTCTGGTTTATCCCTGTAGCCCTTTGCTCTGCGGAGATGGCTACTGTAAAGGGATGGGAAAAAGGGGGACTCTATACCTGGGTCTCAAAAACATTAGGGAGAAAATGGGGCTTTGCTGCCATTTTCTTCCAATGGTTCCAAATCACGGTAGGCTTTATTACGATGATTTACTTTATTGTCGGGGCGCTTTCCTATGCCCTAAATTGGCCGGCTCTTAATACGAATGTTTGGCTGAAGCTGATTGCCACTTTAGTGATCTTTTGGCTGATCACGATCTCGCAATTTGGCGGAACAAAAAATACTGCGAAGATTGCCAAAGTAGGGTTCTTTGTGGGGATCGTCGCAACAGGGATCATTCTTTTTATCTTAGGAATTGTCTACATTGCTCAAGGGAATCCCGTCAAAGTTTCTTTTGGATCAGGCGCTTGGATTCCTGATTTCACGAAAATCAATACGCTGGTCGTTTTTGTTTCCTTTATTTTAGCCTATGCAGGGGTTGAATCTTCTGCCAGTCACGTAAAAGATATGGACAATCCTGGAAAGAATTACCCGAAAGCTATTTTGATTTTAGTTGTAGCAACGATTCTTTTGGATACGTTAGGTGGGGCAACGGTGGCTGCCACGATTCCCCAAAATCAATTGTCTCTTGATACTGGCGTGATTCAAGCCTATTCTTATTTGATCCATCATTTTGGCGGCGGAGAATGGCTGGTTCGTTTGATTGCCGTGGTCATCTGTTTAGGTGTCATTGCAGAAATTGCTGCTTGGGTGGTCGGCCCATCGACTGCGATGCTTGAAGCAGCTGAAAATGGCTTGCTGCCAAAACAAATGGCCAAAGTCAATCAACACAATGTCCCAATCAATATCGTTTTGGTACAAGGCATCATTGTTTCCATTTGGGCGGTTGTCTTGACATTAGGCGGTGGAGGCGCCAATCTATCCTTCTTCGTTGCGATGGCGTTGACGGTCTGCATCTATCTGGTGGCTTATGTCCTCTTGTTTCTTTCCTATATTAAATTAGTCAAAGAAAAAGACGACTTAACAAGAACGTATCATATTCCTGGTGGGAAAAATGTGAAAATTGGTGTTGCGATGGTTGGTTTGCTTGTTTCTATTTTTTCTTTCTTTATTTCCTTCTTTCCACCGAGCGATATCGGCACCGGAAAGGGCGGAACCTATTTAGCCATCTTGATCATCAGTTGGCTGATTATTGTCGTGATACCGTTTGTCATCTATAAATATGTAGGTGAAAAAGCAAGCGATAAAAAATAAAAAGCACAACCTATGAGGAGGAGAGCTGCATGTTATTTAGTAAAAAAAATCGAAAAGAAGCCCAATATTTGGAGCCTATCTATGGGAATGAGGCAATGGATCAAGCGATCCCTATGTACAAATTACCAAAAGAGTCCTTGGTACCGCGGGATGCCTATGAATTAGTCAAAGATCAATTGATCGATGAAGGGGTCTCAAGACAAAATTTGGCGACGTTCTGTCAAACCTACATGGAACCAGAAGCAGTCAAAATTATGAGTGAAACCCTTGATAAAAACGCCATCGATAAAACCGAGTACCCACGGACAGCAGAAATTGAAAACCGCTGTGTCAATATGATCGCTGATTTATGGCATGCCCCAGAAGCGTCCGATTTTATCGGTACATCAACGGTAGGCTCAAGTGAAGCGTGTATGTTAGGTGGATTGGCCTTAAAATTTGCTTGGCGCAATCGGGCAAAAAAACTTGGCTTAGATATCAATAAACAAAAACCAAACTTAGTGATTTCTTCTGCCTATCAAGTCGTTTGGGAAAAATTCTGTGTCTACTGGGACATTGAAATGCGAACGATCCCTATCGATGAAGAACATGGCAGCATTAATGTTGAAAAGGTCACGGACTATTTAGATGAATATACGATCGGGGTCGTTGGTATTTTAGGAATCACTTACACTGGACGATACGATGATATCAAAGCACTAGACAAGAAATTAGAGGAATACAACAAACACACCGACTACAAAGTCTACATCCACGTGGATGCGGCTAGTGGGGGATTGTACACGCCATTTATGGAACCAGAACTTGAATGGGATTTCCGTTTGAAAAACGTTCGTTCCATCAGTACGTCTGGACATAAATATGGGTTAGTCTACCCTGGTATCGGTTGGGTGCTTTGGAAAGAAAAAGATTTCTTACCAGAAGAGTTGGTCTTTAAAGTAAGTTATCTTGGCGGTGAAATGCCAACGATGGCCATCAACTTTTCAAGAAGCGCCAGCCAAATCATCGGACAATATTACACCTTTATCCGCAATGGGTTTGAAGGCTACCGCTTGATCCACAAAAAGACCAGCGATGTTGCCCAATATTTAGCAAAAGAGATTGAAAACATGGGTTACTTCGATATTTATAATGATGGTTCACGGTTGCCGATCGTCTGCTACAAATTAAAAGAAGATGCCGATATTTCTTGGAATCTGTATGATTTGACGGATGAATTTGCGATGAAAGGCTGGCAAGTCCCTACCTATCCATTACCTGATAATCTATCACATATCAATATCCAACGCTTTGTTTGCCGGGCAGATTTAAGTATGCAAATGGCAATGGATCTGGTGCAAGACATGAAAGAAGGAATCGAGCGCTTGAACAAGCGACCAAGCCGTCATGTTTCATCCGATCAAACCTATGGCTTTTCACATTAAGAAACGGTATCGCTAGAAACCCTTTCATTGTTTTTTTCAATGAATAAAAAGTCCCTTTATGAAACTTTTTTTGCAAGACTGAATGAACATTGGTTTATAGAAAAATCAAAGGCGGTTGCATCGACTGCCTTTGATTTTTTTTGTTTATAAGAACGGGTAAGCACTTGATAGTGTCATTTTTTAAGAGTAAGTAAAAAAATGGCGCTTGATAATTTCATTTATTGACATTTCTGGCTTGTGATAGTATTAATTATTATGGTCTAAATATATTTTTTTAGAGAAGCATGTTTTACATATGCAAAAAGAAAATCCGAGAACATTGTCGCGAGAAAATTCTGAGGAAAGTTCGTCTGGCAGGGCGCATTTTTGTTCGTTCGTTTTGGTTTATTTGGGGAGTAAGTGAAGGAAAAGTATGTGTAGAAAGGGCATGTTTTTACTGCATTTGTTTGTTTCATAGGAAATGTACTGCTATCTTTTTCTGTAAATTGGTTGTAACTATTCGAAAAGAATAAGGATTTACACAGGAGGAAAAACAGTCATGTATAAAGAAGACTTACTGGATAAAGACTTGAAATTGGAGTATATCTTGCTCAAATTCTTGTATTTATCGACTGGTCATATCAAAAAAAGTGATGCTTGTCGGGAATTAGATATTACGATGCCAACCTTGACGAAACTATCAGAAAATCTTCAGCAACAACTAAAAAATGAGAAGGTCTCTTTTGCAATCAACCGTTATACCCTTGATCTGCAAGTAAACGACAGCGTCTCATTGGATGATTTGACCGACACGTTATTGAAAAAATCTGTAAAATATCAAATCATCCATTATTTGTTTCAACATGCAGGCTATGATGCTTTCGTATTAGCTGATGAATTAAAAATAAGCGTCGGGACACTGAATCGTGTGATTGCAGAGTGCAATCAGCTGCTGCAGCATTTTGAATTAAAGATAAAGAACAAAAAGCTAGCGGGAACGATGACGCAACGCATTTATTTTTACTATAATTTTTTAAAAATGGGGGAAACAGCGATCGACTCTGTCTTGATCGATGACCTAGTGGCGGAGCTAGCGAAAAAAATAACCCTCTCGATTGCGCAACAAAAGCAGTTGAAGATCTGGCTATTTGTGATCATGAAAAAAGTCACGCCTCACACAACCTTGGGAAGCTTAAGTCCGGAGGAACAAATCAAAATCAATCGCTGCCAAGAAATGCCGATTTGTCGCTTTATTCGACAAGCCTATGTGTCGAAAAAAAGCATCTGTTCAGTAGACGAAGCCAAGATCGTCCCCTTCTTTATCTGTCTTTTTCTCGTTACGGTAGGAGGAATTCCTTACGAGGAGCTTCGCTTAGGGCTGTATACCAATAAAAATCCTGTCTTTGAGATTACCGATGAAGTCATGGCAGCGATCCAGTCCATTTATTGTCTTGAAGCCTCGCATACGACGATCGATATTAAAGCCAGTGTCTTCTCCTTGATCGCACAAGTCTATTACTTTCATGGGGTAAATTACTCCATTGACAGAGTCACCTTGAATTATTACCACAAGCTGTTTCACAATTCCTTGCGAGATCAAGTGATTACAGACATCCTGCAACACATCATTGCACCAACCAACTTGTTTACGCCCACGAAACTCAACTACCTCAAGAAACGTCTGGTCTTTTTAATCTATCTGTTATCACCGAAAGAGGAATATCGGGTACGGATCGGGGTCTTAAATATGGGCTCTAGTCTTTTGGCAGATGCTTCCATTTACTTGTTAAAAAATGAACTAAAAGGGAAACAAAATGTGACTATTTCTCCTTATAACAATGAGGAAGAATACGATTTGCTGATTTCAAACGCCCGTGTCCCTCAACTTGGCAACAATTATGGTCAATTTTATCAAGTGACTGCCATCGGTGCCGATTTAGATGTCAATCAGGTTTCTGCGATCGTCGATCAAATTGCTTACTCTAAGTACCATTCTTTTGTGGTGTGAGCCATTACTTGTTAGTTAAAAAGCAGTGAGTCAACGGATAGGTGATTCGCTGCTTTTTCAATTATCTGCAAAGGATGAGAAGGAAAAGGAGCTTGAATTGCTCTTATCATGGATGACGGAATGAAAACAGGGATCAGTCAAGCAGCTTTCTGCTAGATAAATGTGCCCAGTATCCTTGTATAACGTATCGCAACAGAGCAGAAGACATCAAGCGTGAAAATAATAGAAGGGATTCAAAATGCTGATTTTGGAAGGATGTAAAAAAAGACCCACATAGAGATGTGGGTCTGGCATCGTTAGTTCTGATTTTCTAATCTCTCTAGAATCTTTTTGGGAATTGCGTCTTTTTCAACGCCATTCGGGCCTTTTATTGTACGCTTTTCACTGATCACCGCTTTTACATAAGAATTTGGTGTTAAGGGTTTTGCGTTATCTTCTGATAATGAAACCTCAAGGGTTTGGGTGCTGCCATCTTCTTTTACAAAGTCTAATGTGTAATCGTAAGAATACCAGGGAGACTGGTCGCCGATGCCGCTCTTACTTTCGTGTTGGACCTTAGGCGGAATCTCAGACGGGACATACGCGTAAGCTGTTTGTCCTGAGTAGGTGGATTGATAATATTCATAGCCTTTGTATCCGACAAACCCTAAAAGTACGACTAAGATGAATCCGATTATTTTTTTCATATAAACCATCCTTATCCTCAAATATGGAGCTATTATAACAGAATGGTTCTATAGATGACCTTTCATCAGACGAACAGTTTTGCAAGGAGAAACGTTACTAGCCAGTCGTGAAAAAGCAGGGAACGCCGCTAGTAAAGGGTTCAATCTATAAATTGTCAGGGGATTGTTGCTTAGAGCGACTAGAAATAAGAGGGGAAGTAGACAACAAGACCTTAATTAAAAAACACAGCATGGAAAATGCTTCTTTTATGTATGCCCAGCAACAGACAGCTTGATGAGACGTGCCGTTTGTTTTTTCACTATAGAAAGGCGAAAGAGGGCGCACCAGTTTCATAAAAAACCAGCAAAGACGCTCCGTAAGAGACCGTCTTTGCTGGTTTTTTTCTACCGAAAATGCTTGAGAGCAGTCCATGGCAGCTTTTTATGGTTCGATTTTACTATACAAATCGAGGGCTCTTTTCCTGGCTTCGTTATGGTCGACTATAGGCAACGGATAGTCGGTGCCTAAAACTATTTGTAGGTCGGCTTGTTCTTGGTTAGTCATCAGGTAAGGTTCGTGGACGAATTTTAGTGGCAACTGGGCGAGTTCGGGAACAAATTGTTTGATGAACGTCCCATCTTTGTCGAATTTTTTCCCCTGAGTGATGGGGTTGAAAATTCGAAAGTAAGGAACTGCATCGGTGCCGGTCGAAGCTGCCCACTGCCAGCCGCCGATATTGCTGGCAGCGTCGTAGTCGATCAATTGTCGAGCAAAATAGGCTTCTCCTTGCCGCCAATCGATCAGTAAATCTTTGGTTAGAAAGGAAGCGACGATCATCCGTAGACGGTTATGCATCCAACCGGTCTGATTCAGCTGCCGCATCGCGGCATCAATGATCGGATAGCCGGTTTGTCCTGCTTGCCATTTGTTTAGCGCCTCTTCATCTTTTTGCCAATCCATGTTTCGATATTTCTCAATGAGTTCATAGTTTTTTTGTTCTGGATGAGTGAAGTAGATCATATGATAAAAATCTCGCCAAGCCAGTTCTTTTAAAAAGGTCGCTTTGCCAGTGCTGGATGGCATTTCTTGGCAAGCGGCCCAAACCTTCCGAATAGAGATTTGTCCAAAAGACAAGAAAGGGGATAGACGACTGGTTCCTTTGATTGAAGGGATATCACGGTCTTTTTCATAGGCAGCCAAACGCTTTTGCACAAATGCCTGCAATTGCTTATGCGCATAGTCTTCCCCAACGATCGTTGAGAAATCAGTCTTTCTATTTTTTATCAGCTCAGCTAGCAGCATTGTCCCTGCTTTGAAGTGAGGGGCATCATTAAAATGAGCGGCTTTTTCAAAATCAAGGGCATGCTTTTGATACACCGGTTTGGGCAACTGGATCCATTTCTTATAATAGGGCGTAAATTTTTTGTAGTATGTCCCATCCTCTTTGGTGACTTCCGTTGGTTGATGCAGATGATGGTCTTCAAAAGAATGAACGGTGATGCCTTTTTGCTCGACCAATTCTGTTATGTAGAGATCGCGTTTACGACCATATCCACGGTTATCAAAGTTGAAGTAAAGCTGGCTCCATTCTGGATAGCAAGCGAACAACTGATCAAAGGCTTCTGTCAAAGTCCCCGTCAAGAGGTGGATCGTCAGATTTTGCTTTTTGGCAGCCTCGATAAAGTGAGCAACCGCGCTAAAAAAGTAATCATGGCTTGGTGCATCGGGGAGAAACTGCTTGTCATTGAGATGAAACACACACAACAATTGGTCGTTTGCTTGAAGAGACGCAAGCGCCTCAGTAAGTGCCGTGTTGTCCTCTAAGCGTAGATCCTTTCTAAACCACATCACATGAATTGCCATACAAACCTCCTTGATAGTATAACCGTGCAAAAAAACGATCGGATTTCGTTTATAGTAAAGGAAAGATGGGATTTATTCAAATTTGGCGATTGCAACAGCTAACCAGAAATCTTTGCAAGCGTCCGTGATTATAGAAAGCATATGGAACAAGAAGATGCGTCGCTTTTCAATAGCCGATCTTGTAAACAAAAAAAATCGAACACAGAACAAGAGTCTGCGTTCGATTCTAGCAATCAACAAAATTATTTTATTTTCCGTTCATCTGGCACGATGTCTGCTTTTAACAACCAGATGTGGAAGAACCATTCTGCCGCACCGATCAATACTGCTGGGATCAATACTAACATCCAGATGTCATTTGTATAGTCCATATAAGTCAGATACAGCCATAGGATAAGGGCTGCTGCGCCGGCATCTGCGATCGTTGCCGCAATGTTACCGATCTTCCGCAAAATGACCAAATCGCCTAGCACATAGATCATCACCACAATGATCACACCGACGATCGTCGAGTCCATAAAACTGACATCGTAAATTCCTGACAACACAATCCACAAAATCGCCCAAATCATTAGTGCTTTGACAACCAACGCTTTTAGATGTTTCATTTCATACACTCCTTTTTATTATTTATTCCAAAAGCAAGAAGGTCATCTTAGAGATAACCTTCTATTTCAAGGCTATCATCTGACATTTTTTTGTGTCAAAAATAATGATTGGAATGGTTTTTTATGCTATTTTAAGCATAATTACTTGACGAATGGTCGTGAATAGTTTAAACATTTTAAGGAATAAGTAGTGGGATTAATTTGTGAAACGAAAGAAGAATAGAGGGGTTTTTGTAAGGAGATAAAGTATCGGTACAGTATTTATTGGAGTCAAACAATTTAACAAGGAAATTTAAATGAAGCGACCCGCAAAAGTCAGGTTTTGATCTGCTTTTCGAGGGTCGCTTTATGCCTTCTTCTTATTTATTTTCTTCTAACAGCTCGAAAATAATTGAGCCCGGTTCCTGCAAATACTACGAAACTAGCCAATAGGAACAAAAATCCTAGGGGGATTAGATAGAAATTTTCATGTAAAATGCCGGATTGATCGATGTATTCCACGGAGCTAGCTTTGATGAAGAAGCAGGCAAAGCCGAAAAGTAGTAAAAATGTTCCGATCAAGGTAGTGATCAAATTGAGTTTGGCGCGTCGGGTCTCGCTGCCGTCTTTGATTAGTTTTTCAGTGATCTTGTTCACTTGAGTTCCTCCTAAAATCAATTCATCAAGCGAGAGTTGAAAAATCGTGGCGATGGCAATCAGCATTTCTAAATCTGGTAGATTGCGATTGTTTTCCCAGTTCGAAACGGCTTGTCTCGTCACGTGTAGTTGAGTGGCAAATTGTTCTTGGGTCAAGTTATTTCTTGTGCGTACTTCTTTGATTTTTTCGCCAAATTCCATCTTTTCTTCCTTTCGCTGATGTGACTTAAGCATAGTCGAACCCCGCGTTGGTTCCAAGAAAGCAGGGCTTGCTGCTTGATAAATCAAGGGAAAGTGGTGCTTGCGTCGCTTTTTTGTCCGCTCTTGGTTAGGGCGGGAGCCAATCATCTTTAATAATCAAAGCGATCAGCTGCTAAGTAAACGATTTGATGTGTGTTATTTTTACAATATATCTTTTCTTTTATTATAGCATTGTGATCGAGGGGAGGGAAATGTGTGATTCAGGCCTTTCGCTGCTTGATCGGTAGCTGTCCGGCAGCTGTCGAGAGTATCGAGTGGGGGATAGCGCAACAGCAAGTTTCTTTTCTTAAAGAAATTCACTTAGTTGACAAATCGTAAAACATCTTGTTTAATATACCCCGAGGGGTATACGAAAGGAGCAAGAAATGTTTTCACTATTTAAACGCATACCAAGTATGTCAACAGCAGATTTACAAAAAGAAGGAGCCAAAGAATGGACGGTTCTGGATGTACGCACGCCGGCGGAGTACCGCAGCGGGCACATTGCCTATGCGAAAAATGTACCGTTAAATAAGATTGCGGGCTTCACTCAAAAAGGCGACAAGAAGCTGGCAGTCATTTGCCAATCGGGGATGCGAAGCAAACAAGCAGCCAAAATCCTAAGTAAAAAAGGTTTTGATGTGGTCAACGTTCGTGGCGGCATGAATCAATGGCGCGGAACAACCAAAGGAGGAAAGTAATGATGGAAAAAATAGTTATTGTCGGTGGGGTAGCAGGGGGAATGTCGGCAGCCACGCGCTTACGTCGGCTTAAAGAAGCAGCGGAGATCATTGTTTTTGAAAAAGGTCCTTTTGTCTCTTTTGCGAATTGTGGGCTGCCGTATGCTATTTCTGGTGAGATCAAAGAGCGAGATGCCCTATTGGTCCAAACACCTGAGGCATTAAAAAAACGGTTTAACCTAGATGTGCGGCCTTTTCATGAGGTACTGGCGATCGATCCGCAGGAGAAAACGGTCACGGTCAAATATGGCGAACAGGTCTTCACGGAATCTTATGATGCGTTGATTTTATCGCCGGGGGCAAAACCGCTAGTACCAGCGATCAAAGGGCTAGAAGAAGCAACCAACGCCTTTTCTTTGCGCAATGTTCCTGACTTAGACCAAATTATGGCGCATCTTGAAGACAAAAAGCCTCAAAAAGCGACGATCATTGGCGCTGGGTTTATTGGTTTAGAAGTCGCTGAAAATTTACATAAAAAAGGCCTCGAAGTAACGATCGTAGAAAAAGCACCCCACGTATTGCCACCTTTGGACGAAGAAATGGCTGCGTATGTCAAAAATGAATTGATCAAGCAAGGGGTCAAAGTTTTGACCTCGCAGTCAGCGACCGCTTTTGAAAAAGCAGGGCAAGAAATCGTTCTGGAAGATGGCACGATCCTGGCTTCAGATGTCACGATTCTTTCGGTTGGTGTCCAACCAGAAACGGATTTGGCGAAACGTGCTGGTATCCAATTAGGACACCGGGGGGGTATCCTAGTAGATGAGCAATACCAAACCAGCAAGAAAGATATTTACGCGGTGGGTGATGCCATCGTTGTGAAACAACAAATCACCCACGAAGACACGCTGATCTCCCTGGCGTCACCAGCCAATCGCCAAGGTCGGCAAGTTGCTGATGTATTGGGAGGACTGGCTCGCAAAAACAAAGGCGGTATCGGGACGGCGATCGTGCGCGTATTCGATATTGCGGCAGCGTCCACAGGGTTAAGTGAGCGCAGCGCCAAACTGGCGGGGCTAAATCCTCAGGTGGTTCATCTTTCAGGCAAAGACCATGCTGGGTATTATCCTGATGCGACGGATATTTATTTGAAGCTGATTTTTGATGCTGACACTGGAAAAATCTACGGTGCGCAAGGCATCGGAACCAAAGGGGTCGATAAACGGATCGATATTTTGGCAACAGCGATCAAAGGCGACTTAACGATCTTTGACTTGCCTGAACTGGAATTCACCTATGCACCGCCTTTTGGCTCAGCCAAAGATCCAGTGAATATGATTGGCTATGCAGCGATCAATCTGGCGGAAGGAATCAGTGAGAATATTCAGTGGCACGAATTGACGGATGCCTTAGAAAACGGTAAGCAGTTGTTGGATGTTCGTTCAGAGATGGAATTAGCCAATAATGGACGTTTTCAACAGGCGCTCCACATTCCGTTAGATGAATTGAGGGATCGGTTGTCTGAATTGGATCCAAGCGTTTCGTATGTCGTTACGTGTCATAGCGGATTGAGAAGCTACATTGCCGAACGCATCTTAAAACAAGCGGGCATCAATTGTCAAAACCTCGATGGTGCCTTTTCGTTGTATAATACTATTAAGCCGGAGATGATTATTCATGATTAAAGCCATATCTATGGACGAATTTACCCAAAAAGAAAAACGTGAACCGCTTGAGATCCTTGATGTCAGAGAAGTTGATGAGTTTGCACAAGGGCACATCAAAACAGCACAAAACCTACCGTTGAGCGAGCTTACGGAACAAATCAGCGACTTAGAGAAGGATAAAAACTACTATGTCATCTGTCATTCAGGGGCTCGTTCGCAAATGGCGTCTGAGTTTTTGAGCCAGCAAGGGTTTCAAGTGACCAATGTCCTCGGCGGCATGTCAGCATGGAGAGGAGAAATCAAACGATGACCGCATGCAACAAAGATATTTTGAATCGGTTAAAACGAACCGAAGGCCAGTTGCGGGGGATTCAAAAAATGATCGAAGACGAGAAAGAATGCGTCGATGTCATCACGCAATTGTCCGCCGTCAGTTCCAGTGTTAACCGTATTATGGGGATCATTGTCGCTGAGAATTTGAAAAATTGTTTGGAAAATCCAGACAGCGACACGGAAACCCAAAAGCAGAAAATCGATCAAGCCGTTCAGCTGATCGTGAAGAAATAACGGAATTTTTGAAAGGTTTGTCGCGTTTTTTCATTTGAAAGAGTTTATTGTCAACCAGTTTGAAGATTCGAAGCTGACCGCAAAAGAAGGGAAATACCTATTTTGCGGTTTTTTGTACATTAAAAAAATGATTGCGTTTTCTTTTTTTGGATGCTATGATTAATTTAAGAAATAAATAATGATTTTTTTTATGTGTATGTGACTGTACGGCAGGCAAGGCATAATAAAATCAATTTTGCGAGGATTCGCAGATTTGATTTTATTATGCCTTTTTTTACGCTTAGAAAGGAGGAAGGAGAAGAATACATGTATTTGATTAAGAAGGTTTTGAATGTAAACGTTATTATTGTTGAGAAAGACAACAAAGATGTTATTGCTTTTGGCAAGGGTATCGGTTATCGGCAAAAGAAAGGTCAATTGATTTCGGAAGAGAAAATCTCTAAATTCTATCTTCCGATTGAAGATAATCGAATGGAGTCCTTGATTACGTTTATGAACAATGTACCTGTAAAGTATATCGAGCTAGCGTATGAAGTCATTCAAGAAGCGGAGAAATATCTAGATACGGAGTTATCTGCTAATACACTCTTTTCACTGACTGATCATATTTATTTTACTGTCGAGAGGATCAGAGACAATGTCATTATGACTTCTTCAATGTATTGGGAGTTCAAACGATTTTATCCTGAAGAATTTCAGGCTGCTCAAAAAGGTGTTGCCATTATTGAAAAAGCACTTGGTATTTCTTTGAACGAACAAGAAGCAGCGAACATTACTTTCCATATCATTAACGGTAATAGTCGCTCAGCAATTCATGCTAATGCTATCCAAATCACAAAAATCGTGACAAATATTTTAAAGTCTGTACAAATGTTGGTGAAGAAAAAATTGGATAGCCACAGTCTGCACTATGAGCGTCTGGTTACACATGCCAAATTTTTTGCAGAACGCTATTTAACGAACACGATGTTAAACAATGATGCAGTTTTAATAAAGACAGTCTCTACGCTGTATCAAGAACCGATGGCCTATAGTCAGCGAATAAAACGGACTTTAGAAGAAATCTATGAGAAACCAATCACTGAAGAAGAAATTGCATATTTAGCTATTCATATTAATAGACTATTACTATCACAAAACGAGGAGTGAACCAAATGGTTGATAAAAAGAAAGAATCAGTAGACAAAATCATTCAATCGATCGGTGGAGAGAAAAATATTAACGCGGTCTATCATTGTGCAACTCGCCTTCGCTTCCAGTTAAAAGATACCACGCAATTCAATCAAGCACAGGCGAAGGAAATTCCAGGAGTACTAGGGACTAAATTGACCGGAGATGAAGTACAATTTGTGATTGGTGGAGAAGTAGGAAATTACTATTCGACTGTAATCAATCAGTATAAAATCACGGAAAAAAACAGTGCTGAAGCTGTAGATACACCTAAAAACGGACTTGTGAAACGAATCGTCGAAAACATTGTTGGTGTAATGGCGCCAATCATTACAGCATTGATCGGATTTGGTTTAATTCGGGCGGTTTTAGCTTTACTGGTCCTTTTGGGATTGAGTAGAGAAAGTTTAAATTATCAAATCATCAATATGATTGGAGATGCCGCCTTTTACTTTTTGCCTTTTTTAATTGCGGCTAGTGCGGCAAGACAATTCAAAACCAATCTTTATTTAGCATTGGGGATCACAGGCGTCTTACTACATCCAACATTTCAGAGTCTGGTTGCCTCGGATGTTTCTATGCAGCTGTTTGGGCTTCCGATACGTGAAGCCGCTTATTCAGGAACGGTTATCCCAATCATCTTGATCGTCTGGGTTATGAGTTATGTTGATCGTTTATCTGAAAAGATCATTCCGAGTGTACTAAAAACCATGTTGAAACCGCTTTTCATCGTGATCATCATGGCTCCGCTAGCACTGATGATCTTAGGACCTATCGGCGCGATTTTTGGAGATGGATTGTTCTTTGTTGTGGATTATCTGCGAGTGACTGTTCCATGGCTCGTGCCGACACTGATGGGCATCTTCACGCCTTTATTAGTAATGGTTGGTATGCATACGGCTTTGACTCCGATTGCGCAAGTCTCCTTTTCAACCGTAGGCTTTGAGATCGTCCAAGGACCAGGTATGTTAGCAAGCAACATTTCGCAAGCGGGGGCCGCCTTTGGGGTATTTGTTAAAACCAAAGATAAACAGATGAAACAAATTGCTTTTTCCAGCGGTATCACGGCGCTGTCTGGTATCACGGAACCTGCACTGTACGGGGTTAACTTGAAACTGAAAAAACCACTGATTTATGTGATGATTTCAGGTGGAATTGCTGGTTTTTATGCGGGGATCAGCGGACTAGTCCGCTATTCATTCGGATCGCCGGGGCTTTTGACCTTGCCGGTATTATTCGAAGAGGATGCCTCTAATATTGTAAAAGCAGCCATAACATTGGCGTTAGCTTTTTCGATATCGTTTGTTTTGACAGTCATTTTTGGTTTTGAAGAGAGTATTGAAGAAGATATGAAAACGTTGGAGAATCCTTCACCGATTGCTTCAGAAAAACGGACAGCGGCTGAAGAAGCATTGATTCAAGGCTTCGTCCGTGGCAGCGTTTTGCCGCTGAGTGAAGTAGCTGACGAGGTTTTTGCTACCGAACAAATGGGACCAGGGCTAGCGATCGATCCTGCGTCAGGAGAATTCCATTCACCGATTGAAGGCACGATAACGACTGTCTTTCCAACAAAACATGCCATCGGGTTGCGACATGATAATGGATTAGAAATGTTACTGCATATTGGATTAGATACAGTGAAACTGGATGGAGAAGGATTTGAACTTTTTATTGAGGAAGGTCAGCGAGTAAAGGCGGGTGAGTTGCTAGCCCGTGTTGATATTGATTTTATCAAGTCTAAAGGCTACGATCCAACTTCTGTTTTGATTTTTATGAACAATCAGAATGAACCGGTATTTTTTGAGCACGATGAATTGATTGATTACTCGAATAAATTAGTAACAATTATTTAGAAGAAAGAAGGGGAAAAAATGAAAACAAAATTTCCAGATGGATTTTATTGGGGTGGGGCGACAGCTGCCAATCAATTAGAAGGAGCGTATCAAGTGGGCGGCAAAGGAATGTCAATCAGTGATCTGCTTCTGGGAGGCGATGTGAACACGCCTCGGCGAATCACCACAGAAATTGAAGAAGGTGCTTTTTATCCAAGTCATGAGGCGATTGATCATTTTCATCGATACAAAGAGGATATTGCTTTATTTGCAGAAATGGGATTTAAGCTGTATCGCTTTTCTATCGCATGGACTCGTATTTTTCCGACCGGTTTAGAGAAAGTACCAAATGAAGAAGGGTTAAAGTTTTACGATGATCTGATCGCAGAATTAAAGAAGTACGAGATAGAACCGATGGTCTCATTGTCTCATTATGAATCACCGATAGAAATGACAAAACAGTTCAATGGCTGGGAAAGCAGAGGAATGATTGAATCGTATGAAAGATTCGCCAAGACGGTCATTGATCGTTATCAGGATGATGTGAAATATTGGCTAACATTCAATGAAATCAATATTTTATCCAGAGATGTAGGGGTGGGTACGTATTTAGGAAGAGGAATGTATCCAAAAGATATTGATGATTTTTTGAATACACAAAATATCGATAACAGTCAGCAACGGTTTCAGGCGCTCCACCACCAATTCGTTGCAAGTGCCCGAGTGATCAAGTACGCAAAAAGTCTACACAAAAATTTGCAAATGGGCTGTATGATTGCCTATCGAATGATTTATCCGTTGTCTTCTCATCCAGAGGATATTCGTTTTGCACAAGAGATGACTAATATCAGTAATTTTTACTGTGGTGATGTTCAAGTGAAAGGTCGCTATCCATATTTTGCTAAAAAGTTTTGGCAAGATAGAGGGATAGACCTTACTATCGAAGCAGGAGATTTAGAAGTACTGAAAGAGGGCACTGTTGATTTCTATACGTTTTCTTACTACCAATCTTCTACTGTGACTAAAGTAAATGATCAAGCCGAAAAGCAAACGGGGAATTTTTTCAATGGGGTTAAAAATCCGCATCTTACAGCGAGTGAATGGGGCTGGGAAATCGATCCATTAGGATTGCGCATTGCGTTAAATCAAATTTATGAACGCTATGAAATTCCCTTGATGGTGGTCGAAAATGGGTTAGGTGCAATGGATACCCTCATTGAAAAAAATGGTGAATATACAGTCGAGGATGATTATCGTATCGACTATTTACGAAGACATATTAAGGCAATGGCTGATGCTATTGCAGATGGTGTTGATCTTATCGGATATACTTCTTGGGGGCCCATCGACCTTGTTTCAGCAGGAACTGGACAAATGGCAAAACGCTACGGGTTTATTTATGTAGACAAGCATGACGATGGGACTGGCTCGTTGGCTCGCTATAAGAAAAAGTCCTTTTATTGGTACAAAAAAGTGATTCAATCAAATGGTGAAGGAATTAAATAGAAAACTGCAAGCTCAAGTTATTACAGAAAAAAGCGAAGGTGCTGCTGAGCCTTCGCTTTTTCGTCGCCTACAATTGGACAGGGGGATTAATTGTGGCTGACTTCTTCGTAAAAAATGGCGTTGCGTTCTGCAATCAGTTGGGTTTCCCTTCGCTCTAATTCGAGAAAGGTTTCGTCTGCCAGCAATTCGGCAGCAGAGTAGCCGGCCGCCAAGAAGTTTTCTGCATAGGTCAATTTCTGATTCGTGATGTTTCTTCGTTGCTCGGCAATAATGAGTAGCTGTTTCACATTCATACACTCACTCCATTCTTTTATAAAAAGCAAGTACTAAAAGAGGACAGCTGATAATACTTGCAAGTCAACGGTGAAGGCGGGAAAACGATCATGGTCAGCTATTTGTAAATAAGAGGAGAACGACAGGTTCGTTTCTGATTGATCGTTTTATACGGAAGCTTTGTACTAAGTATAAAAAAATTTCCCCCGTAGCAACAGAACGTAGTCGTTTACATAAAGCAACGATTGGTTTACATTCTTTGGACAAGTGGGTGTAACAAGAAAACCAAGCAATTTTGTCCTGGAAAACGGCGGGATTTGACGACAAAAAAACCTGCGGCCGCATCAAGCGGAAGCAGGTTTCACGGGCTAGTAGAAATAGCTTAAACGGTTTGTTTTGCTGGGCGTAGCAAGACTTCGCTGATCGCCACATGTTTGGGCTGTTGAATGGCATAAACCACTGCATTTGCTACATCTTCTGGTGTTAGGCTATTGCCTTCTACGCGAGAGGTTTCTTTCAAGGCTGCTTCTAGTTGAGCATTGCCGACGGTTTCAAACAATTCCGTGGAGACCATTCCTGGAGAGACGATGGTGGAGCGAATGCCATGTTCACGTTCTTCTTGGCGCAAGCCTTCCATGATTGCACGAACTGCAAACTTTGTCCCGTTGTACACGGCAGAACCTGGGTAAATGACATGTCCGGCAACTGAGTCAGTGGCGATGATCAAGCCGTCTTGTTGTTTTTGCATGATGGGCAGCACAGCGCCGATCCCGTTCAATACCCCCATGATATTGATATCCAGCATTTGTTGCCAGCTGTCATAGTTCAACTCTGCCAAGTTTCCTTGAGGCATGATGCCAGCATTATTAAAAAGGACATCAATCCGACCAAAGGAGGTCATGGCTAAATCAATGACTTGTTGGACTTGTTCGCGATTGGTGACATCAGCTGTTTGATACAAGACATTTTCTCCTAATTTTTCAGCCAGTGCTTTGATGCGCTCTTCACGGCGGGCAGCGATCACTACTTTTGCCCCTTGCTCGGCTAGTTTAACGGCAGTTGCTTCCCCAATTCCTGAAGAGGCCCCCATAATTACGATAACTTTCTCTTTGATTTCTGTCATTTGTATTTCCTCCAGTGAATGATTTTTTCAGCGAATCCTGCTACTGCCAATGGTGAACCTGTGAGACGATAGGTGATTGACAGTACAGTGCTTGCGGTGTATTTTAATTGTAGAATCTGAAGTTAGGTTTAGGTCAAGCGATAAATATAATTTTTTTTAGGAGCGATGCAAGTGAGTTACTCGATTGGCGAAGTATCACAAACGACCAATATCCCCATCTCGACACTGCGTTATTACGATCGAGAAGGGATGTTTCCGAAGTTGGCCCGCAGTAATGGCGGCATTCGGGTGTTTTCAGAAAAAGAAGTAGCGACGATCAAAGTGATCGATTGTTTGAAGAATACCGGCATGCCCATCAAAGACATCAAGAATTTCTTGGATTGGGGCGAGGAAGGCGATGCGTCTTTGCAGAAACGGCAGCAGCTGTTTCATGAACGTCTGGAAGAAGTCACAAAGCAAATGGCAGCCTTGCAAGAAACCATGAATACGATCAAATACAAATGCTGGTACTACGATACCGCGATGGCAGCAGGCACCGAAGCGGTGGTAAAAGAGTTGCCGCTAGAAGAAATACCCGAAGAAGTCCGAGCATACAAACTGTAAGCCCATCGAAAAACCACCTGCTGTTTTTGCAGGTGGTTTTTCGATTCTACTGGTTTTTCTGGGAAAATCAACCTTGCCAGTTGCCGTTTTCTAACGGCAGTTCATCAGTCCCATGAAAATTGGATTTCGTTCGTCGGCAGTGTTACTCAATAACGCCTACAGGAATCAAATAGCGGGGTTCATTTTCCGTTGGCAGCTGCAGCAGCTCTGTGAGTTCATAATCCGTGAAGGCGCCGATCGGCACAGCGCCTAAGCCTAACGCTTGGGCCTGCAAAAGGACGTTTTGGGCGGAATGACCGACTTCGATATAGGCATAGCGTTCGATTCCTCGGTCCCCATAGCGCTCGATCAGTCGTTCATAAACCACTGTATAAAGCAATGTGGCAGGTGCCCGTTGAATCGCTGGCTGATCCAACGAACCTTCCGCCAATGCGGTCCGAAAATCGCCGGCAAGAACTTTTGCTAAGGCATGTTGCTCAGGTTGATACAGATAAAGCCCTGGCTCAAGCCCCGTTACCTGTGTGACCACGACATAGAGGTCTAAGGGATACAAGGCACCAGCCGAAGGCGCTGTGCGGCGACCATCTTCTGTAGTGACACCGGCAGCGGCCCATAAAAGCTGTGCTAACTGTTCTTGTGTTAGCTCAGTATCTTGAAAATCCCGTTGCGAGCGCCGCTCGAAGAGAGCTTCCGCCACACTGGTATCCCCGTCTAAGATTGGTTGTGGCAATGGAAAGGTTTCATAGGAAACTGCTGGTTCGGAAGAAGTTGCGGTGTTGGCAGTCGGTTGTTCTTCAATTGGTGCCGTATCCGCACTGCAGCCAGTGAGGAGTAAGCCCAGCACCAAAAGAGCGACTAAATGAGCAAAGCGAAATCGTTTGTAACGGGTCATAAGGATTCCTCCTTTTTCTAAGGGCTTCGTGTTATTTATAAGTATAACAAGGATTGTTTTTTCATGCGCTTTTATTCACAAATTTGTGAGCGGTGACAAGCGCATCAGCTCAATCAGGTCATAGGGAAAGCAGACTCTTTAATATTTTCTAAAGGCTTAAAAAGTATTTACTATCGAGAAATCGTCTAGATTCTGTTCTGGCTCTTTCAATCAATGATCATTGGAAAAGTATGCAGCAAATGCCAGAGTGTTATCTAAAGGAAGACAATCATCATTAGATGGGGAACAGCCCTTTGAGGAGCCGTCTGGAATCAATAAAGCCCCCTTGTCTCTTGCGACAAAGGGGGCGGGACTAACTGTTCATTTCTGCGACTTCTTCCTCCATATCAAATTCCAACTGTTTGGCAGCATTGAGCTGGTCGCTATAGTAGCTGGCAAGCTCTTCAGCAGATTGCGGTGTTAGATTGTTAAAGGCAAAAGTCACATAGGAGCCATGATCCTCTAGGCAAATCGAATTGATAGTGAAGCGACGCTTATCATCGTAAAAGACGTAACTTTCACCTGGTATGAAGGTTTGCTCGGGATGAGTACGGACACGGAAGCCATTGAAACTCATTTGATACATCTCGAACGTCTTGGCATCATAAGAAAGCTGACGATTGATGGCGATACTCAAGGCTTCACTATCACTTTCGATAAAACGGTTTTTCCCGATCAAAATGGCATAAAACAAGCCATAGAGGTTATAGAGCGACCAAATCAAGGTCACGATATAGCCGAATTCATACCCTTCTCCTCGGTACAAACGATACCCAGCTACCAGACAGGCAAAGGAAATCCAAGTAAAGAGGATGATGTGGGGCAAGACGGTTCGCCAATCAAAGGCGTTGCTGCCGACGATCTCTTTTTTGGTCACGTTGAATTTTTTCTGTGATTTCATAAATTCTTTGATCAATGCCCCGGTGTGGATAGGAGCGACAAAGCAATCATAGATGTGGGAACTTGTCAGGTTCCTGATCTTAGGGACATACAGCCGAAACGACAGGGAAATCATAATGAAAGGCGGTAAAAAGAACAGCAACAATTGGTGATTGTTGCTTCTGACGATAAAGATATCAAAAACCATAAATAAGGTTGGTGCCAATAAAAAGATGATTTTTTGGAAAGAGGTAAACCAATACAAATAGGAGTTGTAATAACAAAGTTTTTGCATGAACGACAACCCTTTTAAGCGGCGCGGTTTGAAGTGGTCAAAAATTTGTTTCGTTCCTTGCGCCCACCGAGTCCGTTGTGAGGTCAGCTCTTTGGCAGTGTAAGGAGTGATCCCCAAGGCATAGGCTTTATTGATAAAAATCGTTTCATAGCCGGCGTCTTGTAAAAGCATCCCGGTCGCCATATCTTCGGTGATACTGCTGGTAGGAACGCCGCCGATCTCTTCAAGGGCACTGCGGCGAATGATGGCATTGGTACCGATATGGATCAAAGCATTCTCACGAGAAAGTGCGGGTTCTAGAAAGCGCATGAATAATTCCTGTTCGTTGTACATGGATTTGCGCAGTAATTGAAAAGGATCTTTGTTATAAAATGTTTGTGGATATTGCACCAATGCAACTTTAGGATTGCGGAAATAGTCGACAGCTTCAAAAATAATGTTCTTTTTGACGATAAAGTCAGCATCCAGAAGCAAAATCAAGTCACTGCTGGTTTGGGACAAGGCATAGTTGATATTCCCAGCTTTAGCATTGGCATTTCCTTCGCGGGTCAAATAGCCGAGGTTCATTCGCTCGGCCATTTCTTTTAGTTCCTCTCGATGGCCATCATCGCAGATATAGATTTTTTTATTGGGGTATTTCAAGGCTTTGACAGCCAGTGCGGTGGCGATCACCAGCTTGATGTCTTCATTGTAAGTACAAATAAAAGCGGCGACACTTGGCAAGAATTCTTCTGCTTCATCCCCCTCGTAGCGGTATTCTTTTGAGAGCTTATTGGAAAAAAGGTAAACAAAAAAGCCATAGACAAATAAACCAATGACTTCCGCAATATAGAGAATAATCCCAAATACTAGTGAAGCAGAACTATCAATCGGGATCGTGAAAAATAAACGCCAAACCAAGTAAATAAACAGAAAAGCAATCGTGATCTTCGAAAACAGCTGTTTGATTCGATTATTTTTCTTTGCCAGAAAATACAACAAGAAAATGACCAAAAACAACCCAGATAAATAAACCAATTCCAAACCAATCTCCTCCTTTGTTATACTAAAATAGTAATAAGTTTTTAAAAATAAATCAAAGTAAACGATTGCATTTTTTTAACATGTGAGAAAGAAGAAGGAGGACAAGTACGAAGAAGAGAAAAAGGCCAAACAAAAACCCTCCAGCAACGAATTGCTGGAGGGTTTCATTTAATTGGCAGCTGCCAATGCTGCTTGGTTTTGTTTGGCATGATAGGCTTCCACGTCTAGGATTGCCTGTTTAAACATTTCTCGCGTGATCTCATAAGGCACGTGGACGATGTCATTGGTGGTCATTGCTTTGTCTAAGATTGCCTCAAGATCGCTGGTGTCGTTAAGGCCCATATCTGCTAGGCAAACCGGCAGTTTGTTTTCCTTCATAAAGGCGTAGATGCGCTGGAAGAGGGCATCTTGCTGATCGAGCTGCAACAAGGCCAAAACGCCGTAACTAACGGATGCGCCGTGTAAATAGTCTTCCATTTTTTCCAAAACGGTCGTTCCGTAGTAAAAGGAATGAGCAAGGGCGGAGTTGTAATCATTGACGACTAAGACGGAAACTAAGCCGGTGGTTACGATGATATCCAAGACGACTTGCTCAATGGCATAAGACGGCTGATTGGCGGCACTGTCTTTCAAGGCTTGTGTGCCGTATTGCAATAAGCGTTCCGTGCACATTTTGCCGATTTGGATGCCTAACCCATCGGTGTAATCTAACTGATCGCCCCGCGCTGAAAATGTCGATTCGATCTCTTTGGAGAGGGCATCGCCGATTCCTGCCCATAAGTACTTGTCGGGGGCTTGGGCGATGATCTCACTGTCGATAAAGGCATGGGTCGGCGGTTGCGAAGGGAAAAACAACCCTTGCATCTCGCCGTTTTCTTTATAGATGACACAAACCGCGGTGACTGGTGAGCAGTTGGAGCCAATCGTTGGGAAGGTGAAGACTGGTTTGCCAGCTTTTTCCCCAACCACTTTGACGGTATCGCAGACGCGGCCGCCACCAACGGCGAATAGAACATCGGCGGCTTGGACACTTGGAGTAGCGAACAGCTGATCGACGTTTTCATAGGTCGAGTTGCCGCCGTACCACAAGGTATCCGTCACTTGGACTGCTGACGTTAAAGCGGCTTTGATCTTGTCTTCAGCTTTTTCAAGGGCGGTTTTTCCGCCGATGATCACGGCATTGGTGCCGTATGGTTTTACGATGTCATTTACTTTTTCGTAGGCGTCCGCCCCGATTGTGTAGTTTGGCAAAAAGATACTTTGACTCATACTTTTCTCCTTCTTTCTTGGCCACGAGATTGGCTAAAATTGGTCCGGTAATTTGATGGATCACCATGCCGACTGCGGCAGGGGTAACGGCTGCAGCAATGGCGGCAAAGTGGGCATTGGCTAACGAGATCGCTAGGCCAGTATTTTTCATTCCTAATTGAAACATGATGGATTTGGCTTGGGTGGCACTGACGCCCATCACACGGCTCAGACCATAGCCTGCGCCGTAGCCGATCAAGTTATGGAGCAAGACTAAGAAAATCACGATCAAGCCAGATTGGACGATGACGGCGCCGTTGCGAGCGACAGTTCCTGCAACGATCAATAAGATACTGACGGAAGAAATCAACACAAATGATTGCAGAAATCGCTCGATGTGCTTGGCAATGAGTTTGTGGACGATCACCCCTAAAATGATTGGCAAAAGCACCATCTGCAAGACAGACAAGAGCATTTCCCAGAAGGAGATCTCGGTGTACTGACCAGCCAAGACATAAACCAAAAAGGGTGTAACGACGGTCGCTAACAAGGTCGATACCGTGGTCATGGAAACGGTGAGGGCGACATCGCCTTTGCCGATGAAGGTCATGACATTGCTGGCGGTTCCACCAGAAACGCAGCCTAGTAAGACAAAACCGATAATCAAACTGGAAGAAAGACCAAACAGCTGCGCTAAGCCGTAAGCCACCAAAGGGCTGATGGTGAACTGGAAAAGCACCCCTAAGATGAATGCTTTGGGCTGTAAGACGACCATTTTAAACGCAGCAACGTTTAGAGTCATCCCCATACAAAACATGATGATGCTCAAAAGAATCGTTGTACGAGGCGGAATCCATAAGAAGGGTTGCGGGAAAAAATAAGAGACGATCATCAATAAAATCATGATGTAGATCAAATACTTGTTTACAAAAGCAGCGATCGTGTTGACGGTTTTCATAATAAAAAATCATCCTTCCTTTTTTCTGCTTGACCAATCAAGTGTCCAAACAGAAGGGGTCTTTAGAATAAGTGCAGTGCATAACCGCGGGGAATCGGCAGCAGTTGGTCAACGAGCGTTTTGGATCTATCTGACATCAAGGTGTCAGCTTGCAAAAGGCCGCTTTCTTGAAAATGGGTATAAAAAAACACTCCATCTCAAGAAGCTGTTCTTCTTTTTGGATGCAATGTGAATAGGGACTCTTTGAATGTATAAAATCAAACAGTCCCGACTATAATAATAAAATAATTCGTTTGCTAACATTGGTGCGGGTCATATACGCCACCGTCCTTTTCTTTATTTGGAATTTTCTAAATATTTAAATTATTTCTACCTAGTCTACAAAAGAGTCAACGCTTTGTCAATTGTTTGAGAAAATTTTTTTCATTTTTTTGGGTGTTTTTTAAAAAACATGGGTTTCTATGGGGAAAAACAGCAAGAATTGGTTTGTGCTGTGCTTTTTTCCCCTTCGTTTAGAAACAGAATAGTTGTTGGATCTTGGTTTTTGTCCTACGATGATACTAGCAAGAGTTGGAAAAAGAAACGAGAGGAGCAAAGAAAATGAAAATTTTTGTCGTTGGTGCTACTGGACGAGTAGGCCAAAAATTGATCACCTTTCTAGAAAAACAAGGACACATCGTTTATGCTGGTGCGCGCAGCAGTGAGAAAATCACAGAAACGGAGACGATCAAGCCCGTGTTCTTTGATTTACACACAGAACCGGAAGAGATGGCGGCGAAATTCGCAGATGCGGAAGCGGTATACTTCGTGGCGGGTTCCCGAGGCAAAGACTTGCTGCAATCTGATCTGTATGGTGCGGTCAAAGTGATGCAAGCCGCTGAAGCAAAAGGAATTAAGCGCTACATCCACCTTAGCTCAGCCTATGCCTTAGAACCTGAACAGTGGCAAAGGGAAGGCATGGCGTCATTGATGGATTACACGATCGCCAAATTTTTCTCTGATCGCTGGCTGATCGACAACACCGCACTAGACTATACGATTTTGCAGCCGGGTGCGTTGAAAGAAACGCCAGGTTCTAGTTTGATCGAGATCAGTGAAACGACCTCTGGTGCGATCCCCATCGAGGATGTCGCCGTCTTGTTAGGTGAAATGCTGGAACGTCCAGCAACTTATCAAAAAGTCATCAAAGTCCAAGCTGGGGAAACCCCCATCAGCGAGGCACTGGATCAGCTTTAAGGCGAGCCTTTGGGCTTGAAGAGAATGTACTGAAGGAGCTGTACGGCAATGAATCGTTGGCGTGCGGCTTTTTTTTGTGAAGAAGCCAGCCACTTTTCATTTTTGAAAGCGGTGACTCTTGACTTTGGAAAAATAGTTTGTTACGCTTATTGCTAACTTTAGAGGGGGTGGTAAACGAATGTCAAGCGACTCGAGTGACGGTGAGCAGAAACACTATTTTGACTTGCCTTACTTTTTAATTGAATAGGAGACAAACAACAGCGCGTTATTTAGGAGCAGTTTCTAAATAAGGGGCTTATTTGTGTTATCCATCAATGAAAAAGAAAAGGAAGAAGAAAAAAATGAATAAAAAAGAGTTTCAGTTATCAGTGTCAGAAACAATCGAACAGTATCAGGTGCCGTCAATCGATCAAGGGTTGACTGAGGCGCAAGTAACCGAGCGGTTAGAAACCTACGGATTGAACCAATTAGCGGTCAAAAAAACCGCCAAGTGGCGTTTGCTGCTGCGACAATTCCATAACACGATCATCTACATTTTGATTTTCTCTGCCATCTTAACGCTGCTGATGGGGCATTTCTCTGATGCCGTGATCATTGGCATCGTCGTGCTGGTCAATGCGTTGATCGGTTATTACCAAGAAGCGAATGCTTCCGATGCGTTAGAACGGATCAAAGAGATGCTATCAGCAGAAGCCACGGTCTATCGGAATGGGATTCGTCAAGATATTCCAGCTGCCGAAGTCGTTCCAGGGGATGTCGTATTCCTAGAAGCTGGTGACAATGTGCCCGCAGATCTGCGAATCATCGAAGCCGACAACTTGCGTATCCAAGAATCCGCCTTGACTGGTGAAGCCGATTCGGTGGAAAAAATAACAGATGCCTCAATGGATGAAGCAACGCCATTAGCGGAACAACGGAATTTGGCGTTTGCTTCGACTTCCGTGACGTCAGGAAGCGGGAAAGGGATCGTGATCGCTACTGGCGTCACGACTGAAATCGGGAAAATCTCAGCTGAAGTCAATCAAACGGAAGAACGAAAAACGCCGTTGATGAAAGAGATTGATGGACTGGGGAAAGGCATCACCTATGTGATCATGGGCGTGGCGGTCTTGCTATTTGTCGTCAGCTTGTTCCAGCAGACCTATGCGATCTCTGTCTTATCCTTAGCCGTTGTCACCATGATCGTCGGCTCGATCCCAGAAGGATTGCCAGCAACGACCTCGGTGGTTTTGGCGATGGGTGTCAGCGACATGGCAAAAAACAAGCACACCATCATCAAAACGCTGCCAGCGGTTGAAACGCTAGGCTCAGTGGATGTGATCGCGACGGATAAAACAGGTACCCTGACCAAAAATGAAATGACGGTCAAAGACATCGTATTGGCTGAGCAGGAATATGAAGTGACGGGTGACGGCTATGCGCCGGTGGGAGAAATTCGTCCAAAGCAGGAGGACGTCCACGCGCAAGACACCTTGCAGTTGTTTTTGGAAGCTGGTTACGAAGCCAACGATACGGTATTAGTGCCAGAAGGAAATCACTGGACGATCAATGGGGAACCAACAGATGGCTCCTTCTTGACGCTGTATCATAAGCAATTTGCCTATCCGCAAGCACCTGCTTACCAAGAGCTGGATATGCTGCCCTTTGATTCGGACAACCGCTACATGGCGAAACTAGTGGCAAACCCTGCGGGGGAACGCTTGCTATTTGTTAAAGGCTCCCCAGATAAATTGTTTGAAATGGTGCAAAAACAAGCGGCGCCTTTTGATGAAGCCTATTGGACAGACCATGTCCGCCGCTTGTCGGCAGAAGGCAAACGAGTGGTAGCGGTGGGCTATCAGAAAGTTTCGATTGATCACATTGATGAAACGATTTTTGAGCAAGGGCTGCAATTACTAGGGATCGCTGGGATCATCGATCCGCCGCGAGAAGAAGTGATTGCCTCCCTGAAGGAAATGAACCAAGCCGGTGTTCAAGTGAAAATGATCACTGGCGATCACCCTCTGACCGCCAAAGCGATTGGGGAAAAGCTTGGCTTAGCGGATGAGATTCACGTCGTGACTGGTGCCGAGTTGGATCAGATGAGTGAAGCTGAATTTCAAGATGCTGCCTTGACGAATCAAGTCTTTGCACGAACCACGCCGAAAAATAAATTGGACATTATCAGAGCGCTACAAGCCAAAGGCAAAGTCACGGCGATGACAGGGGACGGAGTCAACGATGCCCCTGCGTTGAAGCGGGCGGATATCGGTGTAGCGATGGGTATCAGCGGCACGGATGTAGCCAAAGACTCTGCTGATATGATCTTGACCGATGACAATTTCGGTACCATGTCCTTAGCGATTCGCGAAGGACGCAGGATCTATGACAACATCAAAAAGAGCATTCTGTTTCTGTTGCCGACATCTTTTGCCGAAGGGCTGATCATTGCCTTTACGATCATGATGCAAAAAGAATTGCCGCTGCAGGCGACGCAACTGCTGTGGATCAACATGGTTTCTGCTATTACGATCCAGTTTGCGTTTATCTTTGAACCAGCAGAGTCTGGGATCATGAACCGCACACCGCGAAAGACAGGCAATAAATTGTTGAATCGCCACGATATTTGGCAGATGGCGTATGTATCGATCTTGATGGCAGTCATCAGTTTGATCGCTCATGACTGGCTCTTGCTGCAAGGCGTCAGCGAAGCCGTTGCCAGTACCATGATGGTCAATATCGTGGTCTTGAGTAAGATTTTCTATTTGTTCAACATCCGTACAAGTGCACCAGCGTTTTCTAAAGCTTCCTTCACCAATCCAAAAGCATTCGTGATCATTGGTGTGATGCTGGTTCTGCAACTGTTATTGACCTATGTTCCATTTATGCAAAGCGCCTTTCATACTGAGGACATGTCCTTGATCGGCTGGGTCATCTCAGCAGCTTCTGGGATGGTCGTCTTACTCGTGACGGAGTTTGATAAATGGCTTCGTTCGAGAAAAAATATTTAACCTAGGTTTTCTCGTGTTTTTCACAGGCAAAACCGCCTTGCTGCAGCTTAGGAAAATGGCGGAACGACAAGAGATTTCTGCTGTCGCTGCTTTGGGGTTGCCAAAAGAAAAAGCCAAGAGGAATTCCTATCGGCTTGTAATCAGGCCTATTGACAAACAAAAATGGTCGGGCTAAAATGCACATGAATTGAATAGTATTCTTCGGGGCAGGGTGTAATTCCCGACCGACGGTGACAAGCGCAATGCTTGAAGTCCGTGACCCGCATAGCTATGCGGTGGAGCCAGTGTGAATCTGGCACCGACAGTGAAAGTCTGGATGGGAGAAGAAAAACCACAAAATTTCAAGGGGCGCAGTGCGTCTAAAATTGATTTTTTGCCGGTCTTGTTTGTCTATGCCTCGTGAGATTCTCACGAGGCATTTTTTTATTGAAAGGAGGAAGGAAGATGCATAACGAATACATGCGTTTGGCGATCGCAGAAGCCAAAAAAGGGCGCTACCAAACCTTTACCAATCCGCTAGTGGGCGCTGTGATCGTCAAAGAGCAACGGGTCATTGCCAAAGGGGCTCACTTAGTCTATGGGCAGCCCCATGCGGAACGAAACGCCATCGAACAATGCCATTCCTCCGAAGACCTAATCAATTCGACTTTATACGTGACATTAGAACCTTGCAACCATCAAGGAAAACAGCCGCCTTGCACCCAGCTGATCATCGACAGTGGCATCAAAAAGGTAGTCGTCGGCCAGTTAGACCCTAACCCAATCGTGGCTGGACAAGGCAAGCGCTTTTTAGAAGAACAGGGCATCGACGTGTTGGTGGGCATCGAAGAAACAGCGGTGCGACGTTTGAATCCACACTATAATTTTTACCATCAGCATCAGCGACCTTACGTGGCGTTGAAGCAAGCGATCACTTTAGATGGCCGGATCGCTCATGATGCGTTGACCCGCAGTGCGATCACTGGTTCAGCGGTTTGGCAAAACGTCCATCAAGAACGTGGGGACTATCAAGGAATCTTAGTGGGCAGTCAGACGGTGTTGACGGATGATCCCACCTTATTGACCACGGTTGAAACCAGCTTTCCGCCGATTCGCATCGTGTTAGACCGTCGGGGGCGAACGCTGTCGCAACCCCATTTGGCACTGTTTGTCGATGATTCGGCACCTGTGTGGATTTTTACGCAGCAGACAACTGTCAGTGATTTGCCAGCTCATGTGTCAGTGATCCAGCTGGAAGAGTTGACAATTGTTTCATTGCTGAAGGAGCTTGCCGCACGACAGGTCCAATCGCTTTACGTAGAAGGAGGCGCTGCGATCCATGATGCCTTTTTAGCCAGCGGACTGTGGCAAGAAAGCATTACCTATGTGGCGCCAAAGTTTCTTGGGGGCAATAGTCTCGCAAGTTTTACCAGTGAGCGTACCCCGAAACAGCTGCAGCAGCTAACAGAGGTGACGGTGACTGCAGTTGGGGAAGATGTTTGCATCCGAGGAAGGAGACCAGAGGAATGTTCACAGGATTGATTCAGGAAAAAGGCCGCATCAAAGAGATCCGCAAGCAAAGCCGCACGATCCAGCTAACTTGCAGTGCGTCCGAAGGATTACTGGCGGATTACCAGATCGGAGACAGTATGGCGATCAACGGGACGTGTTTGACGGCGATCGCCAAACAAGCGACGACGTTTACGGTGGATATCATGCCAGAAACCTTTCAACGAACGACCTTTAAACAACTCTCGGTGGGTGCCGAAGTCAATTTGGAGCGAGCGATGGCAGCAACGCAGCGTTTTGAAGGCCACTTTGTCGCTGGCCACATTGATGTAACGACCCGTTTGATCCAGAAAAAGCAGTTGGAAAATGCCTTGATCTTGACGTTTGCTTATCCTGTCAGTGTGCAAGGGGAAATCATTCCGCAAGGGTCGATTGCGATCAATGGCGTCAGTTTGACGGTTACCCAGACGACGGCACAGGCATTTTCCGTTAGCTTGATCCCCCATTCCAAAGACCAGACGACGCTGGGGCAGTTGAAACAAGGGGAGTGGGTCAATATCGAGACGGATATGATCGGGAAATATGTCAAATACCAACGAAAATGAAAGAAGGCAGACGATGCATAAAGTAGAACAAGCAGTGGAATGGTTAAAAAAAGGCGGCTTAGTGATTGTCGCCGATGATGAAAATCGGGAATCAGAAGGAGATTTGATTGGGATCGCTGAATACGCAACGCCAGAAGCCGTCAATTTTATGGTGACTTATGGCCGCGGCTTGATCTGTGCACCCATCTCACAAGCGATCGCTGAAAAGCTGGCATTGCCTGAGATGACCGCCAATAATACGGATGCCTTTGGCACCGCGTTTACCATCAGTGTCGATCACGTGACGACGAGTACGGGAATTTCTGCGAAAGACCGGGCAGTGACGATTGAAAAGTTGGCTGATCCTGCGTCACAAGCTGCGGATTTTTATCGCCCTGGTCATATCTTCCCTTTGACCGCTCAACCTGGCGGCGTGTTGGAACGCAGAGGACATACAGAAGCGGCTGTGGATTTAGCAAAGCTTGCTGGCAGCGTGGAAGCAGCCTACATTTGTGAGATTTTAAATGAAGATGGCACGATGGCTCGGGTCCCAGAATTGAAAAAATTAGCAGAAAAATGGCAGCTGCCGTTTTTGACCATTGATGAGTTGGCGGAATATCTACGAGGAACCACGCCTATCACGGTGGATCTGCCAACGGCTTATGGGGCGTTCCAATTGACCTTATTTGAAGATGAGTTCGGCAATGAACACCTTTTACTAGCCAAAGGCGAGATTCAACATACTACCGAGCCGCTGTTACTACGGATCCATTCAGAGTGTTTAACAGGCGACGTCTTCGGCTCTCATCGCTGTGATTGCGGCGAACAGCTACAAGAAGCGATGCGGCAGATCGAAGCAAAAGGCCGCGGTGCGATTTTGTATCTACGCCAAGAAGGCCGCGGTATTGGCTTGCGGAACAAGCTCCGTGCCTATCAGCTGCAGGAACAAGGCATGGATACTTATGAAGCAAATATTGCATTGGGGTTTGCAGCAGATGCTCGTCATTACACGTTTGCCGCCGATGTTTTACGTTCCTTAGAAGTGCAGGAGATTCAACTGATGACCAACAACCCTGACAAGGTGAAGGAATTAGAAAGCTTAGGGATCAAGGTAGTAGCACGGGTACCGCTGGAGATGCCTGCGCATAAAGAAAACAGCAGCTATTTGAAAACGAAGAAAGAAAAGTTTCACCATTACCTATCTATTTAATCAACCAAAGGAGAATGAGCGATGACAGTATTTGAAGGAACGTTTCAGGGAGAGGCAGTCAAAGTAGGGATCGTGGTCTCACGATTCAACGAGTTTATCACTTCCAAGTTAGTGGAAGGCGCCAAAGACAATTTGCTGCGTCATGGAGTCAAAGCAGAAAACATCGATGTGTATTGGGTACCAGGGGCTTATGAGATTCCGTATATTACCAAAAAAATCGTTGACCACAAGCAATACGATGGGATCGTGACATTAGGTGCCTTGATTCGCGGAGCAACGACTCACTATGAATTGATCTCAAATGAAGTGGCGAAAGGCGTAGCCCAAATTGGTCTGAATGCCGACATTCCGATCATGTTTGGTGTGTTGACGACTGAAACAATCGAACAAGCCATTGAACGGGCGGGAACCAAAGCCGGCAACAAAGGCAGTGAAGCCGCTCAAGGTCTTTTGGAGATGATTTCGTTGAATCAGCAAATCCTTGGCAACGCATAGGTTTCACGTTCGAACAAAGGGAAGCTACAAGAACAAGCCTGCCTGAGCATAGGCATCAGACTGGAGACAGACTTCGTACAAAATGAAGTCTGTCTTTTTTTCATCATTTAAAAGCATGGGATTATTTTTGCCAAAGGATTCGCTTCTTCACGGGTACCGTATTTTCGATAGGTCAATGGAGAGGAAAACGCCCAATCAATCACGAACATTAGAATAACTCTTATTTAAGGAAATTTTCAGAAAATTATTTACATTTCACAAAAGGTTCCTTATAATGACTCTATTCATTGAGAGTGATTCTCATTTGCAAATAGATGTCAAAGCAGTACATGGCTTTGGCGCTTTTCATGAGAAGAACTGTTATAAGCGAAAAAACGCACAGATGCTTCTTTTATGATGGTGGCGAGGCAACAGTCAGGTTGTTTTTGCTGTGAAATCAGGAGAGGATCGTGCTGAATAAAGGAGAATCACATGTCGGTAGGGTTGATTAAATCAAATCGTTGGATGGTTTCGACAATCATTTGCTGTGTTTTAGTTGTCGCCATTCTCTTATCTGCAGGAGTTGCTTTGGCAAACGGACAAGCCAATATCACCCTTGGCGAAGTTTATCAAATTCTCTTCTATAAAATCAGCCATGGATTGGTTGGTGATCTTTCAGGCATTTCAGACGCAAACATCAATATCGTCTGGTTTGTTCGGGCACCGCGGGTCTTGCTGTCTATTTTTGTGGGCATGGGGTTAGCGATCAGCGGGGCAGTGATGCAGGCGGTGGTCCAAAATCCGCTGGCAGATCCCTATATCTTAGGGATCTCTTCAGGCGCATCCTTAGGGGCGACCTTCGCCATCTTAGTCGGTTTTGGCGGCTCGGCGCTAGTCTTGCAGCTGGGCTTATCGTTTGGTGCCTTTGCAGGAGCGGGGATTGCCACCATTTTGGTGCTGCTGCTTGCTAGTATCGGTGGGAAAATGACTTCCACAAAACTCGTGCTGTCGGGGACGATCGTCAGTGCCTTATGCAGCTCTGTTTCAAACTTGATCATCTATCTGGCTAGCAATGCAGAAGGGATGAAGACTGTGGCGTTTTGGTCGATGGGCAGCTTAGCCTCGGCTTCTTGGAACAAATTGGGCTTTATCGTGGTTCTGGTTTCTTTGATCACGCTGTTCTTCCTGACGCAATACCGTGTTTTGAATACGCTTTTGCTGGGAGATGAAGTTGCTTCCACCTTAGGGGTCAAGCTGACCTTCTATCGTCGTTTTTACATGCTGCTAGCAGCGCTATTAACCAGTATCATCGTTGCGAATTCTGGTATGATCGGCTTTGTCGGCTTGATCATTCCTCATATCGTACGTGGAGTCAGCGGGTCGGATCATCGCCTGTTGATGCCTTTGACCGCTTTGACAGGCGCGTTGTTTTTGATTTGGGCGGATGTGATCGCCCGCTCGACCCTGCAAGGAGTCGAACTGCCGATCGGGATCATTACAGCGCTGATTGGCGCACCGATCTTTATCTATATCATTGTCAAACGGCAATACAACTTTGGGGGGTGACGGAATGAAATTAGCAGTTGAAAAGCTCAATCTAACGATCGGGGACCAACAGATTCTAAAAGACATCTCCGTCCAAACCGCACAGGGGCAATTTGTCGGCTTGATTGGTTCCAACGGCAGCGGCAAGTCTACATTGTTAAAAGCTATCTACAAAACGTTGAAACCTGACAGCGGCGACATTTATTTAGGTGAGATGAATATTTTGAAAAGTTCCGAAAAAAAAGTCGCCCAGCAAGTCAGCGTCGTCAGTCAGTTCAATGAGTTGAGCTTTGATTTAACAGTAGAACAGATGGTGCTTTTAGGCCGCACGCCCCACAAGGGTTTGTTGGAACAAGACACTAAAGCCGATCATGAGCTGGTCACCGCAGCCTTAGCCAAAACAGGGTTAAGTGCCTACAGAAAACGCAGCTACCTCTCATTATCAGGAGGCGAAAAACAGCGGGTCGTCCTTGCTCGTGCCATCACCCAAGAACCGAAATTTATGATTCTCGATGAGCCGACCAATCATTTGGATATCCGATATCAACTGGAAATCTTAGAGACCGTCAAGCATCTGAAGATTGGCTTGTTGGCGGCGCTGCACAATTTGGAACAAGCAGCCAATTATTGCGACATCATCTATGCCTTAAAAGATGGTCGGGTCGTAGGGTATGGCGAACCAGAAACGCTGCTGACAGAAGAACTGATCGAAGAAATCTATGGCGTGAAATGCAGTATTTACCATCATCCGATCACAGGCGGATTAGGGTTTCATTATTATTTTGAAAAGGAGCAAACAGATGAATAAATGGGGAAAAATGATTGGGGTAGGATTGGCAGTCTTTACATTAAGCGCTTGCGGCAATACGAAGGATGAAGGAACTTCGGCTTCTTCCTCACAGGCAGAAAGTACGTATCCCTTAACCATCAGCAACTACACCAAAGCAGAAGGCGGTACGCAATGGACCGCCAAGGACCAAACCTTTAATGAAGCACCGAAAAAAGTCGTAGCCAACACACGACCAGCAGCGGAATTGCTGCTGCATCTCGGCCTCAAGGATCAGATTGCGGGTGTCGGTGCAACCTTTGGTGCCGCTGATAAGGAAGTTGCTGCTGATTACGCAGAACTAAACGACCTGGGCAGCGACTATATCAGTAAAGAAACGGCGCTCAGTGTGGATCCAGATTTGATTTTTGGCCGCGGAGGACTTTTTGATAATCAAGATTGGGGCGTTGGCACCGTTGATTCCTTGAACGAGATGGGCATTCCGACTTACGTCCAAGAAACCTCTGTCACTGGGGCGACGTTTGATTCTGTGTATCAAGACATTGAAAACCTTGGTAAGCTCTTCAATGTCCCCGAGGCAGCCGCTGCTTTTGAAAAAGAATTAAAGGATCGCCAGAGTGCCTTGGAAGAAAAAGTAGCAGACAAAGAAGAGCAAACCTTTGCCCATCTCTTTATGTCTGATCCAAGTGTGGTCAGTGTCTATGCCGCTCAAGACGAGTCTTTTTTCAACAGTAACTTTGACATGATCAAACTGAACAATGTGTTTCAAGACTATTCAGGAGAAGTCAGTGTCGAAACCTTGATCGAAACGGATCCCGATGTCTTGATCGTCGGCGACTGGTCAACGATCGAAGGCAGTGTTTCTGGTCAAGAAATCATTGAAGGCTTGTACAAAAATGACAAACTCTCCAGCATGAAAGCCATCAAAAACAAACAAGTCTACAGCATGGACTACAATTATCTCTTTGGCTACGGCTACCAAGCCTTGACTGGTTTGGAAGAACTGGTAGAGCAAATGGCACAATAAACACCTCCTATTGCATAAAAAGGAGAACCAACTTTTTATATAATAGAAGAAAACCAACGTTTCACTGGCCGATCGACCACAGAAACGTTGGTTTTTTGTATTTAAGAAAAGCAACCTTTGCCGCTGCCCGTTCCGCAACAAGTATCCCGTTAGCTATTTTTTTCTGTCATATGGTTCATTTGATAGCGAGACAATAGCTTCTCTTTGTGTTTTTGCATGATCGTTTCTAGAGAAATATCGTATTTATCGGCGAGAATAAATAAGTTATCCAGTACATCGCCCAATTCTTCCGTCAGATTTGCCAGTTTTTCTTCCGGCAAGCCTTCTTGTTCATCGGGACGGTCACGGCCAATCTCCAATGTCCGAATGGCACGGCTCACTTCCCCGACTTCTTCTGCTAAAAAATTCGCCCGAATAAACGGATCATATTGATACCAGTTGCGGGCTTTGTAGAAGTCACTGATAAATCGTTGATATTCCTCAATGTTCATAATTTTTTTTCCATCCTTTCCCAGAACCTTTATCAGAATCATGATATACTATTTCAAAATGATTGAGAAGGATGATGGAGAGTTTTATGAAAATTGCAGTCTATTGTGGTGCCAGTGTCGGTAATGAACCTAGTTTTGCAACAGCCGCCCAAGAATTGGGGCAGTGGATCGCTTCACGGCAAAATACGCTGGTCTATGGCGGCGGAAAAGCGGGCTTGATGGGCGTGCTGGCAGATGCTGTCTTAGAAAATGGCGGTCAGGTGATCGGGGTGATCCCAACCTTTTTGAAAGATCGGGAACTAGCACATCCTGGATTGACCGAACTCCATGTCGTCGAGACGATGTCAGAAAGAAAACGAAAAATGTTCGAATTGTCGCAGGCCTTTGTCGCACTGCCAGGCGGTCCTGGTACGCTGGAAGAAATCACGGAGATGATCTCATGGTCAAGAATCGGTCAAAACCCGAATCCGTGTGCTTTTTATGATGTGAACAATTTTTACCGCGCAACGAGAGCCTTGTATGACAATATGGTGGAAAATGAGTTCTTGACGCAGGCCGATCGCGAAAAAATCGGTTTTGCGCAAACAACCCAGGAGCTTGAAGCTTTTATTCAAGCCTACGAACCGCCAGTTATTCGGCAGTATTAAGTATCTGTTGTAAAAGAGCAAGGCGAAGCACCGGCGGGTGTCGTCTTGCTCTTTTGCTTCTTTGACGCATTCTTAGTATAATGGGGTTTGTTTTGCAAGTGGGGTCATAAAATAAGATCCTTGGACAAAGAAATGGAGCGTAAATCATGACAACAAATTTTTGGGCTGAATTGCCGAAGCCTTTTTTTATCCTAGCACCAATGGAAGATGTCACCGATGTCGTTTTTCGACATGTCGTTCAAGCTGCCGGCGCACCAGATGTTTTCTTTACGGAATTTACCAACTCCGATAGTTACTGCCATCCAGAAGGACGCGACAGTGTGCGGGGACGTTTAGTCTTCACCGAAGATGAGCAACCGATGGTAGCCCACATTTGGGGCGACAAGCCAGAGTATTTCCGTGAGATGAGTATCGGCTTAGCGGAGATGGGCTTTAAAGGGATCGACTTAAATATGGGCTGCCCAGTGCCAAACGTTGCTGGACGAGGCAAAGGCAGCGGCTTGATCTTGCGACCAGAAGTTGCTGCAGAGCTGATCCAAGCAGCCAAAGCTGGCGGTCTGCCGGTCAGTGTCAAGACGCGTTTGGGCTATACCGAACTAGGAGAAATGGAAGCTTGGTTGACCCATGTCCTGCAACAGGATATCGCCAACCTTTCGATCCATTTGCGAACCCGCAAAGAAATGAGCAAGGTCGATGCCCATTGGGAATTGATTCCTGAAGTGGTTGCCTTGCGGGATAGAATCGCCCCACAAACGAAGCTGACGATCAACGGCGATATCCCTGATCGTACCAAAGGTTTGGAGCTAGCAGAAAAATATGGCGTAGACGGAATCATGATCGGCCGGGGTATTTTCAAGAATCCCTATGCCTTTGAAAAAGAACCGAAAGAGCATACCTCAGAAGAGCTATTAGGCTTGTTGCAGCTGCAATTAGATCTGCAGGACCATTACGCCAAAATGGTGCCACGCTCGATCGCAGGATTGCATCGTTTCTTTAAAATCTATGTCAAAGGCTTCCCTGGAGCCAGTGATTTGCGGGCAAAATTGATGAATACCAAATCAACGGATGAAGTCCGGCAACTGCTGGCAGAGTTTGCGGAGAAAAAGAACCACGAGGAAAGTATTGAAGCGTAAGTTTCAATGCTTTTTTCGTTTTTGGTTGCTGTACCCGCTCTCATTGTCAATCCTTCCTTGACAATAGGTAGGTACCTATGTAAAATGGAGAACAGACTTTTAATTAGGTACCTATCTAAATAGTGAAGAGGCGAAAGGAGCTGAAGGTCGATGGTTTCCGAACAAGAAATCGTGGAACGATTGTTTGAAGTGTATAAATTAAATCGGCGGTATGCGGAACAAAAATATGGGCGTTTTATGCCAGGTCGGGGACAGTTCAATTGCCTACTGGTATTGGACGAAAAAGGGACGTTGACCCAAAAAGATCTCGCCGCGTATTTAGCGATTCGCTCGACATCCACTGGCGAACTACTAAAAAAACTGGCTGAAAAAGGGCTGATCCAAAAAGAAGTCGATCCGAAAGATAAACGCAGCCATCTGATTTCGCTGACGGAAGCAGGCAAGGAAGAGGCACAGCGAATGAAAGAAAAACGCAGCAAGGCGCACCAAGAAATGCTGACCTATTTGACGGCAGAAGAAAAACAAGCCTTTGGTCAAGCCTTAGCAAAAATCGAACAGTTTTATCTTGAGAAGGAGGCGGACGTTGATTGAGTGAAACAGTCCAACGAACGGAACGTCAGCGGACGCTGATTTTTATTAATTTAATGATTACATGTATTGCCGTATCCATGTTGGCGACCGCCTTGACGACGGCTTTACCCGCCATTGTCACTGACCTGCAGATTTCCGTCACTACGGGCCAATGGCTGACTAGCGGTTATTCCTTGGCGATGGCGATCGTTATGCCCTTGACGGCATATCTTATGAATCGTGTGCCAACCAAAAAGCTGTATCTCGCTGCCTTAGGAATTGCGTTGGTGGGCTTGCTGCTTTGTGCTGCAGCGCCCAATTTTCTAGTCATGATGCTTGCTCGTATTTTGCAGGCCGTAGGCAATGGAATCTTGACCGCGATGGCGCAAGTGATCCTCTTATCGATCTATCCGATCAATCGTATCGGTGTGGTGATGGGCTGGTATGGATTATCGATCACCGCGGCACCCGTGATCGCACCGACTCTTGCTGGGGTGATCGTGGACCGCTTGAACTGGCATGCGATTTTTTATATCGTTGCCGTGATCGTTTTGATTTCACTGATTTGGGCCATAAAGGTTTTTGATGATGTGTTGCCAGTAAGCAACAGTAAATTTGATCAGACCTCTTTTGTTTTGAGTGCCTTCGCCTTTGGTGGGATCACTTTAGGCTTTGGCAATATCGGCAGCTATGGCTTTTTCAGCTTGCCGGTTTTAGGAACCTTAGGGATCGGTTTGGTAGCAGGGGTCTTCTTTGTCTTCCGTCAGTTAAGAGCGAAAACCCCATTTTTGGATCTGCGGGTCTTAAAAACAAAAGAGTATGCCATCAGTGTCTTTGGCAGTATCATGCTTTACTTGGTCTTGATGGGTTCGGCGATGCTGATGCCGCTTTACGTGCAGTCGATTTTAGGCAAATCAGCGACGATCTCGGGATTAGTCGTTTTGCCAGGCTCACTGGTCTCGGCTTTCTTAAGTCCCGTGGCTGGGCGAATCTATGACAAAGTCGGCATCCGTCTGTTGACACTTTTTGGCGGCGGCTCACTGGTCTTGAGCAACATCGGTATGTATTTCATCCATATGCACACGGGTATTTGGGTAGCAGTGGTTTTGAACATGCTGCGCTGTGCCGCCACAGGCTGTTTGTTGATGCCCTTCGTGACGTGGGGAAATAAAAATATTCCGCCGCAGCTGACGGCGCATGGAACAGCGTTATTGACTTCTTTGCGAACGGTGGCAGGCGCCATCGGGACAGCATTATTTGTCGGGATCATGAATAGTGTGGCGCAAAAAAGCACGACCTTAACAGGAACAAGTGCACTGCTTCATGGGATGAATGTTTCTTTCTTATTGATGACGATCGCTTCGGGAATGTTGTTTGCAACGGGGGTATTCTTGATTCGTGATCAGAAGCCAGAAGCCGTGTGGCTGGAAGGTGCAGAAGAACCACTGGAATAAAGAGGGCACCTTTCTTTGAAGGGTGCTTTTCTTGATTTATTTCATGAAACTCTATGAAAAACCAAAAAATTCGATATAATAAGATAACTTATGGTTTAGGAGGAGTATTTTTTTTCAGGAAAGACTTGTTTTAATGGAAAAAAATCAGGGAGAAAATGAAGAATAAAGGCGTTTATTTTGGGTTGTCTGCCTATGTATTATGGGGCTTGGTCACACTATATTGGAAAATAATCGTTGGGGTTTCGCCATTAGCAACGATGTGCTACCGAATCGTGTGGTCCTTTGTTTTTATGGTGTTGTTTATCGTGCTTTCTGGGAAGAAAACGCAATTTTTACAAGAAGCGCGTCTGCTGTGGAAGAACAAAGCATTTGCTGGACTGATCGTTTTAGCTTCTGTGCTGATCTCCATCAACTGGTTCACCTTTATCTTCGCGGTGAGTGCGGGCCACGTGATGCAAGCCAGCTTAGGCTATTATATCAATCCGCTTGTCAATGTCTTGTTAGCGACCGTTTTTTTGAAGGAACGTCTTAGTCGTACTGGCATGCTGGCGTGTCTGCTGGCAAGTATCGGGGTGATCTTATTATCGATCCAAACAGGAACGATTCCTTATGCCTCACTGATCATGGCCTTTTCCTTTAGTACGTATGGCTTGATCAAAAAAAGGATCCCCATTAGTTCGGTTACTGGGTTAACGATCGAAACGATGGTGATTTTCCCCTTTGCCCTCGTGTATATTTTAGGATTTTCAACCGTCGGCTTTATGAATTATCCCTTGCAAACCAATCTCTTATTGATGGGTGCTGGGATCGTGACGGCTATTCCGCTATTGCTGTTTGCGGAAGCCGCGAAAAATGTTTCTTACATTACGCTTGGGTTTATTCAATACGTCAACCCGACAATCATGCTTTTGTTAGCCATCTTTTTGTTTCACGAAACCTATTCACTGGCCCAATTTTCCGCCTTTGCGTTTATTTGGCTGGGGATCGCTGTCTTCACCTATGGTACGTTAGGAACGGCGATGAAAGAACGGCGCATGGGACAGCAAAGAAAGCAACTTTGATACATTAGGAATGGCTGCAGCTGAGCCATTCCTTTTTTTATTAAAAAACAACTCAATTTAGATAGTGAAGGAAGTTGCAAGGAGAATTGTTCAATGGTATAACAAAGGAAAAGCACGTTGCAGAAATTCTGATTGAAAAGGGTTGCATCTGCCACAGGGGTGTGTTATTATTCTTTCAGTTACAAGGATTGTTACTGTTCGGCAGGCAAAACCAGAATTGACCGTAGCGCGCTAATGGGGAGATTCTAGGTTTTTTTATTTTGGAGTGAGGGAAAGCGATGATTATTGGAAAAATTTTAAATAATAATGTCGTCATCTCGACCAATGATGCCGGTCAGGAAGTGATCTATATGGGTCGCGGCATTGCGTTTAAGAAAAAAGTCGGCGATCCAGTGGATGAAGCCTTTGTCGAAAAAGAATTTGTGTTAAAGGATACCTTTACCGCAAATCAGTTTCAGCAATTGTTTTCAGACATTCCTGTGGAAGAAGTCGAAGCCGTCAAGCAAGTGGTGGATGATGCAGAAGCGTCCTTGGGGATCGAGCTGTCGCCAAATATTTATTTGACACTGACCGACCATATCCATTATGCGCTGGTTCGGGCACGTGAAGGCATTGAGCTGCCGAATCCATTGTTGTTTGAGACCCGCAAATTTTATCCGAAAGAGTATGCGGTTGCAGCAGATGCCGTTGCTTATTTTGAAAAAGTCTTCGGGATTTCATTGCCGGAATCGGAAATTGGCTTTATCGCCTTTCATATCGTCAATAGCGAACAAGCCAATGGTACGATGGAAACCACGATGCAAGCGGTAGAGATCGTTCGTGACGTACTGGCGATCATCAGTCGTTTTTATGGACGAGTCTTTAACCTAGATTCCTTGAACTATCAACGGATCACCACGCATTTACAGTATTTTGCGCAGCGCTATTTAAGCGATGAACTTTCGGGGGAAAAAGATGAATTTTTATTTGCCCTTGTGCAATCGAAGTACCCTAAAGCGTTTCAAACGGTCCAACGGATCAACGAGTACTTGATCAAAACCTACGACAAATCGATCGGTGAATCAGAAATGATCTACTTAACGATCCACATCGAACGTGTCGTCAATGATCAAACCAATTAACATTCAATCATTAACGGATTGTTACTGTCAGGCAGGCAATACCCAGATTGAAAAGACAACAGTCAGCGAGGAAAAGACTCGTTGGACGGTCGTTTTTTCAATCTGGGTTTTTTTATTAAAAAAGGAGTGTTGAAAAAATGAGTTCAAATAAAGAAATTGCAGTTCGCGTCCTCGATGCGGTGGGCGGCAAAGAAAATGTCAACAGCGTGGTGCATTGTGCGACCCGCTTGCGTTTCAAATTAAAAGATGAGAACAAAGCGGATACGGCACGCTTGAATCAAGACGACGACGTGATCCAAGTCGTTCAAAGCGGCGGACAATACCAAGTGGTGATCGGCAGTCATGTCAGCGACGTTTACCGTGAATTGAATGGAGTAGCGAACTTCGATGGCGAAGCAGACAGCAAAGGCGACAAAGGCAACCTCTTGAATCAACTGGTGGATATTATTTCGTCGATTTTTACGCCATTTTTAGGCGCAATGGCAGGTGCCGGGGTCTTAAAAGGATTCTTGACGCTGGCAGTCACCTTGAATTGGCTGGCAGCTGATTCTGGGGTCTACACCGTATTGTATGCGATTGCTGATGGGTTATTTACCTATTTACCAGTGATGTTGGCTTTTACTGCAGCGAAGAAGTTTCGTACCAATGAATTTCTAGCGGTTTCCTTAGCGATGGCATTGGTTCATCCAAATATTACCGCTTTGGCTGGACAAACCTTGAGTTTCTTAGGCCTCCCTGTCATTATTGGTGCGAGTGCTTATACGTCTTCCGTCATTCCGATTATTTTAGCGGTCTTTTTACAAAGTTATGTGGAGCGTTTCTTTAAAAAAGTCATTCCTAGCTTCTTACAGATCATCTGCGTGCCTTTAGCGGTCTTCTTGATCATGGCGCCGTTGACCTTTATTGTCGTCGGTCCACTAGGAACGATTTTAGGAAACTTGTTAGGTAGTGCTTACGACAGCATTTACCACTTCAGCCCACTGATCGCTGGCGCTGTCATGGGTGGTTTATGGCAAGTCTTTGTGATGTTTGGCATGCACTGGGGCTTTGTACCGATCATGATGTTGAATCTCAGTCAAACCGGTGTCGATACCATGGTGCCGATGCTGTTGCCAGCTGTCCTTTCTCAAGGGGGTGCAGCGCTAGCAGTGTTCTTTATGACAAAAAATGTGAAATTGAAAGGGTTGGCCCTTTCTTCAACGATCACCTCAATTTTTGGGATCACAGAACCGACGGTGTATGGGGTAACCTTGCCATTGAAAAAACCATTTATCGCCGCGTGTATCAGTGGTGCCATCGGGGGAGCCTTCATCGGCTTCAGCCAAGTCGAAAACTATACCTTTGGGTTAGTCAGCTTACTAAGTCTGCCTTCCTTTATCCCACAAGATACGAAAGATCTAAGTGGTCTGATCGCCGCTTCGATCGGAACGGCTATCGCTTTTGGCGCCGCGTTTGTCTTGACCTTCTTCTTACGTTTTGAAGATCAGCCAGCAACCGATGCCAGTGCAGCACCAGCAAAAGAGCCAGTTACACCCACCGATAGTTCGTCTAAAGAACGTGTGATCCTCAGCAGTCCGTTAGAAGGCAAAGTGGTTCCCTTAGCAGAAGTCAAAGACCAAGTCTTTTCTTCTGGTGCATTAGGAAAAGGTATCGCTATCGAACCAACTGTCGGGGCTTTATATGCGCCAGCAGATGGCACCATCACGACGCTCTTTCCTACCGGCCATGCCGTTGGTTTGACCACCACGGATGGAGCCGAAGTTCTGATGCATATTGGTATGGATACTGTGGAACTAGACGGCAAAGGCTTTGAGGTCTTTGTTAAACAAGACGATCAAGTCAAACGCGGCGATTTGTTAGTGAAGTTTGATCTAGATACGATCAAAGCAGCTGGCTTATCCACGATCACACCGATCGTTGTGACGAACACCCCGCAATATTTAGATGTGATGGATATGAACCAAACCGATGTCTTGCAAGGAGAAGACTTCTTAGCCATCGTGAAATAAGCAAAAAAAACCCGATCCTCGACTGAATATCAGCAAGGATCGGGTTTTTTGTAAGAAAATAAGGCGCAGTTGCCCTTCTCGCTTGCCTGACACGGTAGCAAACGCTTGTCACAGCGCGAGTTAAGGGCAAGACCAACATCAGGAACGCCTGCTCAGGGAAAACCCGAACATTCTTGGGGACTGCTCCTTACACATGGCTTAAATTTTCGGCAAGCGACTCTAAAGCGGGGAAATCGAGAATCGCATAGCCCTGTTTTTGTTTTTCGATCAGCTTGTCTTCCCGAAAGCTGGTAAAGGTTCGCAGCAGGTGGCGATAGCTGACATTCAAGATCGCGGCACAGGTGGTCAACTGAAAGGAAAAGTGTTGATTTTCTTGATGCGCAAGAATAAATTTGGCCAACCGTGTCTCTACAGGTTCCGTCAATGAATTCGCTAAGTTGATCCCCGAATTCAAGCGGGAACTTAGCAACTGACAGATGGTTTGCAAAAAGCGGACGTCTTGTTGCAAGGTGTTGCGGTAGCGATTCAAAGGGATGCAGACGCAGACGCAAGCAGAAGCGGCTTTGACACTGCTTTTCGGCAAGAGTTCCCACAAAGAGGAAGCTTCCCCTAAAGGTGCAGCCGGCTTAGCGTAATCAATACAAATCGTTTGGGTATCCGAAGAGAAGGAGTAGACCATCACGGTTCCTTCTACGAGAAAATACAAGTATTCAGAAGGCGTGCCCGTTCGAATCAGGTGCTCTTCTTTTTCAAAGGAATGCAAAGTGGCCATCGCTAACAAATCATTGTCCATATAAGATTGCAGATCGTATGTGTCAATGTAATTACTGAGGCGTGCGGTATCATCGATTTTTTTCATGGGAATCAGCCACTCCTGAATGGTTTTCTTTAAGTATAGCTTAGTTCCCCTTTTGACTCAACACGAACGATAAATAAAAACTAATGTAAATTGTATGTAAAAATAAGGTAAAATAGGACATGTGTCACTTCATTTTGACGGGATACTTGGTATGATTTGAATGTAAGAATGCTTCAAACCATTAGGAGGAGAAAAAATGCCATTGAAACGAATTGTTAAAGGAATGTTAGGAATTGCGTTAGTTGCCGCATTGACCGGCTGTGGGAATGGGAGCAGCAGCAGCGACAGCAGTGCCGCAGCCGAAAAAGAAAAGCTGGTGGTACAATTCGTACCGACCAATAATGACGGCTCGATGCAAGCCAAAGCAAAACCGTTTGCTGAGTATTTATCAAAAAAATTAGACCGTGAAGTAGAAGTAACGTTAGCAACGGATTATTCGACGATCGTAGAAGCTATGGCTTCTGGACAAGTTGATTTAGGGATCATGCCGCCAGCCGCTTATGTTCAAGCCAAAGACATGGATGCAGCTGAAGCGATTTTGACTTCTCAATTAGGTGCTTATGATCCAGAGACGGGCTTGCCATTAGAAGGGGAAAAAACCAATACCTTCAAAGGGGAGATCTTGGTCCGTGCGGATAGCGACATGACAGAATTGACGGACTTAAAAGGGAAAAAAATCGCTACATTGAGTCCAAACTCTGCTAGCGGCTATATTTACCCAGTTGCCGAGTTGAAAGATGCAGGAGTTGATCCAACGACGGATGCTACATTAACGACCGTGAATGATATTCCAAGTGAGATCACTGCAGTCTTGAATGGTCAGATGGACGCCGCCTTTGTGTTCCAAGGGGCACGAAATGTCTTTGCGTCAAGCTTCCCAGACAACGACTTATTCAAAGACCTAAAAGTCCTTTACTTGACCGAAGGGGATATTCCAAATGACGCCATTGCCGTCCAACCATCAATGGATGCTGAACTAAAAGAGCAGATCAAAGAAGTGTTCTTGAACATGGCAGATGATGAAGAGGGTGCCGAAGCAATGAGCTTGTGGGGACACCAAGGGTATGAAGAAGCAGCAGATTCTGCTTACGATACCATTCGCGATTATACACAACGAGCAGCAGAGTAAAAAATCAGGGATTGCGGTAGAAGGATAACGGGACACGGAGATGTGCAGCGATTTACTAGGGGAATAGGTGGAATACGCAGTACCAGTGCATTTTTTAGTGAGATAGACCGTGACCGATTGGGGAAACTTTGCCGCGGTCCCTACATAATGGAGAAAACAGATGATAACTTTTGAGAATGTATCCAAAGTCTACCCAAATGGGGTCAAAGGATTACAGAACATAGATGTAACGATTGAGCAAGGTGAATTTGTGGCCATCATTGGCTTGAGCGGTGCTGGTAAGAGTACCTTTTTGCGCTCGATCAATCGCTTAGTGCCAATCACTGAAGGAGATATCCGAGTAGACGGCAAATCAGTCACGAAAGCCAATAAAAAAGAATTGCGCTTGATTCGTCGACAAATCGGATTGATCTCGCAAAGCTTCAATTTGGTCAAACGCAGTACCGTTCAAAAAAATGTTTTGTCTGGGCGTTTGGGGTATTACGGGACCTGGAAAAGTATTTTAGGGTTGTTTACGAAAGAAGACTACGAAAGAACGAAAGAAGCGCTAGCGACTGTCGGCTTGTCAGACAAACTGCAAACGAGAAGTGACCAGTTGAGTGGTGGGCAACAGCAGCGGGTATCCATCGCCCGTGCCTTGGTCCAACAAGCGCCGGTGATTTTAGCAGATGAACCCGTGGCATCACTAGATCCCATCACGACAGAGAAAGTGATGGAGGATCTGAAGAAGATCAATCAAGAAATGGGCAAAACGATTGTCATCAATCTGCATTCGATTCCCTTGGCTCGTCAGTATGCGACAAGGATCATTGCCTTAAAAGCAGGTGCGATCGTTTTTGACGGCAACGCAGCCGCTTTGACAGATCAGCGTTTAGAACAAATCTATGGCAAAGCAATTTTTGAAGAAAAGGCAGGAGAAATCGATGAAACTGAAAGAAACAGTTCATTTTAATTGGTACAAACACCTGCTGCTGGTTCTTTTATTGCTGCTCTTTTTTCAAAGCAGTGCCTGGATCACAGGGGCTGATTTTGCCCAAGTGTGGTCGAATCGCAGCCAGATGACGGCTTTCATGGCTCGCTTTTTGCACCCAGACTTTAGTTATCTACCGCAACTGATGATGCCCTTGATCAAGACATTGCAGATGTCCTTTTTAGGCACCGTTTTAGGAGTAGTCGCAGCGATACCGGTGAGTCTGTTGGCGACAACAGTCGTGACAGAAAGCCGTTGGGTCTCGGTGCCGATGCGTTTTCTCTTAGGGCTGGTGCGGACGATCCCCAATCTATTGTTGGCGGCATTGTTCGTAGCGATTTTTGGGATCGGTGAAGCCACTGGTGTTTTGACCATCGCGGTCTTTACCTTTGGTATGGTTTCACAGCTGATGTTCCAAGCGATCGAAACCATTGATTTTGCGCCGATCGAAGCAGCAGCAGCGGTAGGAGCGAATAAATTTCAAGTGACCGTTTGGGCGATCATTCCCCAAGTCATCAGCCAGTTTGCCAGCTATACTTTTTATGCCTTTGAAGTCAATGTTCGAGCTTCGACGGTGTTAGGGTATGTTGGTGCCGGCGGGATCGGGGTCATCTTGAACGCCTCATTGGCATTGTTGAATTATGAGCGGGTCTCGATCATTATCTTGACGATTTTGCTGACGGTAGCGATCGTTGATTTTCTCAGTGAGCGGGTAAGGAGGTCTTTCCTATGATGATCAGAGAAGTGAAGAAAACGACTTGGCTGTTATGGGGACTCTTTGCTATCTTACTGGCATTATCTGCAGCGACGCTGGATTATTCCGGATTGAGTACTTTTTCCTTAGCGATGGGAAGAGATGTCCTGCAAGGGTTGAGTCAGCCAGACTGGTCTTTCTTTTACGACGGTAGCGGGGAGGATCTGTGGAGCTTATTGTTACTGACGATCGGGATCGCTTGTCTAGGAACGATGATCGCAACAGTCTGCGCGATACCGGTGACCTTGCTGAGTGCCGCCAACCTATGGTCTTCTGCACCGTGGGTCGCAAAAATCGGCAAAATGATCTGCAATATCTTGCGGGCATTTCCCGAGCTGGTTTATGCGATTATTTTTGTCCGTGTGGTAGGTCCAGGACCTTTTGCTGGAGTTATGGCGATCGGTGTCCACCAGATCGGTATGCTGGGCAAGTTGTTTACCGAAGAAATGGAAGCCATGGATGAGCGCTTGACGGAAGAGATGCAAGCCGTCGGTGCCAACTTTTGGCAGACGATGTTTTTCGTGCGGGTCCCTTACTTAGCGCCTATCTATAGTTCCTTTGCACTGAATCATTTTGAAATTGCGGTCCGCAGTGCGGCAACGTTAGGGTTAGTCGGTGCTGGCGGGATCGGTGCACCATTGATTTTTGCTATTCAAACCAGAACCTGGAGCAAGGTAAGTATTATTTTGTTGGGCGTCGTTGTGACCGTCTTCTTATTAGACCAGTTGACTGGAATCATCAGAAAGAAATTGAGATAAACCTATGAATGTATTGCATATATCAGATATCCATTTTCGAGAAAGTTACCTGCCTTGTGAAGAAGGGTATCAAGGAATGCTGGCAGCTATGCAAAATCCCTTGATTCCTCTTGAAGAGTGTATCCAAGATGCCAAGGCGCGAGTAGCGATCGATTTGGTGGTGATCAGTGGCGATTTGACCGAAGATGGCGCGCCTGCCGATTATGCCTCTTTGAAGCGATATTTAGAAAAAGCCTTTGGCTCAGTGCCCATCGTAGTAACGCTAGGTAATCATGATATCAAACGGCATTTTCGCCAAGGCTGGCAAGGCAAGTCAGTAGAAACCGCCAGTGATACACCTTTTAATCAAGTCTATGAAACGGAGACATTGGCGATCGTGACTTTCGATAATTCCTGCTATGGCTATGCCAACGGTATCGTGGATGAGCGACAGTTTGAATGGCTGCAAGCCACGCTGGCGCAGCTCAAAGAGAAAAAGATCGTTTTTGTGACGCACCATCATTTGTTGCCCGACCAAGCAAGCACGCCGGCATGGGCCGGTGCCAATCGTTTGGTGGCATTATTGCAGCAGTATCAAATCTCTTGTATTCTCAGTGGACATACCCATCATGCGTTTACGGGAACGATCGCAGGGATTCCTTACTATACTGTGGCAAGTATGTCGTTTGTCGGGGAAGATGAAGGCGATGGGATGGTCCGTTTTGAAGAACGCTATGGATACAATTTGTATCGTTTTGAGGAAGGTGCATTGGTTCATCAATCCTCAGAAAACTATCGACCAAACCGTGTATTGATGCGGGTCAACATGCAAGGATAAAAAATAGACGTTCCGTCAACGCTGCACTTAGCAGCAGAAAAGGAACGTCTGTTTTTGTGTGAAAAAGGCTTAGCCTTGATTGCCAAAGGTTTTGATAACTTCAATCGTGCCGTCGATATGGAAAAACAAGGTATAGTTCTCTTCGGTTTTGATACCGTCAAAGCGGCGAGCATAATACGTGACCGCGTCTTTGAAGGTTTGTGGGGGAACCCCTAAATAATCAGCGCATGCCGCCAATGTTTTGCAGCCTTCTTCAAAACAAGCGATGATATCATAGGGCGTGACCACGATCGCAGAACCAATGTCGCGGGCTTTGCGTTCTTGTTTGCGTTTTTCGTTGGTGTCTTGGGCGGTAATGTCGCCAGCACTGGTCAGATAATGACCGATTTCTTCACCGATGGTGCTCAAGAGGTCTTCTTGTGATTGGTCAGGGTTCAAGTAAATATGGTGATCGATGTACAATCCTTGCTGACCATCAGGCATATTTTTATCGAAAATAAAGTGCAAGTCTGGGTAGGCGGCCATCAGTTCTTCTACTTTATCCATTTCCATCATTCCTTTTGGGCGTGCCGCTGTTTTATAAATTCAATATAGCTGAGGATGTCTTCCATCTGCTCATCGGTGACGTCATCATCAATATGGGCCGCAACGGTTTGAACTTTTGCAGAGGGTGGCGTGAAGCCTGCCGGGACTTGTCTGCCTAATAAAAAATCGGTGGATACTTGAAAAATCTCCGCGAGTTTGACGATGGTCTCGCCATCGGGTTCGTTACGATCATTTTCGAAATGCGAATACGCTGCGCGGGTGATCCCTAGCTGATCTGCGATCTGCTGTTGTGTTTGGTTGGTTCGTAGTCTGAGTGTTCTTAGCCGTTCGCCAAGCATGAGTGATCGCCTCCTTTTTTGTAGTATAGCACGTTAGATATAATTTGTATCTATTTTTGTATTATTTGATATAAAAAATATCACATCAGTTGACGATACGAATCGTATCTTTTATACTGGAAACAGATGATATGAATTGTATCAAAAAGAATGGGGGAGGATCATGGATACATCGATCGTAACAGTTGTCTTGCCGTCACTCATTACTGGTGTACTTACTTATTTGGCTACCCGAGTATCCAGCAAAGCGAATTTGGAACAAACGAATATCGAAAATGCCCAAAAGCTTTACCTAAAATATGAACAGATCAATCAAGAATTGACCCATAAAATCGATCAGTTAGAAGAAGAAGTCCAAAAGACCGCCAAAACCTACCAAGAAGAAGTCTTGGTCTATCAAGGAAAGCTTGCTACTGCCCAAAGCGAACGGGATTTTTTGCGGGCAGAAAATCAGGTGCTGAAAGAATTGCAGCGAGTGAATCAAGTGCCTGGGACGCGTGAAGGGAAGCAACATTCAGCCGTTGGCTAATAGAAAAAAACTGCTTATCCGTCAATAAGCAGTTTTTTCGATTAGTTGATCATTTGTTCATTGACATAGGCAGCATAAAGCGGGTGGTTGTTGATCAATTGTGCATGGGTACCTTGACCGGTAATGGTGCCTTTTTCTATAAAGTAGATTTGGTCGGCATCCACGATGGTCGATAAGCGATGAGCGATCACTAATGTCGTGCGCCCTTCCATCAGATGATCCAACGCCCGCTGGACTTTTTCTTCTGACTGAGAATCTAGGCTGGCAGTCGCTTCATCCAGCATCAGCAGCTTGGGATCCCGCAAGAATGCTCGAGCGATGGCGATCCGTTGTTTTTGACCACCAGATAGTTTGACGCCGCGTTCACCGATTTGTGTTTCTAGTTTTTCGGGGAACTCTTGGACGAACTGATCGGCATAAGCCAATGCCAGTCCTTGCCACAATTCCTCCTCTGACAGTGTTCGGCCCAATCCGTATTGCAAGTTTTCCCGAATCGTACCAGCAAAGACCGCACTGTCTTGGGAAACATAGCCGATCTGTGCCCGCCAGTCCTGTAGATCAATGTCAGCTATCGGCTGATCTCCAATCAGCAAGCGCCCGCTGGTGGGTTCATAAAAGCGTTCTAGTAAAGCGAAGATCGTGGATTTTCCGCCGCCGCTTGGTCCTGCAAAAGCAATCACGGTGTTGGGTTTGGCTTCAAAAGAAATGTTTTGCAAAATCGGCCGTTTGGGATCGTAACTGAAATCGATTTGTTCTGCTCGTAAGACTGCGCCATCGATGGCGGCTTTGGGTGCTGCCTGGATCGGCTCCAGCGGCGTATCCAAAATTTCTTGGATCCGTTCCGTAGCACCCATCGCTTTTTGGACTTGTGAAAAGAACATCGCAAACGTCGTCACAGGCGCAATAATATTAAAGAGATACAGTAGAAAAGCGATCAATGCGCCGCTCGTCAAGGTGCCGGCTTGCACACGGATCGCGCCATAACCGAGGATTCCTACGAGTAAGCCCAGCATGGCCGTCGTCATGATTGGCTGCAAAATCGCACTGACTTTCGCATCCTTGACCCCGAGGGTAAAAATTGCCCCAATGTTGCGCCGACCGTTTTCTTGTTCACTGGCTTCTCCGTTGCTGGCTTTGATCAAACGGATCTCTGAGAGCTTTTCGCTGGCATCCGCATTGAAATCGGCGGTCGCTGCTTGCAACTGGCGTCCTAGTTTTGACATGATCTTGCCGATTGGCCACATGATCAAGGTGATCAAAGGCACCGCACTGAACATGATCGCAGCCATCTTCCAATCCATCAAAAACAAGATGATCATCGAACCGACCAATTGGATCAAGCCAGTGACAAAGCTGGGAAATTGCGAGGTGACTAGTTCTTTGATCACGGAAGTATCATTGACGAGTCGCGAACTGCTTTCCCCCGACTTGTGGTCATCAAAATAGCTGACTGGCAAATGCAGCAGATGTTTCCAAAGACGTTCCCGCAACGTTTTCACAGCACTTTCTCCCACATAGCGCAAGAGAAAACCGCCTAAAGTCCCTACGCCTAATTGCAGCACAAAGGCTAGGATCAAAACGACCAGCATGGAGGTGCTAAACGTGGGGGTGCCGCTGGCATCGACCAGTGTTTTCGTCAGCTGCGGCACGACCAAACTGGCGGCACTTGTGATCAGGCTAAAGAGCATCCCTAAAAGAAACAAGCCTTTTTTAGGATTGACACTGACGATCAGGTGGATAAAGTCTTTCATTTTAAATTTGTTTTTGTTCACTGTTGGTGTCGTTGTTTCCATTCGTTTTCCTCCGCAGCAAGCAAGATGGCTCACCGCTTTTTCTTTTTAATTAGGTGTTATTAGAAATCCTGCCAATCCTCCTCGGCTGCTTCGTCTTTAGAAGCGGAAGTCGGTCTTGCTTTGCGGTCTTGTCCAAACCCATAGGCATCAAAAAAGTTGCCTTTTACCCATGTGTACCGTGGATCATTCGCCTCGCTATTATCAAACGGCCCAAACGGCCCAAATGGCCGATTGCCAAACATGCCGCGATGTCCAGGAAACGGCATTTGCCGCATGGCTTCCTTGATCTGTTTTTTCGTTTGGCGTCGCTCATCAACGCCCATTTCTTGCCAAGTATCTTTCATTTGTTGCCTCATTTTTCGGCGCTCGTCATTCGACATTTCCTGCCAATTTCCGCCCCATTGCTTCATCATTTCTTCCCGAATCTCTTGCATGGCTTGCAAACGATCCATTGGGTCAATAAAGCGTTGTGCCTGCTGTTGGAAGTCCGTCTCCCATCCAGCAGCAATGTTTTCAAGAAGACGAGCAAATTCGGTTTGTTCCTCCTCTGAGAGCCCTGCAAAAAACGACTGACTGCTGGCTGCTTCTTTTTGTGCCAGTAATTTTTCTGCTTTTTTTCGGCCAGTTTCTGTCAGATAGATTCGTTTGATCCGTTTGTCAGCAGCATCTTCTTTGCGCTGAATATCGCCACTATTTTCCATTTTCTTCAATAGTTCCGCTAGAGAGCTTGGCCGTAGGTCTAAGACTTCTGCAAGATAACTTTGCACCAAGCCGTCTTCTAAATTTAAAACGGCCAGGACACGTTGCTGTCCCGAAAGGCGCTGGTTGTTTTGACTCATAAAGGCATTGCTGGCTTCGCTGATAAAACGAAGCTGTTTCATTAAGTGGTCGGTCATTGTACTCATGGTGTACACTCCTTTTGGTTTATCGTTCGGTACCTAACGATATCGATGAGTTGATTATAGTTCGGTACCGAATGAATGTCAATAAGAAGCAGCTGAGATTTTTTTCTAACAAAAAGTAAGCAGAATGATTGACTTACTAAAAGTAAGTTTGGTATGCTGAGTCCATCGTTAAAGAAACCACAACAAAAGGAGTACAAAAGAATGGTCTTTGGATTTGGGAAAAAAGAACAAATAATTGAAAAAGAAGTAATTAAAGAGGTGTATCGCACCCCTGAAAAGAAAAAAGCGCAAAAAATCGGGATCATCGTTGGCAGTACGAGAGAAGGCCGCGTGAGTCCGCAAGTAGCCGATTATGTTTTACAAACAGCACGCGCGCATAGCGACCGCTCGTTTGAAATCATTGATATCAAAGACTATGACTTGCCCTTTATGGGTACAGGTGAAGTGAACCAAGCGTGGAACGAAAAAATCGCTGAGTTAGACGGCTACATCTTCATCGTACAAGAATACAATCATGGCATATCAGCTTCCTTGAAAAATGCGTTGGACAGCGCTCGAGAGGAATGGTTCAACAAAGCAGCAGCGATCGTCAGCTATGGTTCGGCAGGAGGGATTCGTGCCGCTGAGCAAGTTCGCTTGATTTTGGCGGAACAAAAAGTAGCCACGGTGCGCACCAATCCTGCCTTCAACTTATTTACTGATTTTGAAAACTTTGCCACCTTTACCCCTGGCGAGCATATGACTGTAGGAATGAACGACATGTTGACGGAATTATTGGACTGGGCAGACACATTTGCCAATCGTTAAGAAAACAAAATAAGACAACCTTAGGAGGAACCTATCATGAAATTTGGTATTATTTTAGGCAGTACAAGAGAAGGACGCGTAAGTCCGCAAGTCGGAGCATATATTCAAGAAATTGCTAATCAACGGTCAGAGCATCAGTTTGAGATCGTTGATGTAAAGGCATTTGATTTACCGTTTATGGGAACGGCTGAGCCAAACTTGGCATGGAACAAAAAAATTTCTGAATTAGATGGCTATATCTTCATCGTGCAAGAATACAACCACGGTTTTGCAGCTTCCTTGAAAAATGCCGTAGATTCTGCTCGGGAAGAATGGTTTGATAAAGCTGCTGGGATTGTCAGCTACGGTTCTGGCGGTGGGATTCGGGCCGCTGAACAATTGCGCAACGTATTAGCTGAACAAAAAGTTGCCACCGTGCGGACCAACCCAGCCTTCAACTTATTTACTGATTTTGAAAGTTTCAGTACCTTCAAACCCGGTGAGCACATGGCTGCGGGTGTCAATGATATGCTAGATGAATTGTTGTTGTGGTCAACGGCTTTTGCCACGATTCGCTGATCTGTTTTTAAGACGCAATCATTTATAAGCGATCCTTTGCTGTTTCATCCCATGGATGGAACAGCTTTTTTGGCGTCTGCCAATCAAGGGTTCGATTGGCAAGGGTGTTTCACTGAAAGAAAGACCAAAAATCGGGTATACTAGAAGAACAGAAGATGCGGGCAACTGCTTTCGATTTTTCCAAAAACGAGCACGCAACCAGTAACAGAGGAGTGAACAAGAGCATGAATCTACTTTTTGCGATTGATGATCGGTTCAGCGAACAATTAAAAACAACGTTATATTCAATCAAACGTCATACGACAGCAGCATCTTTCGATGTCTATGTCTTACAAGAAAAAGAATTGAAACAAGGTGCAGAGCTCAAGGCTTTTTGTCAAAAGCTGGCGATGACCTATCATCCCATCATCATCGGTTCTGGCTCGATTTTTAAAACCGCGCCAGTCAGTGATCGCTACCCTGAGTCGATCTACTATCGATTATTGGCACAAAATTACTTGCCGCAGCAAGTGGAAAAAATCCTGTATCTGGATGCGGATATTTTGTGCATCAATGATTTGCGCCCCTTGTATGAGCTGACGTTAGGGGATTTTCTGTATGCCGCTGCCAGTCATTCCAAGCTGACAGAAGTGACGACGGTCATCAATAAAGTCCGTTTGCGCAATTATGAGTCAGAAGGCTACTATAATTCAGGTGTCTTGCTGATGAATGTGCACCAGCTGCGGCAAGAGGTCAAAGAAACAGAGATCGCTGCGTTCATTGAGAAAAATCATTTGAACCTCTTTTTGCCAGATCAAGACATTTTGAATGGGTTGTACGGCGATCGGGTGCTGGCGATTCCTGATCAGCTCTATAACTATGATGTACGGAAAAACCGTACGTATGAAACGATCAGTTTAGGGGAATGGAGTTTGGATTGGGTCATCGAGCATACCGTTTTGTTACATTTTTGCGGCAAAGAGAAGCCATGGAAAAAAGGCTACCGCAGCCGCTACGGGGCGCTATACAAATATGTAGAAAATGAACGCCGGAAGTTTGAAGAGGAACAATCAAAGTAGCTGTCATTGAATATAATCAAAATTACCTTGAAAGAAACGTCCACACGGCCGTTTCTTTTTTTAAGCGTTCTATTCTGCTTTTTTTCGATTCGATGGTACGATTAAATGAGAGAGTCATGAAAAAAGAAGGAGTGGAGAACATGAAATTTTTGATTTGGCTGGTCTGTGTGATCGGCATCGAAGCAACAGGAATCATCTCGAGTTTGTTTGCAGGAGACATCGCTGGAACGTATGCGCAAATGGAAAAACCTTTTTTAGCCCCTCCTGGTGGGATCATTGGGATCGTTTGGACGATTTTGTATGCCTTTATGGGAACAGCGTTGTATCTGTTGATCGTAGCCAAAGTCAATCCAGCGCTTAAAAAGAATGCCTATATCTTCTTTGCGATCCAGCAAGTACTAAACTTCTTGTGGAGTATCGTTTTCTTTGGCTGGAATGCTTACTGGGCAGGAACGGTCATTATTGTCTTGTTAGTCCTATCAGTGATTATTTGCATGATCCTCTTTGCTCGCATCGACAAAAAAGCAATGTACTTGTTTATTCCTTATTTGATTTGGTGTCTGTACGCAGGCTACTTAACGATTGGCTTAACTTTATTGAATGCCTGATAGAAAAACCCTCTTCCAAGCGTCGTGTTGGAAGAGGGTTTTTTCTTTTAGATATAGTCTTCAGTCAATTCCATAAAGCTGGCAACATCTTTTAGGACCATATCGATCCCTGCTTGCCAGAAGTCTGGTTTTGTTAAATCAACACCAAGGTGTTTTTGCGCCAGTTCTTCCGTCGTCATTGAAGCAGTATCTTGCAATAAAGCAATGTACTCTTCTTCAAAGCTAGACCCTTTTTCATTGGCATACGCATAGATCCCCATGCTAAAGAGGTAACCAAAGGTGTAAGGGAAGTTGTAAAACGGCACATCATCAATAAAGAAGTGCAATTTGGCTGCCCAGAAATGTGGATGATAAGTTGCTAACCCATCCGCATAGCTTTCTTTTTGCGCCGCTGTCATCATTTCCGTGATTTGCTCCGCTGAAACTAAGCCGTTTTGACGGGCTTGGTAGAAGCTGTTTTCAAAAATAAAGCGTGCATGGATGTTCATGAACATCGCGATCGCATTTTGCATTTTGGCATCCAATAGATTGATTTTTTCTTCCTTCGTTGTCGCTTCTTTGAGGGTTGCATCAGCAACGATCAATTCAGCAAAGGTACTTGCTGTTTCGGCAACGTTCATGGCATAGTTGCGGTTTAATTCCGGCAGCTCCCAAAGAACGCTGCTGTGAAACGCGTGACCTAACTCATGGGCAAGCGTCGCTACTTCGTTGACTGAATTGCTGTAGGTCATGAAAATACGTGACTCTTTGGTTTCTGGCAAGCTGGTGCAATAGCCGCCAGGACGTTTGCCAGGACGATCTTCTGCTTCGATCCAGCTTTTTTCAAAAGCAACTTGGGCAAAGTCAGCCATTTTAGGACTGAACTTACGGAAGTTGGTCAAAATAAAGTCAGCTGCTTCATCAAAGGTGTAGGTTCTTTCTTCCATGTCACCAAGGATGATCGGTGCATCTTGGTCTTGCCATTCCATTTTTTCTTTGCCGAAAAGCTGGGCTTTGCGGGTCAAGAAATCAACGATCGGCTGTTTGTTCTTTTGGATCGTGCCCCACATAGCATCCAATGTCGCTTTTTGCAGACGATTGTATTCTAATGGTTCTTTCAAGTAATCAGTGACCCCGTGAAGCTTGAAGGTAGAAAGGCGGAAGCCGTCTAAATGGTTCAAGGTATCTGCAAAGAGGTCTTCTTTTTCTGCCCACGTCTTTTCCCAAGTGTCAAATAAACGCGCACGAACTTCTGGATCTGGATCACCCATCATTTTATTGAAGGCTTGACCAGCGGACAAGTTGATCGTCGTGCCGTCTTCTTGAAGGAAAGGAATTTCGATTGAGGCAACGATCGTATCGTAATGTTGGCTCCAAGCATTTAAGCCATCTAAATTTAACGTGTTGATGATGGTTTCTTCTGCTTCGGATAACAATTCTTTGCCGTCGCGACGAATCTCGCTTAGACGAAAGGCGATTGGTGCTAAGTTTTCCGCGGTAAGTAATGCGGTCCAATCATCCTCAGAAATTTCTGTCAATTTTTTCGAGAAAACGGTTTGTGCTGCTTGCAGTGCTGGCAGTTTTGCGTAGAGGTCGCCGGTCAGGATTTTGGCTTTGCTGTCGTTGACATTCGCTGAAAGCAAGGCATTGATAAAGCTGCCACATTGTGAAAATCCTTGATTGATTGTGCCAGAAAGTTCGATTAATTCCTCTAATTTTGTCGCATTGTCTGAAGCGTTTGGTACCCAAGCGTCAACTTTTTCACGGTAAGTTTTGATTTCTTCTTCCAGTTGGTTCATGCGTTCTTTTAATTGAACAGAATCACTGCCTCCTGGAAAAATTGTTTCTAGATCCCAATTGATTGAATAGGTCATTCCTATCAAACCCCTTTCTTTTCCTACGATCTTATTAAGTATAGCATAGCCACATTTAGTCGCAACCATCGGATTTTTTTAATCGAAAAAGGAAAGCTATTGGTTGAAAAAGTTCTTTTCTTTCGTAAGCTTTGCCTGCATTGGGCGGGGAGGTCAAAATCAAAGAAAAGAACAAAATCGATCATTTTTTGATTCTCATCAAATTCTTATTTAAAAATTGCTGAATAAATATTACATAAAAAAAATAACAACGAGTAAAAAAACGCTCGCAAGAAGATATTCACTCTTTATTGCATAATGACAAATGCTTTGCATAATGAAGGCGAAATACGTCGCTTGGTAAGCGCATACATTCTTGTACTATGTAGGCGTAATCAAAACAAAGGAGGATGTAAAGAAATGTCAAATGCTATTCATGTTTTTTCAGAAATCGGCCGCTTGAAGCAAGTCATGCTCCATCGCCCTGGTCGAGAATTAGAAAACCTCGTGCCTGATCATTTAAATCGCTTGTTATTTGATGATATTCCCTTTTTGGAACAAGCAAGGGCTGAACATGATCAATTTGCCGATGTATTGCGTAATAATAATGTGGAGGTGTTGTATTTAGAAGATTTAGCAGCAGAAGCGTTAACTAGTCAAGAAATCAAAGAGCAGTTTATCAAGGAATATTTAGAAGAAACAACGTTACAAAGCCCAGAAATCATTGCTGAAATTACCGATTATTTCTTATCTTTTGAAGATAACCGTCAATTCATCGATAAAACGATGGCAGGTCTAGCGAAAAATGAACTGAAATTGCCCCATAGTCAAAGCTTAGCTGGTGCTGCGGATGACCAGTATCCGTTTTTGATCGATCCAATGCCGAATTTGTATTTCACTCGTGATCCGTTTGCGACGATCGGTAACGGGGTTTCCTTGAATCGCATGTATTCAGAAACAAGACGTCGTGAAACGTTGTATGGCAAATACATTTTTGCTCATCATCCAATGTTCCAACAACAGCCACCGCACTTGCTTTATGACCGTGATCAGCCAACACGAATTGAAGGTGGCGATGAATTGGTTCTGTCAAAACGAGTGTTAGCGATCGGGATCTCCCAACGAACAGATGCCACTTCCATTGAACAGTTGGCTCGTAATGTGTTCCAACATGAACCAAGTTTTGAGTACGTCTTAGCTTTTGATATTGGTCAAGAACGCAAATTCATGCATTTAGATACGGTATTTACAATGGTTGATTATGACAAATTTACGATCCATCCAGAAATTGAAGGAGAACTGACCGTTTATTCAATCTCACGTGACGGGGATGGCGTAACCATCAAAGAAGAAAAAGATACGTTAGAAAACATTTTGTGCCGCTACTTAGAATTAGATGCAGTGGAATTGATTCGCTGTGGGGGGAACGATTTGGTCGCTGCAGCTCGGGAACAATGGAATGACGGTTCCAATACCTTGACGATCGCACCTGGCGAAGTCGTGGTCTATGACCGCAACACGATCACCAATCAAAAATTAACTGAAGCCGGCATCAAATTGCATAAAATCTCCGGCAGTGAATTGGTTCGCGGCCGTGGCGGCCCTCGCTGCATGAGCATGCCATTTATTAGAGAAGATATTTAATCTAGAGGAGGAATTACTAATGAAACAAGTATTTAAAGGAAGAAGCTTCTTAGCAGAAAAAGATTTTACGAAAGCCGAGTTAGAATACCTGATTGATTTTTCAATCTATTTGAAACAGTTGAAAAAGCAAAATATTTCTCATCGCTATTTGGAAGGCAAGAACATCGCCCTCTTATTTGAAAAAACGTCGACTCGGACACGGGCGGCATTTACGACGGCTGCCATCGATCTTGGTGCCCATCCAGAATTTTTAGGTGCGAATGATATCCAGCTAGGCAAAAAAGAATCCGTTGAAGATACCGCCAGAGTTTTAGGCAGCATGTTTGATGGCATTGAGTTCCGCGGGTTCAGCCAACAAGTCGTTGAAGATTTAGCCAAATTCTCTGGCGTTCCTGTTTGGAATGGCTTGACCGATGAATGGCATCCAACCCAAATGATCGCTGACTTCATGACGATCAAAGAAAACTTCGGTACATTAGAAAACATTACGTTAGTCTATGTGGGCGATGGCCGAAACAATATGGCGAATAGTTTGTTAGTGACGGGGGCGATTTTAGGTGTCAATGTTCGCATCTGTGCACCAAAAGAACTTTTCCCAGCTGAAGAAGTGACAGACTATGCCAACAAATTTGCCAAAGAATCTGGCAGTCAGCTGATGGTAACAGACGATATTCAAAAAGGCGTCAAAGATGCCGATGTTCTGTATACCGATGTTTGGGTTTCAATGGGGGAAGAAGACCAGTTTGAAGAACGGGTGAAGCTGTTGAAAGATTACCAAATCAACCGCGAAATGGTAATGGCGACTGGAAAACAAGACGATGGCTTGATCGTGCTTCACTGCTTGCCAGCGTTCCATGATACGAATACGACGTATGGAAAAATGATCGAAGAAAAATTCGGCATTTCTGAAATGGAGATCACAGACGACATTTTCCGCAGTCACTGGGGCCGTCAATTTGAAGAGGCTGAAAACCGAATGCACTCGATCAAAGCAATCATGGCAGTAACCTTAGGCGATCTCTTTATTCCTAGAGTGTAAGAAGGAGCAGTGAGCAGATGAGTGAAAAGAAACCAACGATCGTTGTCGCCCTTGGCGGCAACGCTATCCTAGCAGATGATGCCAGTGCCAAAGGGCAAAAAGAACGGCTTAAACAGACCGTCGAGTATTTAATTCCCCTGATCCAAAAAGACGTTCATTTGATCATTACCCATGGGAATGGGCCTCAAGTGGGAAATTTGGTTTTGCAGCAACAAGCCAGTGATTCTAGCAAAAACCCAGCGATGCCTTTAGATACTTGCGTGGCAATGACGCAAGGCAGTATTGGCTATTGGCTGCAAAATGAGCTGAGAATCCAGTTGAAAGAAGCCCAAATGGCTAAGCCGGTGGTAACAGTGGTGACGGAAATTACAGTCGATGCGCAAGATCCAGCATTTGCCCATCCGACCAAACCGATCGGTCCTTTCTTAACGGAAACAGCTGCCAAAGAAGCCATGGCAGCAACAGATGCCATCTATCGTGAAGATGCTGGTCGTGGTTGGCGGAAAGTCGTTGCCAGTCCTGCACCACAAGCGATTCAAGAAGTTGCCAGCATCAAGGCGCTGATTGAACAAAACACGATCGTTATTTGCGCAGGCGGCGGGGGCATTCCCGTGTTAGATAATGGGCTGGGGGTTGAAGCCGTGATCGATAAAGATTTTGCTTCTGAAAAATTGGCTCGTTTAGTCGATGCGGATCAGCTGATCATTTTGACGGGCGTGGAAAAAATCGCTTTGAACTTTGGCAAGGAAAATGAGCAGTGGTTGGATCATGTGACCGCCGCTGAATTGGAAACCTATGTCGATGAAGGGCATTTTTCACCGGGAAGCATGTTACCGAAAGTACAAGCAGCTTTGAATTTTGTCAAAATGGGCACAGAGAAACGGGCAGTGATTACTTCCTTAGATAAGCTGGCAGAAATTGAAGACGCTGGTACACAGATCACCTGGAAATAAGCGAAGTAGCAAAGCAAGTCCAAAACATTGGAGTGAGAGAAATGATCGACTACCAAATAAAAGATCCATCAACAAGAGCGAATAGCTTTCAATGGCTGGAAGAAGAAAATCAACAGCGATTGAAGGAGCATATTTACTGCCGTACGTACAAAAAAGGCCAAGTGCTTTTTTATGAAGGCGACGTAAGAGATCGGATATTCCATGTGATCGAAGGTCTCGTACGGATCGAAAAAACCGACGGAACTGATTCCTATTGTTATGTAGATTTTGTTGGGCCTGATCAGTTATTTCCTTTGATTGGCTTGTTTGAAAGAGACAACTATGATGTATCGGCATTCGCTGCAACAGACATTGTCGTGCAGTTTGCAGCGATGTCGCTGTTTGAACCGCTGGTTGTTTCATCTACAAGTCAGTTGCTGTGGCTGAATCAGCAAATGAGCCAGCAGTTGGAGAAGCAAAGACGCCGAGTGGAGTACTGTGTCACCTCTAGCGCGCAGACAAGAGTCGTCAATACGATCGGTCTCTTGATGATCGAGCACGGACAGTCACAAGGAGAGCAGATTCGCATTCCTTTTCCAGTTTTTATCAATGATATTGCTAAATACAGTGGAACGACGCGAGAGACGGTCAGTCAAACCATCAAGGCGCTCGTGCATAAAAGAAAGATTTATTATCGTTACAAAGAACTCATTATTTATGACAAAGATTATTTTTCCCATGTTGCGAATTGACCACAGACAGATTAGCTGTTGGCAATTTGCATCTAAGATTGATTCAATAGAGGAGGAACGAAGATGAAAAAAAAGCAAAAAGAAAAAAAGTCGCTGACATCGTTCAGTATCTTATTTCTGATCATTATTGCGTTGACGGTCGCTTCTTGGCTACTAGCCGGTCAGCCCTTTGCACCTTCATTACCAGCAGGGCAAGAAGAGATGGTCAGCCAAGTCGTCGGTGCCAAGTTTTCTGATTTCTTTATGGCGCCTTTTAACGGATTTCGTGATGCGATCGAGATCTGTGTGTTTATTCTTTGTTTGGGTGGCTTTTTGAATATTGTCACACGAACAGGCGCTTTAGAAGCTGGTATTCAGCATTTGGTCAAAAAACTCAAAGGCAACGAGTTGATTTTGATCCCGATTTTGATGGTGTTGTTTTCGATTGGTGGCTCAACTTATGGAATGGCGGAAGAAACGATTCCGTTCTATTCCTTATTAGCAATCACAATGGTGGCATCGGGCTTTGATACGATCGTCGCAGCAGGAACCGTCATGTTGGGGGCGGGTGCCGGTGTGATCGGCTCCACCGTTAATCCCTTTGCTACAGGGGTGGCAATGGATGCTTTACGAAGCATCGATATTGCTCCGAATAATGGCACGATCCTAGTAGTTGGCGCATTGCTTTGGCTAGTCACGACCGCGTATTGTATCTTTGTGGTGATGTCTTATGCCAAAAAAGTTAAAGCCGACAAAGGCTCCACGATCTTATCGCTGCAAGAGCAAAAAGAAATGGAAGAACATTTTGTCAAAGATACGAACGAAGACTTAGCGTTTACGCAAAAGCATCGCCTGATTTTGACGATTTTTGGCTTATCCTTTGTGATCATGGTGGTTTCCTTGATTCCTTGGGGCGACTTTGATATCCACGTGTTTGACGGTTGGACCGCCTTTTTGACCGGTAATAGCTTCGGTGAATGGTATTTTGGTGATTTGGCTATGTGGTTCTTCTACATCAGTATCATCATTGCATTGATTCAAGGATTCTCAGAAAAAGAAATCGTGACCAACTTTATCGATGGGGTCAAAGACATTTTATCCGTTGTCTTGATCATCGTTGTGGCACGGGGGGCTTCCTACATTATGCAAACGACGTACTTGGATCTGTTTATTTTGGATCGGGCTTCCCATCTTTTAGAAGGGTTATCACCTGTCCTGTTCGTAATTGGCGCCTATATTTTGTATCTGCTCTTATCGTTCTTGATTCCATCGACTTCAGGACTGGCATATGTATCGATCCCTATCATGGGTGCCTTGGCGCAAAGCATCGGACTCAATCCGAACGTCATGGTCATGATCTTTACTGCTGGTTGCGGATTAGTGAATTTGATCACACCAACTTCTGGCGTCGTGATGGGCGGATTGGAGCTGGCGCGGGTCAACTATTCTACTTGGACTCGCTTTATGCGCAAACCGTTACTGGTTATCGGAATTTCCAATCTTGCCATTTTAATCTTCTCGATGCTGTTCTTGTAAGCTGCGTTTCAAGAAGTGAACGAGACGGATCAACTATTTCAGTAAGCGAGGCGACTTGAGAGGAGCGGATCAAGTAAATGAAAAAAAAAGAGCGACAAGCAATTATCAAAAAACTCTTTGTCCTACATCGGATTGAGTCTCAAGAAGAATTGATGAATTTATTAAAAAAAGAAAATGTTTCAGCTACCCAAGCCACGATTTCTAGAGACATGCGGGAAATGAACATCGCTAAAACGTATGCCAAAAATGGCCGACCGTATTATTCGATCTTTGAATCCAAAGAGCAGGATCTAGAAGACAGAATTGCGTTTTCGATGTATGAGTATCTAAAAAAGATTACGCAGATTGACTTTTTAGTTGTCGTTCATACGGCTGAAAACGGCGCCGATGTGATCGCCAATTATCTTGATGAAATGGAGCTGCCAGAAATTGTCGGCACGATTGCAGGGTTTGATATTTTATTGATCATCACGCCGTCACAAGAAGCGGCAGCAGAGGTCGTCGAGCGGTTGAATCATTATGTAGAAGGCTACGAGATGGGTTCGTCATTATTTACTGGAGAAAAAAACGCAAAACAGCCCTGAGAATCGTTGAGGAAGCTGAACGTCACAAGCCCAAAGATCTCACAACCAAACGGGTGACGGCTTTTCATACCGATGGCTATTTTTAAAAAGAAAGAGTGCTTCTAAACTTGACGGAAGCACTCTTTTTGTGTGTGCAATGTCTCCACGGTTTGCTGGAAAAACAGTTGCATCACCAAATGAAAATGGTAAGATAGGAAAATGAGGAGTGAAAACTATGAAAAAATTACTGAAAGAACCGAACTTTTACTTTTGTATCGCAATTGCGGTAATGGTCATCCTCTTTATCAGCTCTTCACAAACCTATGAGCAGCAATCACAAATCGGGTTGCTTTCACGAATCTTAAAAAATGAACCATTGAAAGATTGGTTGGAGACGATCTCTTTTTCCTATGCTGGGTCGGAGATCAGTATTGCGGAAAAAGGCTATTTCTCATTTGTGGAATTTTTCATTCGCAAAGGTGCGCATTTCTTCACTTATTTTGTCTTAGGGGGCAGTTTGTTCTTAACGCTTAGTTTGCGAAAACAGCCTTTTTGGCTAGCCGCTTTTTTTGCTTGGTTGGCAGCCACCGGCTACGCTGGGATCGATGAATACCATCAAATGCTGACGGGAGGACGGACGCCGCTTTTTCAAGATGTCATGCTGGATTCAGCTGGAGCACTGACCGCCGTTCTTTTGGGGTGGTTGATTTGTCAGCTATCGAAAAAGTCACCTAAACGCCGCAAAACATAACGAGTTGTCGACGTTTTTTAAGCAGTAAGCTGTCAGAAAGTATAAAAAACAAGAGGCGAAACCAATGGAAAAAAGTTTGAGCAGTGTTAAAAGCAAATCGGAGTTTGTCGTGCATGAAAGTTTGCCGGTGGGGATTCTTCTTGCGATGGCAGGTGGTTTTTTAGATGCGTATACCTACTTGTTTCACGGGGAAGTATTTGCAAGTATGCAGTCGGGGAATGTCATTTTGTTAGGGATCAATCTTTCAACGGGGCAGTTTGAACAAGCCTTTCGATATCTGCCGCCAATCTTCATGTTTTTAGTGGGGATCGTAGTGACGAATTATCTGCAGCATCATTTTCCGACAGGGGGCTGGATCGTTTGGCAAAATGCCGCATTGATTTTTGAAGCAATCGGTATTTTGGTTCTGGGCTTTTTTGCTCGATCATTCCCCAATGTCATGATCGATTCGGGGTTATCTTTTTTTGCAGCGATTCAATATGCCGCCTATCGTCGATTGGCAGGGATGCCCTATGCCACCACGATGACCACCGGCAACTTACGTTCACTGGCTGATTATGTGTACATGCGCTGGTTTAAAAAGGACCGATCAGTGACACCCAAGATCATTTCTATTTCCTTGATCATCGGCGGCTTCTTTTTTGGTGCAGTCTTAAGCAGCTTGCTAGGGATTTTCTTATTCCACCGCACTATCTGGGTGGTTTCAGGGATTTTAGCCTTGGTGTTGGGGATCACGATCCATCATCAAAATAAACAATAGAAAAAAGACATTCGCTGGAATGTCTTTTTTGTCTTACTTTTTGGTGCTTGTGCGTGAATCTTTGAGATACAGTGCCGTTTCTACGAGTAGCGCTGCTAGAAGATAGCTGCCAAAAACGGCTACTTGGTAAAAAGCCTCTGCGATCAGCTCGTTGTGATGCAATAAAACGACCCCGCCTAGAAAGAGCATCGCTAACAAGGAGAACCACTGCTGGGCAAAACGCCAATTGCTGACACTGGCTGTACTGCGCTTGGTGCGAAAGCCGAATACATAATTGGGTTCTTCTCGGAAAAAGCACCAGAAGACGATGAAAAAAATACCCGTAAAAATCAACAACAAAAGTCCAATATCGATCGAGATCACTACCTTTCACGTGCGATTTGTTGGATAAGTAAGTGAAGCAACTAAAGATGAGTACATACTTATTGTATCCGCTATGAACGCTTCTATGAAGGGGAACAATCGAAAAATACGTGCTTCTAGCAAAAAAACGGCTGGCGATTTGCAGCGCCATCCGGTTTTTTATCCCCGTTGAAAAGGGCCTTTTGGTGCAATCAATTCAAGATTGGTACCGTCTGGATCTGTAAAGTAGGCAACACCTGTCCCGAAACCGCTTTTTAAACCATCTTGTTCTTCAAAAACGATGGGGGTGCCGTCAGGCTCAACGCCAATGGCTTTTAGACGAGCAACGGCTTCATCGATAGCTTCGACTTCAAAACAAAGATGCATCGCGCTGATTTGCTCATTGGAATAGCTAGCTTTGTTGGATCTTGGTTCGACGTATTCTAAAAGATCGATGTTGAGATTGTCTAAATGAAGATTGGCATATTTGATCAGTGTATCTTCTAATCCTTGCGTTTGCGCCATGCGTTTGCCGCCAATCGTATCTTGATTGGCGATTTTTTTTCCCGTTAATGCTTCATAAAATTGGATGGAACGTTCGAGATTGCTGACGGTGATTCCCACGTGGTTAACCATTGAAAAGCCTGTGTTTGTGTTTGTCATTATACTTCCTCCTAAGGTTTTGTTTAGTATATCGTTTGGTTAATGAAAATCGAATGTGTCTGGATCTGGACCCACTCGTAAGTCTTCATTTAATGCGTTCAAGCGGGCCATGTCAGCTTCTGATAAATGGAAATCAAAAATCGCTGCATTGGCGATCATTCGCTCGGGGTGTGTCGATTTGACATTGACTAAGATCCCTTGTTGAATAGCCCAGCGTAAAAGCACTTGTGCCGCTGATTTTTGCTGTGCATCGGCGATCGCCAAGACGGTGTCATCTTTCAGCAGTTTGCCTTGCATCAAAGGTGACCAGGCTTGGATCGTAATTGCTTTTTCGGCACAAAAAGCCCGCAGGTCTTGTTGCGTCAGTTTGGGGTGCAGTTCGATCTGATTGATAACAGGAACGACCTTAGCAACGGCCAATAATTGCTCCAGATGATGGATCTGGAAGTTGCTGACCCCGATCGCTTTGATTTTTCCTGCCGCATAGAGGTCTTCCAAGGCACGCCAGGACTCTTGAAATGCTTGATTTCCTGGCCAATGGATCAAGTACAAGTCGAGATACTCGAGGTTTAAGCGGGCCAAACTTTCATTGAAGGCGTGGATCGTTTCATCATAAGTTAAATGATCGTTCCAAAGTTTGGAAGTGACAAAGAGTTCTTCACGAACCAACCCCGTTTCTTGCAAGCCTTGTTTGATTCCTGCCCCTGTTCCTGTTTCATTGCCATAGATAGCCGCCGTATCAATCAAGCGATAGCCATTGATAATCGCTTGCTTCACAACCTCTGCTGTGTCAGCTTCAGGGATTTGAAAGACACCTAACCCTAAACCAGGGATTTTGCTGCCGTTGTTCAGGGTGACGGTATCTGATAATTTTTCGATCATAAAAACATCTCCTTTATTTTTTTCTGGTATCATCATATAATGAGGTGGTGATACTGTATAGTACGTACTTTTTTGTTTGATACCCACCTTTTGGTAACCTTTGTGTGGTATCAAGCGTAATGAGGTGGAAAAAATGGCAGAAAAAATTTATAATATCGGTGTTGAAGCAACGATGGATATCATCGGTGGGAAGTGGAAACCCATCATTCTTTGTAATTTGCGCCATGGGGCATTACGTCCCAGTGATTTACGGCGGAAGATCCCTGGCATCAGTCAAAAAATGTTGACCCAGCAATTGCGGGAATTAGAAGAATCTGACATCGTTACTCGCAAATCCTATAATCAAGTACCACCCAAAGTTGAGTATTCCTTGAGTGAATATGGAGAAACCTTAGGCGGCTTATTGGATACTCTTTGCCAGTGGGGCACGATGCACGTTGCTGCACTGCAAGGCAAAGGAGAGCAAGTTACTTTGTTAGAACAAGAAGAAGCGATGGTCTAACAAAGGGCAAGTGGCATGAGAAAAGGCGGCAGAAACCATTGGTTTCCGTCGGCCTTTTTAGGTTATGTTTGTTGGATCAATTCTAGAATGGCTTCAGTATTCATCCCGCTGTAATGATTGACAGGAAACGAAAAGCGCTTGATGCGTGGTGGGATGGCCTGCTCGATCATCGGATCTGTTAAAGAAAGCAAGGGATCGACCAAAACGAGTTTTTCTTGCGCAAAACGATAATTCGCCAGACGTTCTGGTGTCACAACAGTTACGCTGATTTGATCCTCGGACAGCAGTTGGATGTTGCGGGCGAAAATTTTAATTAGACTTCCAGCCAAAGTAGAACGATCAATAAAAACGACTTTTTCCAAAATGATTCTCCTTATTAATTAAAATGATTAATTAAGTATATTAATTAAATGGTTCTTTGTAAATAGGAACATTTGGGAGACAACAAAAAAGCCGCAAAAGATCTTTCTTTTGCAGCTTTTGGTTCGTCTATAAAAAGGTTTGATTCTTTTTTGATTAAATCACGATCACGGGTGTACCGACTTCGGCTTTGCTGTACAATTCTTTCATCACGCCTGGCGGAGTATTGATACAGCCGTGAGAACCACGGGTTTTCCAAAGATCGCCACCGTATTCCGTCTGCCAATCAGAATCATGGATACCGACACCGGTCCAATCGATGGGCATCCAGTAATCAACAGGGGACGCATAATCTTCACCAGTCAAGGTTGCATCTTCTTCTTTGTTCCAGACATAGAAGACGCCAGTTGGTGTTGGTGTGGCTGGTTTTCCGGAAATTATGGCTGTTTCAAGAACAAGCTGTCCGTCTTTGTAATACCACATGTGTTGGTTTTTTAGATCAACTTCGATATAGGTGTTGCCAAACAGCGGGCTGCCTGCATCGGTGCTTCCTTGAGCGATCGGTGTGCGGGTGAAGTCTTCGCCAGCTTTTAACGCCTCGATCAAGGCTTCTGTTTCTGCATCGGTTTGGATCGTCCAGCTAAGAGTACCGGCTGGGACTGTCACTTCGCCTTGCTTGGTACTTTTGAAGGTCGAAGAATTGGTGCTAGTATTGTATTGTTCGCCGATCGATGTGACATAGCTTCGTACTTTGTCTTCGTCGATCGTTGTGTTGCCGTCTTTATAAGAGAGCCAATCCATGATCGTTTCTCTTGGGATTTGAAACGTATTTCCGTTGATCGTATAATTGCCAGTTACTTTGGCGATTTTATTCAACGAATCCATTTCTTTCGTTAAGTCTGGATCATCGGCGGTCACACTTGGTTTTGTGACGTAATCAACGAGATTCAATTCCTGTTCGCCGCTGACGATGGCTTCTTGCAAGTCTGCCACTGCTTTGTCAACATCGATGGCGTCGCCGTCAACTTCTGGTTTGATAGAAAAACCGTCTTCGCCTTTTTCCAATGTTGCATCGGCTGATTTTGTACGATCTTCATTTAAGCTTTCGAGTTCTTTTTGGATCGTGTTGGTCTCGCTAGTCAAGGTGTCTTGGTCTACTGAGAGATTGCCTAGTGTTTTTTCTTCGGCAGCCGAAACGTAAGCCATTCCCCAGCTCCACTGATTTTGTTCATCTTTTAATGATTGCAGCTCATCGGTGAAATCCGTCTGCAAACCAAATTGAGCAAGGTTGACTGTTTTCCATTCGCTATCACCATCTTTGATGGTAAAGTCTTCTTGTGAATAGCGATCATGCAGCAGGGCATTGGCCTCAGCGACGGTTTTGTTGCTGATGTCGATCCCATCAATTTCAGTCTTTGGTAGAAAACGGTTTGCATAATATGTACTTCGGTAGGTATAGCCGCCAGCGATCACTACGAGTAAAGCAGCCACAACGATCAGAACAATTTTCTTCGTATTATTCTTGGCGTCAGTATGTTTGTTTGAACGAGTCATTCAACTACTCCTTTTTTCTAATGGCATAATAGATAATAACGCTTAAATCATACCATATTCCCACGGGAAAGCGAATATGGCAAATGAAACTTCCATGAAAAATAGAAAATTCTTAAACTATCTTTAGGCAAGCTGTAGAAACGCATTTCTTACGATAAAAAAACTGAACGAATTGGCAGCAAGCCATCTTGATCAAAGGGTTCTGAAAAAGAGTGAGCTGGAGGATTCGTTCAGTCGCATAATTGACTAACTAAATTTGACTATCTAACACGAGGGAAAAGAAATTATTGATTGTCTTCCGCATCTAATTTTGCAAAAGCTTCATCAAGAATATCTTTTAATTGTTTTGCCGAAGCGGCCATCCGGTCTTTTTCACCATCCGTCAATGGGATCTCAATCACTTTTTGGATCCCTTGGGCGTTGATAACTGCAGGCGCACCGATGTACAAGTCGTTTAAGCCGTATTCGCCGTTCATGTACACAGACAATGGTAAAACAGCATTTTCATCGTCTAAGATCGCGCGAGTGATTCGTGCTAAGGCTACCGCGATCCCATAGAAAGTCGCACCTTTTTTCTCGATGATGGTGTAGGCTGCATCACGAACACTGAAGAAAATGTTGACCATTGCTTCTTCATCGATGTCTGGGTTATTTTTGACCCATTCATAGATTTGTAGGCCAGCTACGTTGGCATGAGACCAAACAGGGAATTCTGAATCGCCGTGTTCCCCTAAGATATAGGCATGGACGTTACGGGCATCGACATCGACCAATTCAGCCAATGCTTGACGGAAACGGGCAGAGTCTAATGAGGTACCTGAACCGATAACGCGTTCTTTCGGGAAGCCTGAGAATTTCCAAGTAGAATAAGTCAAAATATCGACTGGGTTTGCTGCAACTAAGAAAATTCCGTTAAAGCCTGAATCAACGATTTGGGTAACTACTTCACGGTTGATTTTCAAGTTTTTATGAACTAAGTCTAAACGGGTTTCGCCTGGTTTTTGAGGCGCACCAGCAGTAATAACGACTAAATCAGCATCATGTGCATCTTCATAAGAAGCGGCATAGATTTTTTTAGGGGAAGTAAATGCCAAAGCATGGGACAAGTCAATTGCGTCGCCTTCTGTTTTTGCTGTATTTATATCAATGATTCCGACTTCTTGCGCAATGTTTTGGGTCACCAGCGCAAACGCGTAACTAGAACCAACCGCACCGTCTCCAACAAGAATTACCTTTTGGTGATCTTTTTTGTTCGTTTTTGCAGTCATCTGTGTATCATTCCTTCCGCATAATTGTTTTACTCGCTATCATCCTACCATTTTCAAGTATGTTTGTCATGTGATTTGCACAACAATATTACACAAAATATCGCTGTTTCAGTTGTAAATGCTTTCTTTGTTATTACGTCAAAAAGAAGATATATCAAGGTTTTATTAAGATTCGTTAAGAAAGATAAAAACTGAGCAAGAGGGTGCCACCATAACAGTCCATTTCGTGTTATAATTACCTAAGCAAAAGAACTGGGCGCATTTGTGTGCCCAGTATTTTGTGTTTGGATAAGAAAACCGATAAAATAGATGAAGAATCAGCTTGAAACTAGAAATAATGGAGCGTAAATAAAAAATGAAAATGATTGTAGGCTTGGGAAATCCTGGCAAAAAATATGAAAAAACCAAACATAATGTTGGCTTTATGGTAGTGGATGCGTTGGCACAAAAGTACCAAGCAACCTTTAAAAAGTCGGCTTTTGAAGCAGAGGTGGCAGAGTTTTTCTTGAATGGTGAAAAAATCCTTTTGGTCAAACCACAAACCTTCATGAATGAATCCGGTCGTGCGGTAGGCCCGTTGATGACCTATTTTGGCATCTACCAAGAAGAACTAGTGGTGGTCTATGATGACCTCGATTTAGCATTAGGGAAAATTCGTTTGCGCCAAAAAGGCAGTGCAGGTGGCCACAATGGGATCAAGAGTTTGATCGCTCATTTGGATTCAACAGTCTTTGACCGTATCAAAATCGGGATCGATCGTCCACGTCCAGGACAAACCGTGGTCAATCATGTCCTGAGTCCTTTTGCAAAAGACGATCTGCCCATCGTTTTACAAAGTATTGATAAAGCGGTCGAGGCAAGTAGTGATTACTTGACCAACGGCGACTTTCTTGCCACAATGAATCGATTTAACTAAGGAGGGCCGAGATGGATTTAATTGAATTAATAAATAAAGTGCCGACAGTGGCGGCTTGGCATACAGGTTTACGTGAACAGGCCCCCCGGCAATTACTGACCGGTCTAGCTGGATCGGCAAAAACATTAGCGATCACTGGTGTGTATCAGGCATTTCAAAAACAAGTGATCGTCGTGACCCCAAATCTCTATTATACAAATCAACTAGCCGAAGATCTGCGCAATGTGACGGAAGATGTCTATGTTTTTCCAGTGGATGAAGTGTTGTCAGCCGAAATGGCTTTTTCTTCACCAGAAGCACGAGAAGAACGCGTGGCAGCGCTGAATGCTGTTTCGCAAGGAAAAACCGGGATCTATGTGTTGCCGGTGGCGGCTTTGCGAAAGTATTTGCCTGAAAAGAAAACCTGGTTAGCCAACCAATTCCAATGGCAAATCGGCGATGAGATCGATTTAGAGCGTTTGCCGCAACAATTGATCTTGATGGGCTACGAACGTCAGTCAATGATTGGCAAACCTGGCGAATTCAGTATTCGTGGGAGCATCCTCGATATTTATCCATTAAACGCCGAATATCCCGTACGGATCGAGTTATTCGATGTAGAAATCGACTCGATGCGTTCTTTCAACGTGGAAACGCAACGCTCAGTGGAAACGCTGCAGCAAGTGGCTATTTTACCCACTACTGAATTGGTTTTCTCAGCGGAAGATTTAGCGGCGGGGCAAAAGCAGCTGCAAGAATTATTGAACAAACGGTTGGCAGTCACCAAAGAAGCAACCGATCGCGCCTTTTTAGAAGATTATTTTGGCCAGTTGGTTTCTCAATGGCAAGCGGGGATTCCTGGTGAAAGTGCCCGTTATTACACGGATTTGCTGTATCGTCAGCAAACGAGCGTCTTAGATTATTTTTCTGAAGATGCCTTTTTGATGATCGATGATTATGCTCGGATCATGGAGACCAATCGTGAGATCGAACGGGAAGAGGCGGAGTGGCATACCCAAAAATTAGCGGAGCTGCGAGTCTTTTCTGAACAGCAATTCGGGATCGATGTCCATCAGCTGCTGCAAAAAGAAACCTTTGTGACCAGCTTCTTTTCTTTATTCCAAAAAGGAATGGGGAACATTCGCTTCCAAGCGATCCATCAATTCCAATATCGGCCGATGCAGCAGTTTTTCAGCCAAATGGGTCTCTTGAAAGTTGAAATCGATCGCTGGGAGAAGCAGCAGCAGACGGTGATTTTTCTGGTCAGTGATCAAGAGCGGGCCAAGAAGTTAGAGCAAGATCTGCGAGATCATGATATCTATGCCGTGCAGACGCAACAAGACCGCCTGTTTACAGGACGCACCCAAATCGTGGTGGAACGTTTGCAAAGCGGCTTTGAAATGCCGCAAGACAAGCTAGTGGTGGTTACGGAAAAAGAAATTTTCCAAAAGATGAACAAAAAAAGAGCCCGCAGGCAAAATGTCACCAATGCGGAACGGCTCAAAAGCTACAATGAGTTAAAAGCGGGCGATTATGTCGTCCATGCGAATCATGGGATCGGGAAGTACATCGGCATGGAAACCTTAGAAGTCGATGGCGTCCACCAAGATTACATGACGATCTTGTACCAAAACGAAGACAAGCTCTTTATTCCAGTCACCCAATTGAATTTGATTCAAAAATATGTGGCTTCCGAATCGAAAACACCGAAAATCAATAAATTGGGTGGCAGCGAGTGGGCGAAGACCAAGCGCAAAGTGACGGCTAAAATTGAAGACATCGCAGATGATTTGATTTTATTGTATGCCAAACGCGAATCAGAAAAAGGCTATGCTTTTCAACCAGACGATGCCTATCAAAAAGAATTTGAAGATGCCTTTCCGTATTCGGAAACCGATGATCAGCTGCGCAGTACGGCAGAGATCAAGCGGGATATGGAAAAAGAAAAGCCGATGGACCGCTTGTTAGTCGGGGATGTTGGTTTTGGGAAAACAGAAGTGGCGCTGCGGGCTGCTTTTAAAGCGATCAAAGAAAGCAAACAAGTGGCTTTCTTAGTACCGACAACGATCTTGGCGCAGCAGCACTATGAAACGATGGTCGATCGTTTTGAAGGATTCCCCGTCAATGTTGGGGTACTGAGTCGTTTCCGGACGAAAAAACAGCAGAATGAAACGATCGAGCAAGTGCGCAAAGGGCAAGTCGATATTTTGGTGGGGACCCACCGATTATTGTCAAAAGATGTCGAGTTTGCTGATTTGGGCTTGTTGGTGATCGATGAAGAACAACGGTTTGGGGTTAAACACAAAGAGCGCTTGAAACAACTGCGTTCGCAAGTCGATGTGTTGACGTTGACGGCAACGCCGATCCCACGAACATTGCATATGTCGATGCTGGGGGTACGGGACCTATCTGTGATCGAAACACCACCAGAAAATCGTTACCCGATCCAAAACTATGTGATGGAGATGAATCCAGGAGCGGTGCGAGAAGCGATCCAACGGGAGATGGCACGGGGAGGTCAAGTGTTTTATCTCTATAATCGTGTCGATACGATCGAGCGAAAAGTCGAAGAACTGCAGGCGTTAGTGCCAGACGCACGAATCGCTTATGCCCACGGGCAAATGACCGAGATCCAATTGGAAAACACCTTATTTGACTTTATTGAAGGGCAATACGATGTGTTGGTGACGACGACGATCATTGAAACCGGTGTGGATATTCCCAATGCCAATACGTTGTTTGTGGAAAATGCCGATTACATGGGACTTTCGACGTTGTATCAGCTGCGTGGCCGTGTCGGTCGAAGCAATCGGGTCGCCTATGCGTATTTCATGTATGAACAGCAAAAAGTGTTGAATGAAGTCAGTGAAAAACGCCTGCAAGCCATTAAGGACTTTACCGAGTTGGGGTCAGGTTTCAAAATCGCGATGCGAGATCTTTCGATTCGTGGAGCGGGTAATCTATTGGGGGCGCAGCAGCACGGCTTTATCGATGCAGTCGGGTTTGACATGTACTCGCAAATGCTGTCTGAAGCAGTCACTCGGAAACAAGGGAAAAATACCCAAACAGAAAAAACGACCGTCGAGATCGATCTGGGGATCGATGCCTACTTACCGACTTCGTATATTGAAGACGAACGGCAAAAAATCGAGATCTACAAACGAATTCGTGAGCTGGAATCCCAAGAAGCAGTTGATGAACTTCAAGATGATCTGTTAGACCGTTTCGGTGAATACCCTGTAGAAGTGGCACATCTCTTAACGGTGGGCGAGATCAAAATGAACGGCGATCGTGCCTTGTTAGAAACTATCCGCAAGCAGCAGCAGACGGTGTCGTTTACTTTGAGTAAAGTCGGCACGAAAAATTATTCGGTGGAGCAGCTGTTTGAAGCATTGAAAGCTACTAAATTAAAAGCCACGATGGGTGTCGATCATGAGCAAATGACCATCAAATTACAGATTCCGCCAGTGATGAAGGAAAGCACCTGGCTATTAGAAATCCAAGATTTTGTCAAAGCGTTACGGGAACAAAAATACGCCAGCCAAGGCTAGAAAGGAACCAGCGGGATGCCGAAATCACAATTGAAGCGTACGATGGAAGGGGCGTTTATTTTAACGATCGCTTCCTTTATCGCAAAAATCTTAAGTGCCGTTTATCGGGTCCCTTTTCAGAACCTGGTAGGGGACGAAGGGTTTTATGTGTATCAACAAGTCTATCCGATTTATGGATTGGCGATGACGTTAGCGTTGTCAGGGTTGCCACAGTTTATCTCCCGCATCGTCGCTGAAGAACCCGATCCTTTGAAAAGCAAGGAACGGCTGCAAGCGTTGACGCCTTTCGTACTTTGGTCTGCGATCGGTTTATGGGCGGTGACCTTTTTATTTGCTGGTCCGATCGCACAAGTGATGGGGGACCACCAACTGGCGGGCTTGATTCGAGTCGTTTCTTTTACCTTCTTATTTGTCCCGCCTTTGACCTTTTATCGAGGAATGTTTCAAGGAAATTTGCAAATGGTGCCGACAGCAGTTTCCCAAGTCGTAGAGCAGCTGCTTAGAGTTGGTGTGATTTTAGGTGCTGCGGCAGCTTTCCAGCAATTGGGCTGGACGATTTATCAAACGGGGACTGTCGCCATGATGGGTGCCTTAGTCGGGGGCCTTGCGGCGTGGTGGATCTTAAGTTATTATAGCCGACAAATCAACGGCAAACGCCTGTCGCTATGGCACAAACCGGTCACCAGTACAGGAGAAAATCCCGCTGGTTTATCCGCCTCGTTGAAGAAACGGTTCTTCTTAGAAGGCGGTCTGTTGACGATTTATAGCGGCTATTTGATCTTGTTCCAGTTAGCGGATTCGTTTTTATTGACCAATGCGCTAGAAGCGGGGGGGGTGACGGCACAAGCAGCCCGAATTTCAAAAGGGATCTATGATCGCGGACAACCCCTCGTCCAACTAGGTCTTGTGGTGGCGATGGCGTTAAGCTCGACGTTTTTACCAACGTTGACCAAGTATTTGACGGTAAAAAATCAGCAGCTGTTTGAAAAGTCGGCAAAAATGTATTTGCGCCTGACGATCGGGATTGCTTCGGCTTCCGCCGTGGGCTTAGCGATTTTGCTGCCTTATATTAACTTTGCCTTATTCAAAGACGGTTCTGGCAATGCGGCGCTGGTATTGTTTGTCTTTTCTATCGCTCTGATGGCGACGATCCAAGCCTATCAAAGCATTCAACAAAGTCGCAATACCTATACCTTCGGCTTGCTCGCTGCGGGGATCGGTCTTTTGATCAAATGTCTATCGATGTGGCCGCTGACTGCTTCTTATGGGACTGCAGGAGCGAGTATCAGTACACTGTTGGGGTTAGGCGCGACCTTATGCTGTTTTGTGGTTTCCGAACAGCGTCGAGCACAAAGCAGCATCAATCACTTTTGGCATGAAGGAAATTATGGAAAAAAACTATTTATTTGTTTAGGGATCATGGCAAGCGTGCTATTCTTATATTATAGCTTCGTTGCGATCTTATTGAACGGTCCTTTGACCCATCGACTACAGGCACTGCTTTTTTGCCTAGGCGGTGTCGGTCTGGGAGGCGCAGCCTTTATCGGGGCAGCGATCAAAATCAAATTGTTAACGATTCGCGAATGGCTGTTAGTTCCATTTGGAAAGAAACTATTAAGAAGAGGTGAAAAACATGAGATTAGATAAATTTCTTAAAATCTCCCGCATCATCAAGCGTCGCTCTGTGGCCAAAGAAGTGGCAGACAAGGGACGCATTCAGATCAACGGCAAATTAGCCAAGTCAAGCAGTGACGTCAAAGTAGGCGATACCATGCGCATTCAATTCGGGAATAAGGTCTTGGAAGTAAAAGTCAATGAATTGCATGAATCGACGAAAAAAGAAGACGCTGCAAAAATGTATGAGATCGTTTCAGAGGAAAGAATCTCAGAAAATGCTTGATTTTTACGGCATTTTCAGTTAGACAAGCTTTGCGGATGTTGGTATAATGTAAAAAACAAAGACAGCGACGGGAGCGAGTTCAGGTGGCAAAAGAATCAAATAAAAAAATAGAACTATTGCAGACCGATTATGCGAAAGAGCAATTTGCCAAGTTTGAAAAAGAGCGGCGGCAAGTCGTGTTTCGCCGACGTCGGCTGGTGGCGTTTTTCGTGGCGGCATTAGCGATATTTGCGATCGTAGGGATTCAAATGTTCAACGATCAAATGCGCCTGCAAAAGCTAAAGGAATATAAGGCGGAAACAGTCGCCGAACAAAAAGAGGCAGAACAAAAGGTGGCTTCACTGGAGCGAGACGTTGCCTTGCTGCAAGACGATGAGTATGTGGCAAAATTGGCACGCAGCCGATTCTTCTACTCAAAAGATGGTGAAAAAATCTATCCAGTCTTGCCAGACGGGACGGATTCTCAAAACACCAATGAGCGTTCTTCGCAAAGTGGACAAGAATCATCATCCACAGAGTCACAAGATTAAGCAATGTCATACCTACTCAGCGCAGTAGTTTGAATTATTTTAAATGGGTAAAAATTAGGAGGAACATTTTTTATATGTCAATCGAAGTTGGAGCGAAACTAAAGGGCAAAGTGTCTGGTATTACAAATTTTGGTGCGTTCATTGATCTTGGTGAAGGGAAAACTGGTTTGGTGCATATCAGTGAAGTATCAAACGGATTCGTCAAAGACATTCACGACGTGTTGTCTGTTGGGGATGAAGTGACAGTACTTGTTACGGCAATCGGCAACGATGGAAAAATCGGCCTATCGATCCGCAAAGCAGAAGATAAACCGGAAGAAAAACGTGAATACCCGAAAAAAGAATTCAATCGACCAAATCCGAAAAAATCTTTTTCACGCAATCAAAATACGAATGTAAATAAACAAGACTTCGATTCATTGATGAGTTCTTTTCTAAAAGATAGTGATGATCGTCTTTCGTCATTACGTCGAAATACAGAAGGAAAACGCGGTGGCCGCGGCGGACGCCGTAACTAAACATGAATAGCAAGTTGGAAAAAGCTGGAACAAAACTGTTGGTTCGTTTTGTTTCAGCTTTCTTTCTTGTGGGAGTACCATATGAGAAGGAGGTCAAACGATGGTCATTCAAACCGTTCGAGGGCAACTCACTGCCATCGATCCTGATAAAAACCGACGCTTTTTGCTGGCGGTATCGACGGGCGTCGATTCGATGGTCTTGTTGCAGATCTTTTGTCAGTTGTTTCCCGAAATGCAAAAAGAGCCATGTTTTGGCGTGGCACATGTAAACCATCAATTGCGTCCAGCATCTGCCAAGGAAGCGGCTTTTTTACGGCAGTACTGCCAAGAACGCGGCATTCCTTTTTATGAGCGGTGTTGGGAAAATCCGCCAGAAACCGGCGTAGAAGCTAGCGCTCGCGACTTTCGCTATACGTTTTTTGCCGATGTCATGTCCCAAGAAGGCTATGATGTTTTGCTAACTGCTCATCACAGTGATGACCAAGTAGAAACGATGTTGATGAAGATGATGCGAGAAGGTCGCTTGCGATCGGCTGGCGGGATGCAACAGCAGCAGCCTTTTCACACAGGGGTCTTGTTGCGTCCACTGCTTACTGTCAGCAAGGCAGCGATTTACGACTATGCGCAAGCACAGCAGATTCCCTACTTTGAAGACGAAAGCAATCACGAACCGCTGTATTTGCGAAACCGACTACGCCAGCAAGTAGTGCCAGCCTTAAAAGCGGAAAATCCGCAGCTGCTGCCACATTTTCAACAGCTTTCTGAAGAAGTACAGTTCGCCAATCAGCTGATCCAACAAGAGCAGCAACAATGGTTGTCTGCGTTCGTTCAACAGCAAGCTGCTCGCTTAGTGATCGATCTGCAACAGCTGCCGACGTTTTCGCCGGCGCAACGTTATTTTTTCTATGCGGGATTTTTACAGCAAGCAGAGGCTTTTACGAAGCAGCCCCTCAATCAAAAACAGCTGCCACAGGTATTGCGTCTGCTAGATGAAAAGAAAGGGCAATGGCAATTGGCGTTGCACAAACAGTGGCAGCTGCGGCGCAGTTATGACCAATTGTTATTGGAACCTGTTACTGTTCCCCAAAAGCCTGCAGCGCCGTTGACAGAAGTTAGTCAGCGGCTGGTTTTAGGGGAGGGGATCTATCTTTCTGAAAAGGAATGGATTGGGTATTTTCCGATAAATGAACAGCATATTCCCAAAAAAATCACAAATTGGTCAGAGTTTTCCCAAGATTTACCGCTAAACTATTCCTCTGAGCTGATCGTCCGTAAGCGTCAGCCAGGAGACCGAATCCGCTTGGCACGTGGCCTGACCAAAAAGATCAGTCGTTTTTTTATCGATTCAAAAATTCCTAATGAAGAGCGAGAAAAAAGTTGGGTCGTCACAAACCTTGATAAACAGGTGATTGCCTTACTACCTCATGCATTTTCCTATTTGAGTATTGCGCCAGAAACTGATAAAATACACTACATACTTCTTTATAAATATCAGAAGTAAGAGTTGGAAGGAGAACTTTATGCTAGATAAAGATATTGAGAAAATTTTGATTTCCCGTGACGAAATCAAAAATCGTTGTGTGGAACTTGGTCAAGAATTAACGGCGGCTTATGCGGATAAAAATCCTCTAGTCGTAGGTGTGCTGAAAGGTGCCGTTCCTTTCATGGCAGACATCGTTCGTGAGATGGATTGTTACTTGGAGTTAGACTTCATGGATGTCTCAAGTTATGGCAATGCCATGATTTCATCTGGAGAAGTCAAGATCATCAAAGATTTAGATACAAATGTTGAGGGCCGTGATCTCTTGATCGTTGAAGACATCATTGACAGCGGTCGCACATTGGCTTATCTGGTGGATCTATTCAAATACCGTAAAGCGAAATCAGTGAAAATTGTAACGTTATTAGATAAGCCAGAAGGTCGTGTTGTTGAGATCGATGCAGATTATGTCGGCTTCGATGTGCCAAATGAGTTTGTTGTTGGATATGGACTGGACTATGCAGAGCAATATCGAAACTTACCTTACGTTGGCGTCTTAAAACCTAGTGTTTATCAGTCAAATTAGTGACTGTTCTAAATCAATTGTGATACAATTAAATGGTCAGGATTGATAAAACAAAATAGCCAGGGAGGTACGCATGAATAAGAAAAATAACGGTATGGTAAAAAATACCTTATATTATGTACTTGTCTTGTTGGCGATGGTCATGGTCGTTTATTTCATTTTTGGAAATGGCAATCAGCAGACCCCAACGATCGAGTACTCCACGTTTACAGAGCAACTGAAAGACGGGAAGATCAAACAGTTTACTGTTCAACCCGCTAACGGTGTGTATCGAATCGTGGGTGAATACAATGAAGAACAAACCGTCAGCAATGACAACAGCTTGTCTGTTTTAGGCAATACACAGGCGAGTTCGACCCGCTTTTCAACGATCATTTTACCGAATGATTCCACACTAAGCGAAGTCACCAGTTTGGCCTCGGCAGAAGGGGTCAAAACCACGATCGAAGAAGAATCCAACAGCGGCATTTGGTTATCGCTTTTGGTTAGCTTCTTACCACTTGTGATCATCATTTTCTTCTTCTACATGATGATGAGCCAACAAGGTGGCGGCGGTGGCGGTGGCGGCCGTGTGATGAACTTTGGCAAATCAAAAGCCAAAGAAGCGGATAAAAAAGCCAACCGCGTGCGTTTTTCAGACGTAGCCGGTGCAGAAGAAGAAAAACAAGAGCTTGTCGAAGTCGTGGAATTCTTGAAAGATCCTCGACGCTTCGTTGAATTAGGTGCTCGTATCCCAGCAGGTGTCTTACTTGAGGGGCCTCCAGGAACCGGGAAAACATTACTAGCCAAAGCCGTTGCTGGTGAAGCTGGCGTACCGTTTTACTCGATCTCTGGTTCAGATTTCGTTGAAATGTTTGTCGGTGTCGGTGCAAGCCGGGTGCGTGACTTATTTGAAACAGCGAAGAAAAATGCACCAGCCATCATCTTTATCGATGAAATCGATGCAGTCGGTCGCCAACGTGGTGCCGGTATGGGCGGCGGACATGATGAGCGGGAACAAACATTGAACCAGTTATTGGTTGAAATGGATGGTTTTGATGGAAACGAAGGCGTGATCGTCATTGCCGCAACGAACCGTTCGGATGTTTTAGATCCAGCGTTGCTACGTCCAGGTCGTTTTGACCGTCAGATTTTGGTTGGTCGTCCAGACGTGAAAGGTCGTGAAGCGATCCTCCGTGTCCATGCCCGCAACAAACCTTTATCAGATGATGTTGATTTGAAAGTCGTTGCCCAACAAACACCAGGCTTTGCTGGTGCGGATCTGGAAAACGTCTTGAACGAAGCTGCATTAGTTGCTGCTCGTCGTAACAAGAAAAAAATCGATGCTTCAGATATCGATGAAGCAGAAGACCGCGTGATCGCTGGTCCTGCGAAGAAAGACCGGGTCATCAACAAACGCGAACGTGAAATGGTTGCTTACCATGAAGCAGGACATACCATTGTTGGGTTAGTCTTGAGTCGTGCCCGTGTGGTACACAAAGTAACGATCATTCCTCGGGGACGTGCGGGTGGTTACATGATCGCCTTGCCGAAAGAAGATCAATTCTTGATGACCAAAGAAGATATGTTTGAACAAATCGTTGGGTTGCTTGGTGGTCGTACGGCTGAAGAAATCATCTTCGGTGTACAATCAACGGGTGCTTCCAATGACTTTGAACAAGCAACTGCGCTTGCAAGAAGTATGGTGACAGAATATGGAATGAGTGACAAGTTAGGTCCAGTTCAATATGAAGGAAACCATCAAGTCTTTGTTGGTCGTGATTATGGTCAAACAAAAGCGTACTCTGAACAAGTTGCCTTTGAAATCGATCAAGAGGTTCGCAAGATTTTAATGGATGCTCATCAAAAAGCCCGTGAAATCATTGAAGAACACCGTGCACAGCACAAATTGATCGCTGAAAAACTGCTTGAACATGAAACATTAGATGCCAAAGCAATCAAATCCTTGTTTGAAGAAGGCAAAATGCCTGAAGGAACCGAAAGCTCTGAGTATCCTAGTGAAAAAGCTCAAACGTTTGAAGAAGCGAAACGTGCGCTGGAAGAAAAAGATGCAGAGAAGCAAGCTGCAGAAAAACACAGCGAAGATGCACCATCAAACGATTTTGATCAACAATTGGAAGACGTTCGCCGCAATAGCGAAAGCCAACCGACTGATCAAGAAAACAAAGATGATAACGCCTAAAACAAGACGTATCAAGGCACCGAGGGAACTCGGTGCCTTTTTGTTTCTATTTAAGAAGACTTTCCTTAAATTCAAACACATTCAGTTGAAAAAAGCGGCGCTTCCTAGTATGATTCATTAATGAATAAAAAGGAGAATCAAGATGAAGGATTATTTAGTAAAAGCACTCGCATATGACGGCTTCGTCCGAGCATATGCAGTATCGGCAACAGAAACGATCGCCGAAGCACAACGACGCCATGAAACATGGAATACGGCATCCGCTGCTTTAGGGCGAGCGATGGTGGGAAGTTTGTTATTAGGCAGTACCTTAAAAGGGGAAGACAAATTGACCGTCAAAATTCAAGGAAATGGTCCTGCTGGGGCAATCGTCGTAGACAGCAATGGCCGTGGGGACGTAAAAGGATACATAAAAAATCCGCAGATCAGTCTGCCGTTGAACCCTCAAGGAAAATTGGACGTTCGGGGCGCAGTGGGTGACCAAGGGATCTTTACCGTGATCAAAGACTTAGGGCTAAAAGAACCCTTCTCTGGACAAACACCGATCGTTTCTGGGGAGCTTGGGGAAGACTTTACTTATTATTTAGCAGTGTCAGAACAGATTCCTTCTGCTGTTGGTCTGAGTGTATTAGTAGAAACCGATGATTCGATTCGGGCAGCCGGTGGCTTTATGCTGCAGATCATGCCTGGTGCCAGTGAAGAGATCATTGATGCCATCGAAAAACGTTTGGGAGAATTGCCTCGAGTATCAACCTTGATCGATGAAGGACAATCACCAGAAGAGATCTTAGCGACATTGTTGCCAGATACGACGATCGAAGTACTAGAAAAAATGCCAGTTCAGTTCCATTGTGATTGCACGAAAGAAAAATTTGCGACGGCGATCATCACCTTAGGGGCTGATGAGATCCAAGCGATGATCGATGAAGACCACGGGGCAGAGGCAGTCTGCTCGTTTTGTGGCAACAAGTATCATTTTGATGAAACGGAATTGGCGGCATTGAAGAAAGAGGCGGAAGCGTAAGTGAAAGATAGACAGACATGGCAGATCGGCTCGGTTGAGATTCCTAACCGCGTCGTCGTTGCGCCAATGGCAGGGATCACCAATTCTGCGTTTCGTGTGACAGTCAAAGAATTTGGCGCGGGTTTAGTCGTCTGTGAGATGATCAGTGATCGAGGGATTCAACTTCGGAACAAGAAGACCCTTGAGATGCTGTTTATTGACGAGACCGAGCATCCTCTTAGTATTCAGATTTTTGGTGGGAATAAAGCATCCTTAGTAGAAGCAGCGCAATTTGTCGCAGAAAACACAACTGCCGATATCATTGATATCAACATGGGGTGTCCTGTAAACAAAATCATCAAAGCAGAAGCTGGTGCGAAGTGGCTTTTAGATCCCGACAAGGTTTATGAAATGGTCCATGCTGTTTCCAGTGCGATCGACAAGCCCGTTACCGTCAAAATGCGGATCGGTTGGGATGAGCAGCACGTCTTTGCAGTTGAGAATGCCCAAGCCGCAGAAGCAGCGGGTGCCGCAGCGATCGGTATGCATGGCAGAACCCGTGTACAGATGTATGAAGGATCGGCTGATTGGGACGTGTTGAAACAAGTGAAGCAAAGTATCACGATTCCCTTTATGGGCAACGGCGATGTCAAAACCCCTGAAGATGCCAAACGAATGTTGGAAGAAGTCGGTGCAGATGCAGTGATGATCGGACGGGCAGCGTTAGGCAATCCGTGGATGATCCACCGCACCAAGCAATACTTGGAGACAGGCGAGTTATTGCCGGAACCAACACCACGAGAAAAAATTTCGACAGCGAAACTTCATTTAGAACGGTTGGCTGATCTAAAAGGGGAAAAAATCGCTTCGCGAGAATTCCGCCAACATGCTGCGTACTACTTAAAAGGTATTTCGCGGGCAGCCAAAGTCAAAGCGGCAATCAATCAAGCGGAAGATAAGCAGACGATTTTTGATTTATTAGATGCATTTGTGGAAAAGACCGAAAAACAGCCGCTAGCAACTCTTAAGGAATAAGAAACAAATCAAGTCGATTCGAAAGTTCGGCTTGATTTTTTGCGTCATCATTGGCATTATAAGAAGGAAACCCAAGTTAAGAATGGAGGAAAACTCGTGACAGAGGAACGACAAACACAAGAAGAATTGAATGATCAAATGTTGGTTCGCCGTGAAAAGATGGAAAAACTACGGGAAGAAGGCATTGATCCTTTTGGCAAGCGATTCGAACGCACCCATAATTCTGCCGAGTTACATGAGTTATTTGATCAAAGAACCAAAGAAGAATTAGCCGAAATGAATCTTTCAGCAAGCATTGCAGGAAGAATCGTTACAAAACGTGGAAAAGGTAAGGCTGGTTTTGCGCATTTACAAGACCGCGAAGGCCGTATTCAAATATATGTACGTAAAGACCAAGTAGGGGATGAACCTTACGAAGTATTCAAACACGCAGACTTAGGTGATTTCTTCGGCGTATCTGGTGAAATCATGAAGACCGATACCGGTGAAGTGACCATCAAAGCCAAAGAAATCGTGATCTTATCAAAAGCATTGCGTCCATTGCCTGACAAATACCATGGCTTGACGAACGTAGAACAACGCTACCGTCAACGTTACTTGGATTTGATCAGTAATAAAGAAAGCTTTGATCGTTTCATGAAACGAAGCCAAATCATCAGCGAAATTCGTCGTTACCTTGACGGTCATGGGTATATCGAAGTCGAAACGCCAGTATTGCATAATCAAGCAGGTGGTGCAGCGGCTCGTCCCTTCATTACCCACCACAATGCCTTAGACATGGATCTGTATTTACGGATCGCTCTTGAGCTTCACTTAAAACGATTGATCGTGGGCGGCATGGAAAAAGTCTATGAGATCGGCCGCGTTTTCCGAAATGAAGGGATCGATACGACCCATAATCCTGAGTTTACGATGTTAGAAGCGTATACGGCATATACAGATTTCAAAGATGTGATGGATCTGACCGAAGGCATTATCCGTAATGCTGCTGAAAAAGTCTTGCATACAGCAACGATCCAATACGATGGACAAGAAGTCGATCTAGCTAGCGACTTTGCACGAATCCATATGGTCGATGCAATCAAAAATCAAACAGGTGTTGATTTCTGGCAACCAATGTCCGTTGAAGAAGCCCGCAGCTTAGCGAAAGAACATCATGTTGAAATCACTGATGCCATGACTGTTGGCCATATCATCAATGAATTCTTTGAGACATTTGTTGAAGAAACGTTACAGCAGCCAACCTTTGTCTTCGGTCATCCAGTGGAAGTTTCGCCATTAGCGAAAAAGAATCCAGAAGATGAACGCTTTACCGACCGCTTTGAATTATTTATCGTTGGTCGTGAATTTGCGAATGCCTTCACGGAACTAAATGACCCAATCGATCAAAGAGAACGTTTTGAAGGGCAAGAAAAAGAGCGCGAAGCAGGAAATGATGAAGCCCATGGGGTGGATGAAGATTTCTTAGAAGCACTTGAATACGGTATGCCGCCAACTGGTGGATTAGGGATCGGGATCGATCGCTTAGTGATGCTGTTGACAGATGCGCAATCGATTCGCGACGTTTTATTATTCCCAACAATGAGATAAAAAAACTCCGTCCACTCGCAAGAGATGGGCGGCTTTTTTTCTTGTCTGCTGGATCAGGGAGAAAAACAGCGAGGAATTAGAGGGAAAAACGCCAGGATAGTTGCCAGAAAACGGATTAAATACGAACGATAAAAGCTGGATCCAATGCGATTAGACGGGTTTGTAAAAATTGAAAAAAGCCATAGAAAATGATTGACCGCAAGGGATTTAGTTGGTATATTATTACATGTGCCAAATGACTAAATGAATTCCTAAA